>CABUVL010000008.1 GCA_902495005.1 uncultured Verrucomicrobiota bacterium | reverse complement strand
TTAGATACCTACGGCAAAGCAATACAAGACCTACAAAAGGCATCCAACTTAAAGGAAGATGAAACTGCCGTCTTAAAGGAGTATGAAAAATCCTATGCATCTCTAGAAAAAATACAAGGCAATCCCGAAAAAGGAAAAGAGTTTAGCATAGGCCAGCTTCAACAATATCTTGATGTTACAATAGATGCAGACGAATGGTAGCAACGTATTCACAAGCTCGATCTATGTAATCTAAAAAAATAAGATCGTTTAGAACCAGCCGCTTTGAAAGCGGTTGGTTCTCTTTTTTGACGGTAAGAACCTTTTTCACGTTACATTTTCCCGTTATACACAGTTCAGCTTATTTATTGTAAAATTTGCAATCAAGCATTACAAGTTGGCAGCATTTTAATTAATAAAAAATATTTTTCATCTAATTATTGGTCAGACAAAATTCATTTTACGTTTATCGAAGTCACACCGTTCACTACTGGCACGGAACTTGCTTCGTTCAGAGTATCATGTCAATTACAAACACAAACACCGCATTTCAGGGAACAAACCTGCAAAATATTTCTAACAATACAAACGACACAAGCGTCAACTTACAAGCAACGACCGGATTGGATGCACAAAATGTCAATAGTAGGAATTCTCTAAATAACATTGACTCCACTTCCATAAGCAGAACTGTACAACAACAGCAAATTGCTCAAATGGCCATTGCACATATTGTGCGCGACATCGATAAATGCGAGGCTGAAATTGCAGCCATTAAGAGTCCAAAAGGCTTGCAAAAATTCATCAATGTACTTCAAACCATATTTAATCTTATCGACAGCACCATCAAAACTCCTACTCAACGTATTGCAGAACTTCGTGCTAACGTGCAAAACAAATTGCAGCAATTAAACGAGTACAATGTAATCTGGCAAAGCTGCTACATTTCACAATCGGCTTCGCAATCCTCAGGCACCAGCCCAATTCAGACACAGGACACAAATTCAGAAGTACAAGCAGACGAGGTAACACCAAACGCAGAAGAAGCTCAATCGTTGGCACAGAAAGCTGTACAAGATACACGTGAATTACACCAAAAAAACCTGCCGGAACCATTCTTACGTGAAGCCAACAAACAAACTTTAACCCTCATATTCGGCAAGTTAGATGAAAAAGCAAGTGCATTTACCGATGCAAGTACTTCGATAAATGAACCCCATCAAAGGCAAGCGGCTATGGTCGGCGACACGGGTGTTCCCCCACCGCCTCCGCCGCCTCCTCCACCACCGCCCCCTCCGGGTGCAGTCAGGTCGGCTACGGTCAGCTCAAACGGTGCCTCAACAAATTCCGCAAATGCATCTAACGCCCATAATGCTCTCAAGGAAAATTTCAACAATGATTTAAAGGCTTTTCAAGAGCTTCAAAGCAAGGGTAAAACTGTCGAGTTTTCGGTCAGCTACAGGGATCTTCAAGGAAACGAGGTCGCGTGCAAGCTGGCCTCCAGAAGCATTCACAATAAAGGTGAATTAACGGCTTACCAACAAGATCTGAGCAAGTCCGTCGACCGATTAAATGGTGAAATTGATAGCCTTAAGAAACCGATTGATGAGCTAAAAAATAAGATACAAGCGGCCATCAATGATTGTTTAAGTAATACAACAACCGTAAAACAGGTCGTCTGTGGCAAATCCATAGATTGCACACTTTCTTTTGATGAAGGGCAAAAGAATCTGTACGGCAGCAATCCACTAGCCTTTTTCAACGATCTTGAGTTGTTAAAAATGCAAGGTCTTATCAACGACACACAATATCAAACATTAAGCGACTTAAGAGACCAAAAATTAACGAACGGCACGCAAACAGATTTCCAAAATCGTTTGGACTCCGTAAAAAGTATTAATGATGCCATTGCACAACTTAAAAATGAAAGCAATGCCTCCGCGACACTTCTGCCTAAATGTAAGACTGGCATGGACCAACAAATTGCTGAATTTGTAGAACAACGATCCAAGTTGCCAGCCGAATTGAGTTCTTACTGGTCGGAATTTTCCTACGACTCTCTGCAAGGCGATGTCGACAAGATTAAAGCAAGTAATAAAGCAAAATTTGACAATTTGCGACGCCAAATTCCTATGGAACAGAGCAAGTTGTTATCTGATAATGACTTAACAAATCTTAAAAATACATTGAAAGACAAGGGCGTTTCTGATGATGAAATCCAAGGCGCTATTAGTGATCACAAGGCCGACCTTAATCTACAAATAAGATTTGCGAGCGATAAAGAAATTTTGCCAAAGATATCCACATTAAAACAACATCTTATTCGAAAAGACAAAATTTCATCTCTTGAAAAACAAGTACAAACATTACAAACAACCATCGATATAACTTCTTTATTAGTTCAACGAAATGCGCAAATGTCTGTGGAAAACAACCTACTTACATTAGCAAACAACTTAGAAGATTATCAAAAAGCATATAACGAAATTGCTAACGATAAACGACTACAACCATTTGAACAAAAAGAAAAAAATAAAGCATCGACTTATACGGTTGTAAATAAAGAGCGTTTTAATGAATTGGCAAAAGCGCTAAACAAGATTATAGAGGGAACGGGATTCCCACTTTTAGATGTAAGCAGCGATTTCAAAGACAGCTTCCAATTTGTAAAGCAACAATTGGATTTTGCCAAAAGTTTGCAAGACAAGGTAGGACAAAACTTAGCTCAAGAAATTCATAATCTAGCTCAAGCAGCCCTCCCAAATATTCCACAAGAAATGAAAAGATTAAACATTGTACAACGCAACTTAGCCAAACAAATTATCAGTGGAAATCCAATAAAGACGAATGAAAATACGAATAATACAACTACAGGTTGGGGCAATGTCAAAATTGCTAAAAAGACAAATCAACAACAAGTACAGGGCAATCAACAAGCCCCGGCAGCTCAACAGGGCTTTGGCGGCAAATTGAGGTCTATTAGCAACACTGAAGAGCAAAATAAGATGCAAATCTTAGAAAACAAGGTTGCTCCGAAAATTACCTCATTTTTACAAGAACTATCTACGGCAAAAATTGATGCAGGTGAACTGTATGGTGCAACTTTACAACATAATAACAACAATGCACCAAGCGAACAATATAAGTATGAAAATACACTTAAACGAATTCAAAAAGCGCAAGGCGATATTTCTGCCTCAAACGATATGGCCTTCGTACAAGGTCAAAAATTTACAGAAATGTTTGGCATTGAATTCTGTAAAATAGACGACAATGGTTATTTCACATATACAGACGCATATACGACAGCACTCTCGTGCGTAGGAAGCTCATCAATTGCCAAAAATATCTCATATTCTTCAGCAGCTACACAAGCATTTATAGATGCATTGTCTAAAGAAAATGCAGATCAGCAGGCATCTGCCTCGGCGCAAAATCAAGGTAACAACGTAAGCGCATAATCAAACGCTGTGTCGGCGAAGCTTTTCGCCGACCGGCGCCTACATACGTTCAAGTGTTTCTAGGCCCAAGAGATGCAGACCCGTTTCAAGCGTCGACAGGCTTGCCTTACACAGCAGCAAACGAAGCTTGCGAACGGCAACATCGTCCACGTTGACTTTATCTGCGTTGTAAAAACTGGAAAAGCTGCCCGCCAATTCGAACAAGTAACGGCACAGCCAGTGCGGTTTCAATTCTTTTAATGCCAGATTCAACGCCGATGGAAAAGCGATCAATTTTTTGGCCAGCGCACGCTCTGCGTCGGTCGTCATTCCATTTGCAATCTCTTTGTCGAAATCATCGAAGGCCCGTTCATCCACATTCATTTTACGGAAAATCGCATAAATCCGCGCAATGGCGTACAACAAGTACGGGGCCGTGTTGCCGTCAAAATTAATCATCTTGTCCCATTCAAAACAGTAATTGCTCGTACGCTCCTGCGAGAGATCGGCGTATTTAATTGAACCCAAGCCAACCACTTCGGCCACTTTACGCCGTTCGTTGTCGGACAGGTCGGGATTTTTTTCTTGAATCAAGCGCAACGCCCGATCGACGGCCTCATCCAACAAAGTTTGCAATTGGATCGGCTTGCCTTCACGCGTCTTAATGGCCTTACCGCTTGCATCGAGAACAGTTCCAAAATAAACGTGATGCATCCGAGGAACCGCCTTCCCCGCCAATTGAAACCACTTGCGAACGGTCAAAAACAATTGCTCGAAGTGATCCCTCTGACGGCTGTCCGTCACGTACACAATGTCATCCGCATTGAATTCTTTCACGCGGTATTGCACGGTCGCCAAATCGGTTGACGCGTAATTGGACGCGCCATCGGACTTACGAATGAGAAATGGCTGCTTGCAAAAACGGGGATGCTCCGGGTGAAAAACCACCAGGGCCCCTTGATCCATAACGGCCAAACCGTACTTTTGTAAATCGTCGTAAACGGCCTCTACCTTATCCCGGTAAAACGATTCCCCCAAGACATGGTCAAATTCGACGCCCATGCGCTTGTAGATATTCTCAAAGCTTTGGTAGGATAAACGATTAATGCGCTCCCAAATTTTTAGATTTTCGGCATCCCCACCTTGCAATTTAACCAGCTCTTGGCGTGCCTCTTCCAAAGCAAGAGGGTCTTCTTTTGTCCTCGCCATGCCCTCTTGGTACAACTTCTCTAAAGCTTCAATCGTCTCTTCCGGTGTATCCGTAAATGCATACCCAGACGACTTGATTTGCATGAGCAAAATGCCGAATTGCGTGCCCCAATCTCCAATGTGATTGTCACGAATTACACGGCCGCCTCCAAAGCGAATCAGTCGTTGTAAGGCTTCGCCAATAACCATGGAACGCAAGTGCCCCACGTGCATACGCTTGGCGGTATTGGGGGACGAATAATCAATGACCACCGTACGATCTGAAAAAATCGACGTACATGCACCGCGATAAGATGCCTCCGTATGGTATTTTAAAAGCCATTGAATTAAAGCCTCATCTTTAATCGTAATATTTAAAAATCCTGCACCCGTCACAGATACGGCCAATCCCGGCTCCTTCGCCGTTAAGAGCTCACCCAATTTATGGGCCCACGTACGAACATCCTCATGCTTGCGTCCCAAATAAGCGATCATTCCATTCGCTTGAAAATCCCCAAAACGTCCATTCGACGGACGTACCTCTGGATCAAAATCCTCGTCAAACACCGCAAGCGTCAAGGCAAGCGCTTTAATCCGCTGCGCAACATACTGCTCAAAAGAAAATTCCATTTACAGTAAATTTCACTTTTTTACCAAAAATGTCAACAGCGATGCACGGGTATTCTCCCCATCTTCCCACCCTCACTATACGTCACTAGCAAGAGATTCAAACAGCTCGCCTTGCGCGTAATTGTTCTGCTTTTGCAAATGGAAAGCCGACACTTTTGTACTTTGATAATCAAGGCCCAACGACAACGCATATCGGGCTTGTTCCAATTTATTTGTAATAATCCTCTGTTCTCCCTCTTTAACAAAGACTTGCCCAGTTTCAAAAAATGTAAACGTAACGTCGTGGGCCCTGCATTCCATCGACAGTTGTTTCACCCAATCATAATTCAACGGCCGAGCCGCACGATAATTTTCACCTCCGCATGACACCTGCTCAATGGCCCCAGTTGACAAGTACTTACCTAATGACACCCTTTCAATAAAGGGGGCCACGACAATGCCTTTGTGTTTAAATGGCAAAGACAATAAAATCGGCAGACGCTCATCGGCCCGCCTTTGATTCTCCGCCGTCGCATGAAGCCACACATTTTCCCATCCGTCTCCCCAATCATTCGGCAAGCAACGCAACACTCGCGCCACCCGCTTCGTAATAATTACAAAGCCCACGTTGGTTCGCATCCGAATGATATCCCAAGCCTCCTTACGCCACGCATCTGCCTCTTCCAAGAAGAAATCAGAGGTCAAGCACACGTAAATCATTTCCCCAGACTTGACTTTGTAATCACCACGCTTGTCTCGACGAATGGGATAATAAAAATTACAATCCTTGACCCGGTAAACCTGCGAAGCGTTTTTTCCCCTTTCCCCATCAAAATAGTACACATAACAATTTTGACAACCTTCACTCAGCTTCCGACAACCATGCCACGGATTCCAAATTGTTTTCTTCATTTTATTTTAATTCATCCCAACACGCCAAAACACATATTCCATTGACATTCAATTTATTAAACAGCACCAGCTCCTCGGCAGACGCATATTCCGATTCCTAACACAACGCACAAAGCTCGTTGAACTCAAGGTAAAAATAAACATCAAGCGCAAAATACATCGCTCTTGATAAAGGGCACAAACAACGAATACCTTTAAGATCGCAAGAAAAATCACATTTAGTTCAAGGCCCACAAAAAGTGTTTACTTTGCCGAAAATAACGCTAGCTTGTTCGCATGAGTGTCTTGCAATCACTTTGTGAAAAAAATGTGGCCCAAGTGGGGACCTTGTACGTAGTCGCAACACCGATTGGCAACTTAAGCGATTTAAGCTTGCGCGCGATTGGCATCCTAAGTACGTGCGACTGCATTGCCTGCGAAACCCCACGTGTCACACAAAAGCTCTTGCAGGCCCTACAAATCAAACCGAAGAGCCTGTTCACCTACCGAGATAGCGGTGAAATTAAAAGCGCCCAGCATCTCGTCGACAAGCTCAATGCGGAACAATCCGTCGCCCTGGTGAGCGATGCCGGAACCCCTACCATCAGCGATCCTGGTTACCGTTTAGTTCGCCTCTGCCACGAAAATCACATTCCCATAATTCCTGTACCGGGGCCCAATGCGGCCATCACCGGCATGAGCATTTCGGGCTTTCCGAGCAACCAATTTGTGTTTTTGGGCTTTTTGCCGCAGAAGAAAAGTCACAAACAAAAACTGCTGGAGGCTTATCATCCCTCATCGGCGACTTTAATATTGTACGAATCTCCCCACCGCTTGTTAAGCTTATTGGAAATCTTACAAGCCGTGTTCGAGCCAGAAACAAACATTTTTATCGCCCGAGAATTAAGCAAAATCAATGAAACCTTTTACAGGGGCCCACTGGCAAAGATCGCGGAAGAGATTCAAGCGAAAGCACCGCGCGGCGAATACGTTATTTTAATTGCACCCACCGCGTAATAAGGATTTCATCACCTTAATTGTAAAACTGAATTTGACAAACACTGACATCGGGCGACCGTTTAACCAACGACAACTTTGCTCGCCAGGTCTCCGCAATTTTTTGCAACTCGTAAAAATCGAGCCCGATATTGTACTTTTTATCCGTCACTTGCTGCTGTCTTATGTGCTTATTCAAGGCTGCGGTGAGTAAATTATCACCCATTTGCAGTGTGACGTGCTCGTCTTCATCCAGAAATAGTCGAATATGAAGGACGGTTTCCGCATTATTGGACAAAGCAGGCACACAAACATTAATTAAGTTACTTATAAGCCGTTGAAATAAAAATGGGTCTAAGCGCACCTTAAACGTTTGGCTGCTATCAAAATTAATGCGCAGATTTTTGTATAAAAAGTGCTTTTGATTGATGACCGTTTGCACCAACTCGTTGACATTCTCCTCATCCAAGGATTCGTACGATTTGGCGTTTTTAGACATGACGGAATCCACCAAATTGGAAATTGTGTTTAAGCTCTCTTGGAAAAGGGCTTGTTCGTTTTTCGGCCACATGTCCAAGGTATTTTTATGAACGATAATCCTCTGTACAAGCAGCGGCGTCATGACGTCGTGGGCAATTGATCGAGCCAAGGCGTACCGCTCTTCCACCAAAGCATTTTTCTTAAACCACACGGTAAATAAAACCGCAATGAATCCAAAGATGTACAAAACGTGGAACCAATAAATTTGATTGGGGATCGTAAGAGACTTTTCGCAAAACAAGCAGGCGATCGTCACCACGGCAATCATGGTCAAGCTAATAAACAAGCTCACGCGATAAAACCGATCCTCCGCCAACAAATTAATCAACAGCACTGAAAGCCCAAAGCTCACCAAGTGCAGGCAACCATTCTCGGCAAAAAAGATCAGATAAATCGATGTTACGGGTAAACATAAGAGCAAGGTAATTTCTTTCAACAAGTAAAAATATTTTTTATAAAATGTCGGAAATTGCGTACCGAAAATAAGCAGGAGTGCCATTGCCCCGTTGACGAGCGTCAAACTCGCTTTGGTTAAAGTAGAGGGCATTTCCGTAAATAAAATCGGAAATATTTGCATAACGAGCAAAAAAATCCCGAGCAATACGTTCTGCTTCACGCCGTCCGCCACAGGCGTCAATTGAACTTTTCGGCGCGCGCGCGTCAATTCGGACAACAAACCTTCTTCGTGAATGTGCGGGAAAACCTTCTGACGACCATCCTTAAAGTAAAAAATGGTAAAGCAAATGAGATTTGCAAAAAAGCCGGGGAAAACTCCGTCGACGTGCGTTACAGGCTTCATGTAAAAATTCCAAAGCCACATGGTGCTAAATCCAACGACAATACTGACGAAAAATCCACGAAGACTTACCTTTTTATTGAATAAACAACAGTACAATGGGAATAAAGTGGTACTGAACCAAAGACTGTTGTAGATGACCTCAATCTCAAATAATATATTGTAACTGAGCGCCGTAAAAACACAAATGAGGCCCAAAATATAAGTTAACGTCCGCACAATGCGCAGCTTGGTTTTTTGCGTCAATTGCTTCATTTGCGGGAAAAACAAGTCGTTGGCCAAGACCACACTAGCCGCGTTTAAAGAAGAATCTGCCGTAGACATCAATATGGCCAAGAAGCCTGCGACCACAATGCCCTTAATTCCAACCGGCATAACATGCTGAATCAAGGTTGGTACCGCTTGATCTGCATTCGTCAAGCCCGGATACAGAATTTTTACAACAATGCCAATGCCGATCAATATAACCATCAAAAATAGGTAAAAAGTGGCCGTAATGGCAAAAGCACGCACCCCCTGAATGGTATTTTTCGTCAACAGCAAACGTTGTATAAACATCGGTGCCAAGGTCGGTAACGAAAAAATGAAGAATAATGGACAATAGCGGTGAAATCCTTCCGGCGTTATATGCCAACATTCAGAAGGAATAGATTGTAAAAATTTATTAATACCCCCTATCTTCTGCACCCCAAAATTAAACATTAATGGGATTGCGATGGTTAAAATAACGAACTGTAGAACATCCGTAAAAGTAACCGCCTTCACACCCCCTCTACCCGTGTAAACGAACAAGAAAACGGCCGAACAAATGACACTGTACTCATAACGGATGTTTAACATTTTATTAATAATCAGCCCCATCGCTTCCACCTGGGCGATAGAAGCCAACAACATGATGATAAAGCTCACGAGTCCGATCGTGTACTTCCCCGGCAGGCCATAACTCTTTTCAAAGATATCACCAATGGAGCAACATCCGTAAAATTTACGCATTCTGGGGACAATAAAAATGGCAATTAAAAAGAATGCAATTGGTAAGCCCAAGGGGGCCAGAATATGAACAATGCCGACATCGTAGAAGCGTCCCACAAAGCCGATGGTTGCACTTCCGCCAATCATCGTGGCGGCCACCGTACAAAACACAGCAAAATCTGAAAAATTCCTGTTGCCAACAGCGTACTCATCAAAAGATTGAATCGTACGTCCAGAAGCAATTCCGATCCACAAAGTCGCAAGTAAGAATGCAACCGTAATAATAACATCAATCCAATGCATTTTACCATGATACAAAGCAAAAATTTTTCAAGTCAAGGAAACAATGATCGGAACGCACTCGTCAAAAAAGATAAAAAAATCACACAAAAGATTGTGTTTGGTATAAAAAATTCATATTATAGCCAGTCATGAATAAGCATATTCAACAGTTCTTAGAAAAAGATAATGGATACTTATCGCAACACGTCTGCAAGACGATCGCGAAAGAAAAGTTACATTTACCGAGCCCCGATTTCGTAGATCAAATATTTGTTCACAGCGATCGGTCCAACTGCGTTCTGAATAACTTAAGCCGCCTGTTCGGACACGGCCGCTTGGCCCATACCGGCTACGTATCGATTTTACCCGTCGACCAAGGCGTTGAACATTCAGCGGGCGCCAGTTTTGCTCCCAACCCAGATTATTTCGACCCCGAAAATATCGTTCGATTGGCCATTGAAGGTGGCTGCAATGGCGTCGCCTCTACCCTGGGTGTTCTGTCAAGTATTTCGCGGAAGTACGCCCATAAAATTCCATTTATTGTCAAACTGAATCACAATGAATTGCTCACTTACCCCAATACCTTTGATCAAATTTATTTTGGGCAAGTGGAGCAAGCCGCCGAAATGGGCGCCGCTGCCGTAGGGGCCACCATCTACTTCGGCTCGGCAGAATCCAACCGTCAAATTGAGGAAACAAGCCTTGTGTTTGCACGCGCTCACGAGTTAGGCATGGCAACCATACTATGGTGTTACCTACGCAACCCCGCATTTAAATCCGACAAAGACTATCATTCGAGCGCCGATTTGACGGGCCAAGCCAATCACCTGGGAGCCACCTTGGGCGCCGACATCGTAAAGCAAAAATTGCCGACCAACAACGGTGGATTTAAATCATTGGAAAAATTCGGAAAAATACACGAAAAGATGTACACCGAGCTCACCACCGATCACCCCATCGATCTAACGCGTTATCAAGTAGCCAACAGTTATATGGGACGCATCGGATTAATTAATTCCGGAGGAGCTTCCGGTAGCAACGACTTTATGGATGCCATCGCAACCGCCATCACCAACAAGCGCGCAGGCGGAATGGGTCTCATCTTGGGGCGCAAAGCCTTCCAAAAGCCTTTTGCAGAAGGCGTTGAACTCTTGCATACCGTTCAAGATGTCTATCTAGACAGCTCGATCACGATTGCATAAGACATTCAATTAACTCTAAAAGAATTATAAAACGGAGCGGCCAATGGCTGTTCCGTTTTTCGCTTTTTAATGCCCAATTTAATAGGAACAATGGCCCGCTTGACTTAAATGCATTTACACCGATCTAACAATAAAGGTAATATGGATGTAAGCTCTCGAAAGCATCTCTGTCTATTTTACTTAATAAGCCACCGACAAAGAATCAACAAAACACATTCACTATCAAAAATTATGACAGCACATAAAAAGCAAGACAAGCTGTCAAAACCAAAAATTTCTCAACAAATTTGAGAACAATTGCTTCAAAATACACCTATCTATCAACCTATTTGTATTGACGAAAGCACCTCTAAGCAGAACACCTTGACGCATCGTTTGAAAATTATCACAAAACGACAGAACACCCACGATTGCGATTCAAGCCAAAACACAAGTTCGTGAACCTTATTAAACACAGCACAAAGAGAAAAACTTTGTAACTGAGCGAGCCCTAAAAATTACAAGCGCATTACGCAATCAACTCCCCAAAACTCATCTTTTAAGCTCCAGAGCAAAGTTATAATTTTCCACTTTGACAACATCCACCTTTATTCTAGGTCTAATCTTCCTCGCATCTTAAGCCCATCAAATACAGCCAAACGCTCAAGACTGGCGCCCTACATTTTCTCAATAATTCCATTTGCCTCCCGTAAAAATATTTTCATAATTTTTAACTGTAATTCGTAATTTCCCTCACAAGAGAACTTGCGATGATAATGACGATAAAAGCTTGACAAGGCTTTCAGTTTTTTAGTTTCCTTAAAGGAAAAGAAGTAACGGTTCGCATGAAAACAACATTAATTTATCAGAAAAAAGATTTAGAGCGTAAGTGGTATTTAATTGACGCAAATGGGAAAATTTTGGGTCGTTTGGCCGTACAAATTGCCAACATCTTGAGAGGACGCAATAAAGCCACGTACACGCCCCACGTTGACACAGGTGATTTTGTTGTTGTCATCAATGCAGATCGTGTGCGTGTCACAGGGCATAAAGAAACGGACAAAGTGTACACTTCTTACTCGGGTTATCACACCGGATTGCACGTACGTACATTGAGCGACTTGCGTCAAAAAAAGCCGGAATTTATCATTAAAAACGCCGTACGTGGCATGTTGCCTAAGAACAAATTGGCAGCTCAAATGATCAGCAAATTAAAAATATATGCCGGTGAAAAGCATCCTCATGAAGCTCAATCACCCGTGTTATTGGAAAAATAAAATAAGTATTTATGGAACAAGAAAAACCACAAGAATTTGTCGCCGTAGGACGTAGAAAAACTGCTGTAGCCCGTGTTCGTTTATCACATGGAAATGGACAATGGCTCATTAATGGCAAGGAAATTGAAAGAACAAAATTGTCAGATACAATCAATTCCCTATTGTTAAAACCATTACGCACGGTGGGAGCAGAAGACAGTGTTAATTTCCGCGCTTATGTAAATGGCGGCGGAGAAATGGGCCAATATCAAGCGATTGTCTTAGGTTTAGCCCGCGCACTTGAAAAAATGAACCCTGAATGGCGTTCCGCCCTCAAAAAAGAAGGTTTGTTAACGCGTGATTCTCGCAGCAAAGAACGTAAGAAGCCAGGACGTCCGGGAGCCCGTAAACGTTTCCAATTCTCAAAACGTTAAACTACACGATTATTTTCAATCGACCTCAGGTATTTATTTTATTTTTATAAAAGAAATCCTGAGGTTATTTTTTGTCCAGCCTCCATTATGTTATCATTTCTAAAAAATTCCCTAAAAATTTGTCTCCCATTTATACTCATGAGTTCCATGCCATTGGCAGCAAAGCATCGAGCTCAAGATCCAAAAGAAAATCGTCAATATCAAGGCCTAATTCAAACGTGTGTTCAGGCCAAAAATACGTTGGATCAACTGCCAAAAGCACAGATTACCCCCTCAACGGCCAATGGATTACCGGCCATCCTTGATTTCATACCCAGCTTATTATCGCTCAAACAACAAATTAACGCCGCCCACACCGAACAAGTTTCACCACACGGTCGGAACAAACAGTCCCAGTCAAAAATAGACTCACTCAATGAGCAACTCACTCAATTACAAAAAGAATTTCAAGCGCTGTTAAATCAACACATAGAGTCCCTAAAAATGCGACTGTACCTAAGCCTCGTAACGAGTGAAAAGTCGACCGAAAAATCAACGCTCATTAAACAGTATGCCGAGTACTACACGCTGCAAGAAGCATTTTTGTCATTACAAGCCAAGGAGGAAGAGCTCGCGAACCTCTACGGGGAATTTTACAAGCAAGACACGCATTTTATAAAAACTTATCTAGATAAAATGCACGAAATTCTTGAGGGAAAATTATGGCCTAAGCCTAACGCGAACGATTAGAAAAACATTATCCTTCTTTACATTGCAAAGAGATTTGTGTAAACTAGAATCACTACAATGATTCAATTATTATCTCGTATAATCAGCCTTATCCCTCTGTGGATTCAACGGCCATTTTGTTATGTCACGGGGAGTCTTTTCTACTACCTCATGATCCCCAGACGGAAGATTATTATGCGTAATTTACTTACGGTTTTCCCAGAAAAATCCGTACAATGGCGTAAGCGTTTGGCAAAACTGAATTGCCAGCGTTGGGTGGAAACCGTGTTACTTTCCCTGAGTTCGAGCCATTGGACCAAGGAAAAAATTTATAGAAGAATCCAACTAAGCCCGGAACTACGCACATGGCTCGATCAAATAAGTCACAAGCCAAGCCCCTGTATTGTTCTAATCCCTCACTTAAATCTTATGGAAACGGCCACCTGGATTCCTGCATTCTTACCTTATCTTTTGAACGTAGGAATTATTTACCGGCCCTTTAATTCGCCCAAATTAGAGAGGTGGATAAAACAAACCAGGGAACGTTTTGGTGTACAACTCATTTCCAGAAAACGCGGCATCGCTCCTTTAGAAAAAATTTTAAACGATAAGGGAATGGTCGGTCTATTATTTGATCAATCAGCCGGCGAGGCAGGGATATTAACCAGTTTCTTTGGCCGACTTGCATCGTCAACAGATTTACACGGCCGATTAGCGGAAAAATATAATGCCGATGTCGTTTCAATTTATTTACGACGAACCGGCTTTATGCGGGGAGAATGCTGCCTTGAAAAGATTCCCTGCAAAAAAAATAGTTTAGAGGTCACCTTTTCAGCCAACCAATGGCTTGAAAAAAAGCTCAAACAAGATGATTATTTTTATGAAAACTGGCTATGGATGCACAGGCGCTGGAAGACACAAGAATGCGCGTCAAGACATTTCTGCATTCATCAAAAACGCGATTGTTTACCGGAAACCCTTCAGTTTTATAAATACAAACAATTGCCAAGGCAAACAAATGCCTGGATTCGTCTACCAAATCGTTTGAAAGATTGTGTCATGGCGTATCCCGTCATCAAAGCCATCCGAGAGGCCCGCCCCGACTTTTTTATTCATCTGGTCGTTCAAAAGCCGATGGCTCAATGGATCCAAAAACATTTTCCAGCAGATCACATTCACGTTTTACCCAAAGGGAAGGGTTTTAAATATTTCAAAACATTTTTAAGGCTCAGGGATAAATATCCAGACCTTTGGATCAATCTAGACCAAAGCTTAAGGAGTGATTTAGAAAGCTTCTGCAGCGGAGCATTTCAGCGCTTTGGCTTAGCAACAAAGCATCCCAGGCTCTTTCTTACGCACACTTGGAAACCTGAAGATTGTAACTGCAATCAAACTGAATTATGGTACAATTTTTTCAAGCATTTTGGATTAAAAAAAGGATTAAATCGGCAAGCCCTGCAGGCGGAACATGCGCAATGGTCTCAAGAGACTTTTACCTTTGGATGCTTTTGCGGCGCCGATGAAGCTGCAAAGCGTTGGCCCATCGATTATTGGCAAAAGTTTTTACAAGGCCTTTTGAGAAGTTACCCTCAAGCACAATGTATTTTATTTGGAACACAAAAAGACAATAAAATGTGTAGCAGAATTGCAGCCGCATTGCCGCCCTCTGTCCGCAATTTGTCAGGACAAAGAAATTTAGTGCAATTGGAAACAGAACTATTAAACACCCACTTTATTGTTTCGACGGATACAGACGGCCTCTACATGGCCAATATGCTGGGCATTCCAAGCGTAGGACTGTACGGAAAAACTGCCAGCAAACCTTTTTTTGAAACAACTCACTGCGTGTTGCAAGGTGCTAAAATAAATTCCATTGATCCTCGCATGGTCTATGATACGGTTATCAATTCAATAAAGCAAAAATTTATGTGAGGGCCATCTTAATTGCGTGCGGACTTACAATTAACTGCCCTCCCTTATTCCTTTTTTCGAAGCACAAATTAATAAAAAGCTTCCTCCTCTACCCCTTAAACTAAAGATTAGGTCTTTTATACATTGAAAAGAATAAGACCAATCATCAAACGATCTTACAAAATTATCAAACCACCGTTGTAAAAATAAGAAATGGTATATTAATTAAAAGACTCTTCAATAGAAAATGGCAATTCAGACAAGGGACTGTAATCTAACGATAAAATCACCTCACCATATACAATCAATCAAAAGATAGACCTTCACCTTACACACGAAGGCATGGAAATCGAAAAGGTCGTTCCATTAAAGCTTACACGCCGAACTGAGTTGACCGTGACGCTTATTTCCCCATCGAACAACTTATCGGTTCTAGGGAACAATCGTATTTTGTTGACTGCAGATTACTGCTTGTCCGGCTTGAATAATTTTATTGATTTCACTAGCTTATTAAGCTTAGAAAGATCGGGCGTTCTTAATCAATTGAAAAAACTAGCAAAAGTCCGATCTAAGTAATTTAAAAACTCATTCATAAAAGTTTTCAAGCAACTCAAACAAACATATAAACCAATAAAAATGATTAAAAAATTATAAAAATTATAAAAATGCTGCCGGTACACAAACTCAGACCTTATTCGTTAAACAACACAAGAAAATTCAGTTACGCATGTAACAAAAAACGAGGAAACAATAATAGCAAGGAAGTAAATACAATTATGAAATAAAACGCACTGAAGTATAGAAGCGGAATAGGGCTAAGTAGTAATAGAGATAAATGAATGGAATGTGTGGGAATAAGGCCTGGCGAAGACCTAGTCTCGCACTGCAAGGTGCAGCACTACCATTGGCAAGTAAGGGCTTAACGAGCGTGTTCGGAATGGGAACGTG
>CABUVL010000007.1 GCA_902495005.1 uncultured Verrucomicrobiota bacterium | reverse complement strand
CACGTTCCCATTCCGAACACGCTCGTTAAGCCCTTACTTGCCAATGGTAGTGCTGCACCTTGCAGTGCGAGACTAGGTCTTCGCCAGGCCTTATTCCCACACATTCCATTCATTTATCTTTTCTTCGCATAGTCCCTTTGTATGATTGTTCCTCATTTACTGCTTATTCTTCACGAAGGTTTTGAGGAAATTGAAACGGTCGTTCCTTTGGACCTTATACGTCGAGCTGAGCTGCCCGTGACGATTGCTTCTCTGTCGAGTAATTTATCTGTTCTCGGAGCCCATCATATTTCGTTAATTGCGGATTGTTGCCTGTCCGATTTGAATAATTTCGATTCTTTTAGTGCTTTATTAATTCCGGGTGGCCCCGGTGTTTTTAAATGTTTAAATTGTACGCCATTGCTAAATTGTATTCGTCAATTTAGTAAAGATCGAAAGTTGATTGCCACCATTTGTGCTGCGCCATTGTTACTAAAGTATGTAGACGTTTTGCCTGAACGATTAACGGCTCATCCGTGTGTTGAAAAAGATTTGCCATCTTTGGATAAAAAACCGGTGGTTGTGTGTCGTAATTTTATAACGGCTAATGGTCCGGCTGCCGCTTTCGATTTTGCGTTTGAGATTATTCGTTTATTGGGTTCAAATGAGCTTGTGTTTTCTTTAAAAAAGACTTTAAATTATAATCATTAGGAATAAAAATTATGACTTCGGAAGACGTTAAACCTGTCAAAACTGTTGCGGATGATTTTCTTTTAGATTTATTAAGGGCGGCCTCTCCATCAGGCTGTGAGTTTGAAGCGCAAGCCGTTATCAACAAATATGTAAGCCCGTTTGCAGAAACTTTTCGTAAGGACGTTTTAGGCAATCGCATTGCTACGATTAATTCGAAAGGCAATCCGCGTGTTGTTATGATGGGGCATATGGATGAAATCGGATTGATCATTCGTTACGTCAATAAGGAAGGTTTTTTGTTTTTTGACACGATTGGTGGGCACGACGTCGGATTAATTTCTGGACGTAAGGTTAAAATTTTAACGAAGCACGGTGTTGTTTATGGCATTACGGGTCGTCGGGCTATTCACTTGTTGACCGCGGAAGAAAGAAAAGCATTGCCTAAATTAGAGTCTATTTGGATTGATATTGGCGCAAGATCTAAGCAAGAGGCCCTTGAAAAAGTCTCCATTGGCGATAGTGCCGTTTATGAGCATGAGCCATTTTATTTAGGTGAGGGCTTTTTGTGTGGACGTGGTATTGATGACCGAGGGGGCACGTACGTAATTCAAGAGGTATTGCGCCGATTGGCCAAGGATACGCACTTGCAAGCTTCTTTGAGTTGCGTTTCAACGACACAAGAAGAAATCGGTACGCGTGGTGCTGTGACTGCCGCTTATGAAGTGCATGCCGATGTTGGTATTGCCGTTGATGTGGGGCATGCAACAGATTTTCCAGATGGAGATAGCAATCGTTTGGGCGAGTTTAAGTTGGGTGCAGGTCCAATTTTGGCGCGTGGTCCAAATATTAACCCATTGATATTTAAACGATTGCAGGAATGTGCCGAAAATTTGAGAATTCCTTATCAAGTGGAGGCGGAATCGGGACCTACGGGCACGGATGCACGTGTTATTCAAATGTCGCGTGAGGGTGTGGCTACAGGCTTGGTCAGCATTCCTTTGCGTTACATGCATACGCCGAATGAGATGGCCTGTTTGGACGATATAGAAAATGTTATTCGCTTGCTCGTAGAATTCACACGTTCTTTAAATGACGGCGATAAATTTGATTGGTAAGTAAGTTTATGTTAAGCGGCATACAATTATTTTTAGAAAAGAACCGCAAGTGGTTGTTCGGTTTTTTGTTGATAGTGATAATAATTCCTTTCGTTTTTACGATTGGGAGTATGCCGGGATTAGGCTACGGTAAAAAAAAGCATGCGTTTAAGTTGTTCGGTCATGATCTGAATGACCCGAAGCAGGTGGAAGCTATCGTTCGTGATGGCGCATTGAGCATCGCCCTACAAACGGGGTCGGAAGAAAATGTTTGGATGGAATCTGCACAAGGGTACGCATTTCATCGTTTAGTTTTGCTGAGTGTGGTGCACGCATTGCGCTTGCCGGCTCCTAGCGATGATCAGTTGAATAAATTTATTAAAACAAGGCCCTTGTTCTGGGATGAAAATCAAACGTTTCAGCCCAAATTGTATAACGCTTATCTCAATAAATGGTCAAAGCGTTTTGGTAAAACGCAAAGTCTGCGTCAGTTGTTGGTTGAAGATTGCTTGTGCGAACGGGTAAAGTCGATTTTATCTGAATCAAATTTTGTTCTCCCGAAAGAATGTGAAACTTTATTCAAGCAACGAAATGCATCCTATCAGCTGGATTATGTCTCTGTCAAAAATGACGTTGCCCTTCCCAGCGAGTTGGCGGAGGATGAGTTAAAGTCTTTTTTTGAAGAGAACAAGGGGGATTATCGTGTAGACCGTAAGGTAAAAGTCGCCCTTTTATTTTTTGACGCAAAAAAGCATCGATCTGATCTGCCTATTGTGTCTGATCAAATTCTCAAGCATTATTTTGAGGCGCACGCAAAAGATTTTTCAACTGAATCGGAAGTTAGTTTTGAATCGGTTAAGCCAGAGGTCCAAAAGCGTTGGGAAGCTGAGCAATTACGTGGAATGGCAGAAAATTGCGCGACGCAATTTGTCATGGCTGTTTACGACAAAAATATTCGTTGGCAATCGCCTGAATGGGAACAATTGCTGGCTGAGAACAATGTGAGAATCATTGATACCTTGCCGGCTTACGAAAAAGATGCCTTGCCCTCCAAGAAGGGCCTCAAGAAAGAGATTTTATTGTCAGCTTTTGATTTGGACAAGGAACACTTTCTAAGTGATCCCATGTCGGTAAAAAATGGTTACGTGGTGCTTGCCTTGAAGGAGTGTTTCGATCCTTATTATCCCAACTTGGATGATGTGCGTGAGCGTGTCGTGAAGGATTGTAAGGTCCACATACAAAATGAAATTTTTAATAAGAAAGTGTCAAACCTTCAAGAACAGCTGAATCAGTCGAGTGAGAATTCAGATAAGTTGTTGGCTGATCATCAATTGGTACGGTGTTCAATGGAGCCATTTCCATTAAATCTCGCGGTTAAAGACTTGCTGCCTTTATTGCCTCCACAAGAAATATTTAAATTCATCAAGGAATTAGAAACTTTGCCGGAGGGACAATGGTCGTCATCCTTCGAAGGCAAGAACAAGGAGAAGTTGTTGTTCTTTTGCAAAAGTCGTTCATTCTCTAATTCCGTTAAACAAGAAGAGCTTCAAGAATTTGAAAAAAGCTTTAAGCGCATGAAAAATACGATTTATTCGGAGAGCTTGTGGCGTGAAATTCTTGAAAATGTAATGCGCCAAGTAAAGACGGACTAGGTCTGGGTATAATGATCCCGGGGCTGCTTGCCGATAAAAATTTTTTAAACGGAACATTTGCCGGTGCGAAGCGCTGAGAAAGTTTTGAGTCGTCATCAATCTAATATTTTTCGCGAATTGACTTGTCGCCTCTAATTAAAGTTTTCAGCATAAGTAAGTGATTACGAAGTCGCGTCATTTTACTTGGCTGTTGTTAGGCTTAATTGTTCCATCGGTAGGTTTTGTTTTTTCAGGGGTACCGACACTTACTTCGGACAAGCCTATCGTTTTCGACCATAAGACGAACAGTTCATTGGCGGAAGGGAATGCTGATTTTAACTACGATGACTTGTGTTTGCAGGCCCATCGTATTTATTTTTACACGGAAGAAGCAAAAGCCGTCGCCGAGCGTCAAGTGAAGTTGACGAAAGCGGAATTGCGCTTGGTGGCCCATTGGGGACAGTATTATTTGAGGGATAAGCGCATTGATGTCCCAAAATTTCGTTTAGAGGTAAAGGGGCACGGTATTTCGGGGGATCATTTGAATGGAACGTTCGACTGCTTGTATGCGGACAATGTTAACATTTACCTCAATGGGAAGAACACGACGACACTCAATATACACGGTCGATCAGGTGTATTATGTGGGCACGAGTACATTGAATTGCACGATGCCGTGTTCAAAATTGGTTGTGTCCCCCTTCTGTACGCACCTTGTTATCGACATTATTTTCAAGAATCTCCGTTGCGTTGGACGGTGGACTGTGGATTAATTAGGCGCGATAAGGACTTCGGACGTTACATTCGAAATGATCTCGTCTTCAATTTAGGCTGGCCTGTCAGACCAGGATTAATGTTGGATTACTACCGCAAGCGAGATTGTTTGTTGGGTGGAATTCTGGAATATGAAACCGATAGCTTAATGGGACGTTTTAAAGGGGCTCGCATTCACGATGCCTATGTGGGGAATCTTGAAAATCCGCGGTTTTTTATCGATTGGCGGCACCGGCAAAGTTTTGGTGAAAAAACTGATTTTGTAACGCAGATTGAATGGTTAAAAGATGCGGATGTCATTAAGGACTTTCGACCCGACGATCACGATGGCACGCGTCAACATCCCGATAATTTTGCGGAATTGGCTCACCGTACGGATGACGCCGTTGCGAGTGCACTGTTGCGTTATCGCTTCAATAATTTTCAAAGAATTCAAGAGCGGCTGCCTGAACTTCATTTCGATTACCTCCCCGTTAAGTTGGGGAACAGTCCCATTTATCATCAATGGGGTTTGGGGCTCTCGCACTTACGTGAACTTCCAACGATTACGTCGACGAATAAGCTCGCCCGTGAATTGAAACGTGCGGATGTGTATTGGGGGGCCTCCATCCCATGTGATTTGTCCACGTACTGTACTTTTACGCCCATGGTGGAAACGCGTGCCATCAAGTATTGGGGCTTGAGCAATACTTCGCGTAGTACCTATGAACGACTTTTGGGCCAATTCGGATTTGATCTGCGTTTTAAGACGTATGGCGAGTATGCCTTTGAGAATGAATATTGGAATATCCATGGATTTCGGCACCTTTGCATGCCGGTGGTTCAATACCGTTATTTGCCGAGTGGGCATGGGGGCAGTGAGATCATCCCGGCCATCGATCGTGAAAATGAGGACGTGGGGTCGTCACTGTATGAAATTGATTTGTTGAATCGACGTGACTTGGACGCCATGAATGACATGCACCTCGTGCGTGTCGGATTGGAAAATTATCTGTTTACCAATTACAAAACGGGTCAGGCTAAACAATGGTTGCGTTGCAATTTTTATCAAGATATTCGGGTTAAACGGGTCAATGATCAGAACACGTTGTCGGATTTCTTTATCGATACAGAATGGTCGCCGTCTTCATTTTTTAGCTGGAATACATCCATGCGCATTGATCCTAAGGTACGTAAGCTTCAAGAAATTTACACCAGTGTCAGTTTGCATGAAAATGATCTGTGGTCCCTCTCACTTTCACAGGATTATAAGGTTAAGACGGCGCAGCGGAGCTTAACCAATCAAACTTCCTTGTCGCTCGCTTATCGCTTGAATCACTGCAATGTCCTTAGAGCTTCCTTGAGCATTGATGACCATACACCCGATTTGTTGAGTCAAACGTATTCTTTGGAAACCATCGTGGATGATACGTGGAAAATTGACACGCAGTTTAAGTGGAAGAAATGGAAGTCGAATCGGCGCGAGCACAACAGTTGGGAAATTCGATGGCTCATCACATTTGTGGAAGGATAAGCGGCGTGGTCTTACGTATGATGGCACAGACGTTAGGCTGGATGCATTGTGCGTGGATTTTTACACCATTCGCTGTTGGCGCTCAGTGGGGGGGGGATCGGACTTTGGAGTCGGCGGCCGTTGCGTTGTCGTTTGAAATGCCGGAATTGGCAAAATCGATGCTTGAATCAAAACGCCTCAGTCCATTCCCGCAAGCTAACCAAGTACGAATTTTATTGTCGAAGGCGGCATTTCTTAAGAACGACTTGACTGAAATGGTACGGCAGCAAAATTTGGCCGTAAGGGGTACAAGCGCGGTGTGGGCGCGCAGCTTTTTTAATTGGATGCAATGGCAGCAATTGGATCTTGTCCCGGTCTTACAGTACACGTTGAATGATTTTAGCTTTGTTGAAGAAAAAATTTGGTATTTAATGCTCCAGGCGGTTGCATTTTACCCGGTCAACAGCCCAAAATGGAGCAGCCAGTGGGCGCACGTGCGTCGTGTGTTGGGGGAGGCAAAAATGCAGCATCTGTTGGTTATTGCATTACAGATGAAGGCGCGTGGCTTTTGTTATTCCCAATCGGAGTCGTCTTGGGTGTTTTCGGCCGGAGGTACCCAGGCGTATCTGTCAACCTTGTGGATGCAGAAGCAGTGGGTGAAATTAAAAGAAGTTTTAGGAAAGTTACTGCAGGATACCACGGCTGATAAATCACAGCGCCTGATGTGTTATTTGTGCCTCTTACATGTAAAAGATAAGTTGAATGAAGATGCCACGGCCGTTTTACTAGAAGCCCTTCAAAAGCTGCAAGATTATACTACGTGGGTGGATACAATGTTAAAAACGTGGGTGTCTTCGAATTCTTTTACGGACGCATTAAGTAAAATTAAAAACCTGCAAGAGTTGTTCCGGAAGCGTCACTGGACCCGCGCTCTCTACGCTCTAAAATTAATTGAAATTGATTACTTACTGGCTCAAGGAAGTGAGGATAAGGCGCAGCGTAACTTGACGAGATTGTTTGTAAAAATACCGGATAATTTAAAGAAATACGCATACTTGTTGCAGGCAAAACTTCATTTTACATCCGATGCGCCGAATTATCGTTTAATCGCCGATGACCTAAATGATGCCAAGCGTTATGAGTCTCAACATGTTGAAAGGTACACCGCCTTGCAGGCAGATTTGTATTTCTTAGATCAAGATTACAACCGGGCGTATTACTTGTACGAAGAACTGCTGTATTCGAATGCTTTGCCCGTAGACTTGGAGCATGTGGCCTATAAGTGGGTCACGTGTGGTATTTTTTGTGAGGAGGGGATACAAGAATTGCAGCAGCAGTTCGATGTTTGTACGGACTTATCTTTGTTGAACGCAGAACATCGTGCGCAGTTGTGTCTGTTGTTCGCGCAATACCTGTTTGATAAACAGAGCTATGCGGAGGCGCTCAAATTTTTGGAGGATAATGTAGCTTATTTCTTGAAAATTAATTTGTTTGAGCAATTTAACCTTATAAAGGGTAAATGCTTGCTTAAGATGGGAGAGCTAGAACAATCTTTGCAAAGTTTTTCGTCCATCGATGAAAAATCACTGGACGAAGAGACGCGTATCGACTTAATCCTTTCTCGGAGTCTGGCACTTGCCAAACAAGGCGAAGATGATTTGTCGGAAAAAGGATTGCAAACCGCGATGAGTGGCACGTCTGCCGCAATGGTAGCTTCCGTTTTGTTTGATTTGTCAGAAACTTGGATGCAGAGGGGAATGTACATGAGGGCTCAACGCGTGCTTTTGGCGTTTGTACAAAAATTTAACACGTCCGAACTGGTACCTTTGGCGCTCTTGCAGGCGGCGACGTGTTGTGAGCAGAGGGGCTTGTTGTACGCACGGGAAACATTGGATATTTTAAAGACTTTGTTGAAACAGTATCCGACGCACCCGCTGTGCTTTTATGCAAAGTTGAAAGAGGGCACGTTGCTGATGAACTTGAATCAAATGGAGGCGGCTGAGCATATTTTTAGGGAACTTAAAACAGAAACGACGGAACTTTGCATGCAAGCTTTTTGTGAACTTTGCAGTGTTCGCTGTAAAATAGCGCTGCCCAATCCAGATTGTCGTCACTGTGCTCAACAATTGGAAAGTCTATTATTGCCAAAAAATTTACCACTTGCGTTGACCCTGGAGATCACTTTGCAATTGGCTTACATTCAATTGGACGAGGGGTTTTTGAATGAAGCGCAACAGTTGTTGTGGAATACCTGTTATCCTTTTTTACAACTGCCGCATGCGAAATTGAACGGCAAGGAAATTTATTGGCTGACCCGCTGTTTGTTGGCTTTGGCACAGCATACAAAAGACAAAAATGTTGCGGTTCAAGTTTATACCTTGATGTTAGACGCCGGATTGTTGGATGAATCACGGGCACGCCCTTATTTAATGCAGTTGGAATAAAGCTTGCATTTCACGCGTCAACTTTCAAAATAATGGCATGAAAATTTGTTGTATAGGTGCAGGTTACGTAGGTGGACCTACGATGGCGGTAATTGCCGAACAATGCCCCGAGATAACTGTTACTGTGGTTGACCTGGATCAGGCGAGGATTGATGCGTGGAATTCCAATCAATTGCCAGTTTACGAACCGGGCTTAAAGGCCATTGTGGAGGCCATTCGTGGACGCAATTTGTTCTTTTCAACCGACGTCGATGCTGCAATTGACGCGGCGGATATTATTTTTATTTCGGTCAATACCCCTACTAAAAATTATGGTGTTGGGGAGGGTAAGGCGTCTGATTTAATGTTTTTGGAGAGTTGCGTGCGTCGTATCGCCGAGCAGTCGCATTCGGATAAGATCATTGTGGAAAAATCCACGCTGCCCGTACGTACCGCCGAAATTATTAAGAAAATTTTACATACGAGCGCAAGCCACTGCCATTTCGAAATTTTGTCGAACCCGGAATTTATGGCAGAGGGTACGGCCATTGACGACTTGAAGAACCCCGATCGCGTCTTGATCGGTGGTGAATTTACCGATAGCGGAACGCGTGCCATGCAAACCTTATCGGATATCTACGAGCATTGGGTGCCTAAAAATAAAATTTTAATGCAGAATCTTTGGTCTTCAGAGTTGTCAAAATTGGCTGCGAATGCATTTTTGGCGCAAAGGATTTCTTCCATCAATGCACTTTCCGCCTTGTGCGAAAAATCTGGCGCCGATGTGGATGAGCTTGCCTTGGCGATCGGTATGGACTCACGGATAGGCCCCAAATTTTTGCACAGCTCCATTGGCTTTGGCGGTTCCTGTTTTAAGAAGGACCTGTTGAACTTAGTTTATCTTTGCGAATATTTTGGGCTTGAGGAAGTCGCTCATTATTGGGAACAAGTGGTGGTCATGAATGAATATCAAAAAAATCGTTTTTACCGTCGCGTTGTCAACAGCATGTTTAACACGTTGGCCCACAAGAAATTGGCAATCTTTGGTTTTGCGTTTAAGAAAGATACAAATGATATACGTGAAACGCCCGCAATTACAATTTGTGAAAATTTATTGAAAGAAAAGGCGATTCTATCCATTTGTGATCCGAAAGTGGAGGAGGACGTTGTGCGTCACGTCTTAGGAGAGACGAACGTAAGCTTTGAAAAAAATCCTTATCAGGCTGCTTTCGGCGCGCACGCGGTACTTGTGTTGACCGATTGGGACCTGTTTAAAAATTTGGATTATCAAAAGATTTATGATTGTATGTCTAAGCCTGCCTTTTTATTCGATGGGCGTAATTTGTTGGACATAAATCAAATGCGGAAAATTGGCTTTGAAATACAAGGCATTGGAAAAGGACAATAATATGGCAGACTGTACTATCGCAATCCCGGCACGCATTGCTTCAACACGCTTGCCGCGCAAGATGTTGGCAGATTTATGTGGGAAGCCGGTCATCCAACACGTCATAGAGCGAGTCAAACGTGTGCGTAATTGTCAACATTTGTGTATTGTTACTGACAGTGAGGAAATTGTAAAGGTTTCGGAGCAATTAGGTATAAAGGCTTATTTGACTTCTCCCGCTTGTCGTTCCGGCAGCGAGCGCATTGCCTCCATCTTAAATAAATTGCCGGGTGATTGGATTTTTAACGTACAGGGAGACGAGCCTTTTGTTGATAGTCAAGTGCTTGAAAGTTTATTAGACCTAACTAAGCATACACAAGCTGATATTTTAACACCCATCTTCAAAATAAAATCTTCCGAGGATGTTTTTAATCCGAATGTTGTGAAGGTTGTATTAGACCAGAAATCGAATGCGTTGTATTTTTCGCGTAGTCCCATTCCTTTTGTACGAGATTGTGATCATGCGGATTGGTTGAAGAAATACACGTTTTGGGGCCACATTGGCATCTATGGATACCGTCGTGACGTTTTAGAACGCTATGCCCAGTTGGCGCCCAGCCCATTGGAAAGTGCAGAATCCTTAGAACAATTACGCTTTTTGTCCAATCAATACCGTATTGAGACGTATCAATGTGATTACAGACCTGTGGCAATCGATACCATGGCCGATCTCGAACGGGCTCGTACATTGATGTCGGCCTAATAAGTTATTTATTGATAATCAGTTTGTTTTTTTTGCTCCTCCGATGGCTAAATACGCGGATGTCGTAGGAGCAAAAGTTTCTTTACTTTCCGTATTTAAAGAGGGTGGGGGATTGCAATCGACATTGGTTTGGCGTTCACAATTGGTTGCTTGTGCTTTTTGTTAAGAAAGCTCGTAAGTGGTGAAAATTAATTTTTGTGGAATGAACGTCGTTTTACAACTTGCTTATTCGCATGAGGGTGAGTGTAAACGCATTGTTTATTCATAATCAATAGGCAAGTGGGGCCTGTCGAGTCGTAATTAAATTATTAATCAAACCGCACCCATCCTATTGAAAGATATAATCGTTGGGATCTGCCTGCTCATTTGCCTTACGCTTTTCGGCAACGCCCCAACGCCACGTGAATGGATGTAGGACAAAACTTGCCTTGCCGATGACAGAAGTTTGAGGGACAAAACCCCAATAACGACTGTCGTAGCTGTAAGGCGAATTATCGCCCAGGGCGTAAAAAAAGTTTTTTGGCACTGCGATTGTTTGTCCTTTTTGTAAATTGCCGCTCGCTTGATAACCTGGATAAAGCCCTATGCGTCGGTTGTTCCCTTGAAACGCAGAACTTCCCGCAATTTCTTGACCATTTCGCAATAACTTGGGCGCATCAATCTCTAAAACATCCCGAGGGCGGCCTGCCAGTCGTTTAATGTAATACTGGTCTTTGCCCAACATCGGAATTTTGTTGGTTTTAAAAACAATAGCTTCTCCAACACGGGGTTGTCTAAAGTGATAGCTTATGCGATCTACAAATAACATGTCGCCCGCCAAAATGTCGAAATGCAGTAGACATTGCCCCTGCTTTACGAAATGTTGGGTTTTAAGGATAAGTCCCAATTGATTGGAGTAGCTGAGAAAAGGCTTTTGTAAGGCGTCACCAAGGGCATTAAACTTGGGGAAAAACTTTTTTCGGATGACCGCTTCCATGTCGTTAAATTCAAAGGGCACCCTCAACTTACTTGCTTGATTATGAATATAAAATGTGTATACCCTGTAGGGCTTTGGGAACAAAAATGGAATCCACAAAGAGCCAATTTCGCGTCCGTATTCGATGCTGTATTTCACGTGTGAGTTGTAACGCAGGGCTTCTTTGTATTCGAACAGTGGAATGACAACACGTCCCTCGCAAGGTGCCGTCACGCGGTAATTTTCAGCCCCTTTGAAGAGCCATCGTAGCGGCTTATAGAAAAAATTTGGAGCTGCCTGTGTATCGGAATGTATTTGCGTTTGCATCCCTGAAAAAGAGGGAAACATCGAGTTGGTAGGAATGCGGAACGGTTGGAAGAAAAATGTCCGAATTCCGATAGCAAGTAATGCCGCTACCCACAATATTTCAGCGTTTTCGTTCCAAAAATTTAATGGATACAGCCCATTTCCGTGAGTTTTTAATTGATTGTGAAGCGCTTCAATCCGCAATTCAAGTTCGCGCGTGTGCGATTTGTCTTTTTCCCAAGCTTGATAGCTTTGTTCCAGCGCGTTATAATTGTTTACAATTTGCGTTGTGACCGTTTCGCCAATTTTGTCTTTACGATAAGCGAGAATTTTGGGGCACAGATGCAGGAGTGTCAGTGCCTTTTTCTCTAACACTTTCTCCTGACTCTGTAGCCTCTTCCACATGTTTATTTACCCAAAAAACCTAAAATACCATAGGCAAAGAATTGAGCTGACATGGCGAGCACAATAAGCCCGCATAACTTAGATGTAATTTGTATAAACGCGGGTGTGAGCCACTTGGAGCCTACTGAAGTGAGGTAAAAAAGGAAATAAAAGGTGGCCATGATTAACGCAACCGCCACGTAGGCCAGACAAGATTGAACTTGATTGCACGCTTCACTTTTCGTGATGATCAATGAGGAAATGGCGCCAGGTCCGGATATGATCGGGAATGCGAGTGGCGTCACAATGATGTCTTTTAATGAAGATTGATTATTGCTGCCGTCCGCTTTGGAAAAATCACATTTTAAGAGGTCAAATCCCATCATACCCATTACGATACCTCCGGCGATTTTAAAGGCGTTCATTTCGAGCCCAAATAAGTCTAAGAGGTGTGATCCGAATAGCGCACATGCGAGTAAAATGCCGAGTGAAACATGGCAGGCTTTTCGGGTTATTTGCCACCTCTCTTGTGGATTGCAAAATGGGGTCATGCTTATGGCCATTGCCATCGCTGCAATAGGTGAACTGGCCGCGAACATCTTCGCGTACATTTCCATCAAGAATTGAATGTTACTATCCATGAAACGTATGCCCTCCGGGCAAAATGTGTTTTGAGATTATTTAATTATAAATTGAACGTCTGGCTTTAATTGAATTTGTAGACGGTATTCTTTATTAACTTGAAGGTGTAGAGGAGCCGTACGTTCCAAAACTTGTAAGTAATAAATTTTACCGTAGTACGTCTTTAAGCTGGCATCTTGAGACACATCCTTTACTTCTTGCCAAGTGGCGCCAAAATCATCCTTGAGCACAATCGCTTGTAAGTTATTCTCTCCCAGCGTAAACGAATGCTCAAAATAATAATGCGAGTGTGGGGCACTTAACGCCACGATGTACCTGAATTTATCTAATGTGACAGCTTGGCGGAATTTGAACGAAAAGTCTGCCGTGACGTTCCCTTTTTCAAAAAGCCAACTAACCTTACAAGAACCCAAGTCGGGCAACATTTGCTCTTCGTTGGAAATGAGTGCGGGTTGTTCGTAACGGAAGTAGAATGAATTTTTTAGGCCAAGCCCCGTCGTGCATTTTTTTCCGTAGAACGAAGGAATTATTTTCTTGTCGCCAAAAGTGAGCTCTGGCAGTAAAATGGGCAGATACTGATTGACCGGCCAATCAAAAATGCCAGGGCAATGAGGAAAGGCAAGTGCGTCGGATTCATTGGTTTTTCCACGTCCACTGAGAAGGGGTAATTGCACGTGCAATCCCGATGAAGCATCTTGATAGATAAATACGCCTTGCTCCTTTTGATTGGATTTATCGAAAATGATAAACCGACCGCAGGTCTTTGGAGCTTCTGTGGGCACGTTCAGAGACATTCCAACAATGTTTGCCAAACGTGACCATTGACATAAGTATCGAGCCGCATCAAAACTTACAATCCGAGTAGTTTGTGAAGGCAATGCCGCACGTTCAGCGTCGTTAACAACCAATGCGCCGTTTTCTTGGTCCAGGTAAGTGACAAAGAAATACTGGAACAAGCGTCGTAATATGTCCAGATAAAGAGGTTTTTTGTCGGTGCTGATCCAGCCGTCTCGTAAAAATTGCAAGATCATGCTGATGCAATAAATTTGACCATAGATGCCGATGCCTCGACCGTAAGCCCAACCTAAACCGTCTGAGCGAACAAGGTCGGGTAATAAACGTAAATATTTTTCTGCGTAGGTACGCAAGCTGGGCAATTTGCGTTCACATAAGGCCAAGTTGACGTGCATCTTTAACGCTTGTCGAATGAAGATGAAGCTCATGAGACCCGAGACGTCGTAAACCCCGCCTATGCCGTGACCCGTTTCATCCGAAAAGAATCCGCTGGAACTGGTCTCGTTGATTTGTTCAAGGAAACGGTCGATGAGCCGACCGGTCTCATCTTTTTTAGATAAGCCCATGCTGTAACGCGCAACCGATTTTGCAATATTAAAAGCTTGTAAGACTCCCTTGGCGTCGGACCTTGACAATAAGCGCTTGTCCAATTGTTCACGCGTGGGCTCCATGAGCCTTTCCCAAATTAAATTTCTTTGTTTTGCGGGGCCAAAGGCCAGTAATCCCAAGGCTGAATAGGCCAAGGCGCGATTGTTGTCTTCTTGCAAAAAGGCTTGTTGGGTTAAGCAACGTGCTCCCAAGTCAACGATGTCAAAAGAATCCAAGCTCGTTTCACGCGTTGCTCTGTAAAACTCCCCAATGGCGGCCAAAGCGTGCGCGCTCTCTTCGGAGAGAGAAGGTTCATTTTCAAAAGGCAGAACGGTTCCATCTTGATTGATGGCGGGTAAATTATGTCCTAAGATGGACCGCGCCATGTCTAAACATTGATTGGCAAAATTTTGCATGAATTAACTAATTGCTTATTTTACGCGAATATACACTTCTTCAAAATTGAACGTGTTGTATGAAATGTCAAGAGCCTATCCAATGTTTTTGTTTTTTCCCATATATTTTTGATAAGAAAAGTGGGCCCGCCGGGAACCTTGACCGTTGTTTGCCGTCGAATCTGTTTGTAAGGTTTGATGAATGACGTAAAGCATGTTTGCATAAAAATCGCACATGTTTATCCCTAATTCGGAACAGCGGAAAGGGACTTCTTCTAATGACTTGGCGTGAAGGGTTGTGAGCACTAGGTAGCCGGACAAACAGGCATAAAAGGCACATTGCGCAGTTTGTTTGTCGCGGATTTCTCCAATGGCAATGACATCTGGGTCTTGGCGTAAAATCGATTTTAATCCGATGGGCATCTGATACCCGCCAGGTTCATTTATTTCGCTTTGTACCACCCCTGGAATTTCTGATTCAATCGGATCTTCCAGCGAAATAATTTTTTTATTTGCTTGTGCCAGGTGGCTGAGCAAGCTGTAAAGGGTCGTTGTCTTCCCGCTTCCCGTGGGGCCAGAGATTAAAATTAAACCGCTTTTGGCCGTTTGAAGGGTTTGCTTTAATTGATTCAAGAGTTCGTCTGTAATGCCAAGCTTCGTCAGGGTAAATTGTTGTGCCTTGTCGTAAAATAGTCGCATCACCAAGCTTTGCGTTTGTGGGCTGGCAATGTAGGATAGGCGACATGAAATAAGGCTTTCTTCCAGCTTGTACTGAAAATGTCCCTCTTGTGGGCGATTTGTTTTATCGAGATTGAGGTGTGCGAGAATGAGCAGACTCATGAGAAGTGGTTGGCCGTGGCTCACCGACAACTTTTCGGCGGGGGTTAAGCCGCCTTGAACCCGGTAAAAAACTTTATAGTGCGTCCCCTTAAATTCGATGTAGCAGTCGGAGGCCCCCAGTTCGTAAGCTTGGGATAATATCTTGTGTACCGATGGATTTTCCTTAAATGTCTTTTGTGAGGGTAAGACGTTGTTCAACTGTTGCCATTGTATCCACTGCTTGAGTTGATTGGCTGGGACCTGACGTAGAATTAACTGGCCGCCGAGTTGCCTTTTCAGCGCTTGAATGTATTTGTTGGACAATGCTTCCGATACAAGAAGCACATGTGCTTCCCGACTTAAGGGCAATAACAGACCCTTCCCCTCCAATAATATTTGATCTTGGCTCGGGTTAAGATTTTTGTTGGCAGCAGGATGAATTGTCAGCTTTCTTATGGCAGCACGTGCAATTCGAAGGATGTTTGTAATCCGTTTCATAAAATCCACTACCTTTAAAAATAATATTCACGTTTTCGCTTATTTGCCGTTGTAGCGTGGCTTGCTTGCAGTTGGGGCAAATGGTCCTCGCCGCCTCTTTAATGGAGTGGCAAATTTCAAAGCGACGACCACAGTTGGTACATAAATAATCGTATGTTGGCATTTGACTGATTAAGAAAATTTTCGGGGATATTTGCAAGTTTTTAGTCGCTTTTTGTTGTTCTTAAAAAGCCTCTGAACGAACCTATCTTAAATATGACCTTGATGGATGCCTGAGGAGGATGTTTGGATTGTTGATTTTTTCTATGTTTATCATCAGTAAAGATAAACTTAACTTGCATCTAAATGGAACGCAGGTGCCGGTTGGGGGTTAATGCGTATCAACGGGCGCATTGAGGTGTGGGTGAGCTCGTCGTTGTTCATTTTTGAGATGTGCTTGGGTTTTCAGAGCGCTTAAAGCTGATGTAATAAAATAACTAGATCCATTTTCTCAGATTAAGGAAATCAGTATTATTTATTTTGAGCGTACTAATTTTTATTGATTTTCAATGTAAAAAGTGCTTTTCGAGGTGGAATGTTGGTCCGTTTGGCAACAGAACTATAAAATTGTAGACAATGGTATCAAACGATGAGCTTTTCCCAATGGTCGCTGAGCTTGTATAATTTAATTAGGTTGTGTAGACTTAGGTGGAAGTGCTTGGATCATGATTTATGAGATCTTAATGAAAATCGTATTTATTTTAATTTGTTGAAAAAGATTTGCTTGTTCACGTAGTCTTAAATAAAGGTAGACAAAGCTAGAAATTTTACTCATACTCCCAGATATGGAGGTCTTGTCTGCGGATGATTGCTTGCTGTATTTAAAGTTCCTCAAGCTGGCTCGATGGAATGTTGGTCGATTGATTAAATGGCAGCTGTCGCGTGAAGACCTGTGTTCGCAAGGGTGGCAGAAGGTGGAAGGTTCTTGGGTGGCTCTGCGCTGGATTCGTTGCAAGGGGGACGTTGTTTTAAATAAGGTGCTGTGGAATGTAGCACGCAAGGGCTTGTTGATGAATTGGAATGTGACGAGGTGGAGGGCGGCTGCGGTATTGTTTTTGTGCTGTCTATCGTGGGAGATGTTACAAGGGCAAGCTCTATGAATGACAAAACTATTGTAAGTGGAGTTATTGCGAGAGAGCATTGTCATTGTATAAGTATATTTAAGGTGAAGTGGCGGCGAAAGTTGTCAATGAATGGGGATTGCCGTGAAGTGGGTGGAAAGGTTGAATTTTTTAATGAATTTGATAATTAAGTTTAGGTATAAGTAAATTAATATGTTTTTCTTACGCAAGAAATCTAAAAAAGAACAAAGCTTAAAGGTCCGGCACAAACGTTTACACGAAACTGACACGCAAGAGCCTTCGATGTGGAAAAATGTTCGGGTTTTATTGGGAGGTGGCTTTTTTCTATTCAGTATTATTTTTATTTCTTTTTGGAAGCAGGCGCCGACGGGCCCCCAATTGTTTTTAAATCACCTGGCAAAGATGAAGCTTGTTTCGGCCATTGATTTCGAGTACGAAAGTGAAATTCAGACAAAAACGCTCCGGGATCAGCGTCGTCAGATGATTTCGCCCGTTTACAAAATTAATTTGGAATCCTTTCATCAATTTTGCCAGCACATTGAAGTCCTGCAGTCCAAGTTAAATAAAATTGCACGTATTACAGATACGGAGGCACGGCAAACGATGTTGAATAAGTTAATCAATTCGTTTGAATCGCACTACGGTATCCTTTTACAACAGGATGATTTGGAGGCTTTATTGCGTATACCTACGAGTGTTCAACGGGATCGTTTGATCGAAGAGGGGATCTTTGTTTTGCAAGAAGCCGTGCAAAAGGGCATTCTAAACGATGAAGATTTTGACATGAGGTCCAACGAAAATGTCTACGTCAGCATCGCTCAAAACGACGCCTCGTTTGTTCATTTGCAAACCAAGGGCAATGCGTTGCGCGCGTTGCGCATGAACCTTTTTGTAATGGACATTGAGTATGACGTCGCAAATGCACTGATGCACATTTTAAAATTCGGGCTGACCCCCAATGTGTTGTACGATAAGCAAAAGACGGAAGATAAAATTGTTCAATTCGTCGAAAAAACGCCCAACGTGGTTGTCCATATTAAACGGGGGGATTGCATCGTTGAAAATGGCCAAATCGTGACCCCTGAAGTTTACGAATGTTTCGTCGCCTATCAAAAAAATTTAGCACGTTTGGGTAACGTCCAATTTGGTTTTAACTCAATGTTGACCAAAAAGATTTTTTTGGTGTGTCTTTTATTTATTTGCGTCTTACTAAGCTTGCAATTGCTGCCGACAAAAATAAAAAAATCGTCGCGGTATTTGCTCACAACGGCGCTCATCTTATTGTTTAACATTGCGTTCATTCGAGCCACCGGATTGTTGTGTTATTATTCTAACTTGGGTAGCAAGTTACTCAGTATGTCGTTTGTCACATTCTTACCCCCTACCTTTTTGTCCAGCTTGTTGATTACACCCTTGGTCGATATGTTAGGCGGATTTATTTGCACATTTTTTATCGTAAGCCTGAAGACCTTGATGTTTCAAGCGAGCCTGGAGTACTTTTTCCTAGACTTGTTAGTGGGCTTGCTGATTGTGTACTTGTGCCGTAAAATTTATTTGCGTGAAGGCTTTATTAAGATTGGCTTAAAGGCTTATACCTTGTTGGCCGTACTGGTGGCCTTTTACAGCCTTTTGGCTCAACATTTGAATTGGATCGCGTGTTGTCAACAAGTGTTGGCCGTTTATATAAGCGGGTTTGTCACTATATTGATGGTTATACTTCTCCTGCCGGTTTGTGAGAAATGCTTTGGCAATGCGACGAATATCACATTTTTGGAGTTGACCGACTATAATCATCCGTTGTTGAGAAAGTTGCAAATATTGGCTCCAGGGACCTACCATCACAGTTTAATGGTGGCTTCATTGGCTGAGAATGTGGCCAATGAAATTAAGGCGAATGCCTTACTGTGCCGTTGTTGCGCGCTGTATCACGACATAGGTAAGCTCATTAAACCTGAGTATTTTACTGAAAATCAAAAGGATGGAGAGAACCCGCACGAGCATCAAACGCCTTCAATGAGCGCCGTTATCCTAAAGAGCCACGTAAAAGAAGGGGTTGAGCTGGCGAAAAGTTACAATTTGCCGCAAGAAATTATTAGCGTCATTCAACAGCACCACGGAACCTCCATTATGCAGTACTTTTACAACAAGGCGCTGCGCCAGCAAGAGGCCAATGGTGGGACCGTCGATCCATTGGTATTCCGTTATGATGGGCCCAAGCCACAATTTAAGGAAAGTGCCATTATCTCGTTGGCAGATGCGGTGGAGGCGGCAAGTCGTAGCTTAACGAAGGTCAGTGCTCAGGCGGTGACAGAATTGATTGAATCTGTTGTTAAAGAACGCATTGAATCTGGGCAGCTCAACGAATGTAGCGTTACCTTAAAGGAAATCAATCAGTTAAAGAAAAGTTTTCAATTCACCTTGTTAAACATGTTACACGCGCGTGTCAGTTATTCGGCCGATGCGGATGTTGAAGAGGGTGAAGAAAAGCATTAACTGTTGGACTTGTGTTGTTTTTTTGCAAAGTATTAACGTCGGAGGGGCGTTATCGATGGTGTTGTGGGTGTGCCCGCAGTTGCCAAGGTGTTTTGAGAAAGTTGTTGCAAGCACGTCGTTATCCTCAGTTCGTCGTTCCCGTCCATTTGGGTTTAATGGACCGTCGTGCGTCGCGAGATAAAATTAATATGTCACTGCGTCTGTGGTTTACTTTACTGGAGCGTATCGTACTGGTGATGCAAAGTGGGCGTACGTTAATGCAAGCCTTGCATTCATTGACCCTTACGAGCTTGCACCCATTGCAGGGTACTTTTGTAACAAGAACCGTTCAGACGTTGAGGTCAGGCCAATTTTTTTATGAAATTATGCGGCAATTGTTACCCAGACGTATCGTGTCCGAACGGCATGCATATTTGGTGCAATGTGCCGAATTAGGGGGATATTTGACGGATGGGCTCAATTGTTTGTTGGAGCATATTCGATTAAAACTGAAAATACAAAAGCAGGCGCTTAGTTGTTGTATTTATCCGGCATTTATTGTTCTGATAGGTACATTTGTCCTATTCTTTATTGTCTCTTACATCTTGCCGCAATTTAGAGAATTCTTTGAGGCGCAAGCAATTGACGTCCCCAAGCTCTTGAGCGGCTTGTTCTTCGTGGGCGATTTTATCGGTCGTACCTTACCTTACGGAGTCATCTTATTCATTGGTCTCGCCCTTTGTTGTCGGCGTTCTATCTTGAATTGGATTGTAAATGGACTCTTTCCAAAGTTGCCGGGATATCGATATTTTGTTGAGCCCCTACAGTTGGGCTGGTTTGCGATGAATTTTTCGACTTTGTTGAAAAATGGAGTGTACTTGACCGACAGCCTGCGATTGAGTGTTTCTTGTTTGACCGTGTATTCTGTGGACGCGGAGGCCGTCATGCAACAGTTACTCATGGGTAAATCCTTGTCCGCTTCGTGCCCTTGGCTGCCAAAATTTTTCTTGGATACCTTGGAGTCCGCAGAAATAAGTGGGCAACTGGCCTCCGTTGTGGATAATTTGTCGAAGTATTACTTCCAAATGTATGAAAATCGTTTGATGCAATTTACAAAGTGGTTGGAGCCCATTTGCCTCATTATTTTGGCCGGGCTCATCATTTTGCTGGTTGTGATCCTTTTTATGCCGATGGCCCAGGTGTTTCAAGGTGTTTATTATGAATAAGATGATGCGTCTTATGTCGTCAGCGGACGGCTTACGTTAGTGTAATCTTTGCCCTAATGATGCTTGCGTGAGCTCACGTGAAAACTAATTCTTCTAATAAATTTTTAGGTGATCTGCGTTTCTTTAGTTTAACGGCTTGTTCGGTTTGGCAGTCATTTATCAAAGCATGACGCTTTAGTGTTATCCGCAATTTTATAATGAGCGTGTTGGCATATTTTCTTATAAGTTAATTGATGCAGCTTGTTAAAAATGAGCTTATCGTTGAATGGGGCGGCAGCTGAGTTTGCCGCAGTTCACCTGTTGTTTGGTAAAAATTACGTTTGGTGTGATAATTTTTGTTTTATTGATTATTAATAAAAAATTAACATCTTCTTTAAAAAATCACAGCTCCGCTGATCGGTGTAATTTTTAAGTCTGCCGCCCCCAGCCCCCAAAAAAACTGCATCTCGTTCAATGAATTTAATTTGAGTACTTAGGCTAAAATTGAGTATTTAAGATAGTGCCGAGATGCCCTAAGTGGCGTCCCATAGGGGATTTGAACCCCTGTTGCTGGGATGAAAACCCAGTGTCCTGACCGGGCTAGACGAACGGGACGCTAGCTAACAATAGATAAGACAATGAATACTTTTCCTCCATTTGCAAGCCTTTATGCAAAATTTTTCAGAAAAGCATTTTTGTCAAATTGCGCATGTCGGGTGCTTCAGGTGCAAGGATGTTATTGATTATGTAGGATAGTTCTCTCAATTTCTATCATTAGAGTACGATGTATAAAAAGTTTTTAACATTTTTCCAGCAATAGGAATCAATGTTTAGGCTTCCGTTATGGCGTTAGTAGGCCGGGCACAAATGTGGAAATGGCATCTAATTTTAGGATTTGTCTGATCGTCAGCCTAATTATGCAAATAAGCTTGGAAGTATGCGGAAATTACTTTTGTGCTTTTTTAAAGAGCAATTAATTTTATGGGACTCTTTCATCATTTCATAAGATTAACTCAATAAATACTTTTAAGGATGTTATTTGTTTCATGGCCTAGGTGAATTGGTGGGCCGTTTAATTTTCTGAATGAGGAATAGAGTTTGAGCTCTCCGACCTGTCCTATCATTTACACGGCGATGATAGAGTGAATTGGCTCGGTCATTGCCAAGCTTGAAATGACTCTTGTCCGTTGTATTTTGCAGGCTTGCCAGAACGTTTTTAGGCAGCTCGGCCCATTGGATTTTTATACGATACCGTTTCCGATAGGTAGAAAATCTGCCACATTTGGTAAAACGAAAGTTGGTTTTATTTTATTAATATTCAATTGATTTGTTGGCGCCTCCGAATAAGGATATGCCAAGTGCGCAATCGTTGACGGTTTTTTATGATGTTCCTTTATCTTTGCCGGGCGGCCATGGAACGCATAATCCGTAATGTGGGCATCGATTAACGAGAAAATTTAATAGAAAAATCTTGCTTATAGGGAGGGCCTATGAGATGCTTCTTTTTAGATCAAGGATGTATTTTCAGGAGACTTGGGTTGCCGTTAGAAAGAAACATTGTGTGGATGGGTTTGCTGTCTATTAAAATGTGTTTTTTGTAAATACTTCCGTACATTTTTAAACAATTAACTATTCTTAACATGTCTATTCATCAAATCATTAAACGGGATGGGACCATCACGACCTTCAAGGAAGATCGTATTTACAATGCCATTAACAAAGCTTTTGAAGCCACTCAACACTCAGCCTGCGGTGCAACCGTTCAGCGACTCACCGAACAAGTCGTTGCCAAGTTGAATTCGCAATTCCACGAGCGCACGATACCGGCCATTGAAGAAATTCAAGATTGTGTTGAAAAAACGCTCATCGAAGAAAATTACAGTGACGTGGCAAAGGCATTTATTTTGTATCGTAATCAAAGGCATCAATTACGGGAAGGTAAGGCCCTTGTGCTCGATATTGAAAAAACCATGGATGGTTATCTCAATCAAACCGATTGGCGCGTGAACGAGAACAGCAGCAGCAACTATTCGTTGGGAGGCCTCATCCTTCACAATGCCGGGGCTGTTACGGCTAATTATTGGTTGAACCATATTTACGATGAACCTATCGCGCGAGCCCACAAGGAAGGGGATTTCCATTTGCACGATTTGTCCATGTTTTCTGGGTATTGTGCGGGTTGGAGCTTGCGTCAACTTCTTGAATTAGGTTTTGGTGGCGTCTGTGGAAAGATCAATTCAAAGCCGGCCAAGCACTTTTCAACGGCCATTTGGCACATTATTAATTTCTTAGGCACCATGCAAAATGAGTGGGCGGGCGCGCAGGCATTGTCAAGTTTCGACACGTATTTGGCCCCCTTCATTAAATATGAAAATTTGCCCTACAAGGAAGTTAAGCAGCACATTCAAAGCTTTATTTACAGCGTGAACACGCCTTCACGGTGGGGTACTCAGCCGCCTTTCACGAACATTACCTTGGATTGGGTTTGCCCGGACGATTTGGCCAACAAGCCCGTTATCATTGGAGGCAAAGAGCAAGACTTTACTTACAGTGAATGTGAAAAAGAAATGGCGATGATCAACAAGGCCTTCTTGGAAGTCATGATCGCCGGTGACGCCAATGGCCGTGGATTTTCGTACCCAATTCCCACTTACAACCTCACAAAAGATTTTAATTGGGATAGCGAAAATGCGGATTTGCTCTTTCAAATGACGGCCAAGTACGGCACCCCTTATTTCCAAAATTTCATCAATTCGGACCTCAACCCTTCAGATGTTCGAAGCATGTGCTGCCGTCTGCAACTTGATAAACGCGAATTAAGACGCAGAGGAGGTGGACTTTTTGGCGCAGATGAGTTTACGGGATCCATTGGGGTTGTGACCATCAACATGCCCCGTATCGGCTATTTGAGCAAAAATGATACAGAGTTTTTTGCGCGGCTTGATAACTTGATGGAGCTTGCCAAGAATTCTTTGGAATGTAAGCGCAAGACCATTCAACGTCTCATGCAGCAAGGCTTATTCCCTTATACGAAACGCTACTTGCACAGCTTTGACAATCACTTCTCAACGATTGGCTTGCTGGGCATGCACGAATGCTGTCTCAATTACTTGCACAAGTCCATTGCCGATAAAGAAGGTTACGATTTTACAGAGAAAGTTTTGTTGCACATGCGTGAATGTCTGTCGCGCTTTCAAGAAGAGACGGGCAACTTGTACAATTTGGAAGCCACGCCTGCCGAAGGAACCTCTTACCGTTTGGCAAAAATTGATAAAAAGATGTATCCGGGCATCATTCAATCGGGTGGGGAAGATCCTTATTACACAAATTCAACGAATTTGCCCGTCGATTATACAAGTGACGTGTTTAAGGCGTTGAAGATGCAGGAGGGCTTGCAAACGAAGTACACGGGAGGAACCGTCTTCCACGTTTTTTTGGGAGAATCATTGCCAGATTCAACTTCTTGCAAGAAACTCGTACGTCAAATCGTTTACAACTTCAGAATTCCGTACGTGTCCATTTCGCCCACGTTCTCAGTCTGTGAAAATCACGGGCGCTTTCTCGGTAAGCAAGAATTTTGTCCTAAGTGCGGACGAGAGATGGAAATTTACAGCCGCATTACGGGATATTATCGGGCGGTCTCTTTTTGGAATAAAGGTAAAAAGGAAGAGTTTAAGGCGCGTAAGACGTACGTTATTCCCGAATTTATGCAAAGTTGTCAAGAGGCACCATCATCTTGCGAAAAGCCATCGACTTGTTCATCTTCAGAAAATTGCAAACAAGTTTCTGGTGTGCCTCAATTGTTCTTTTACAGCGATACCTGTATCAAGTGTAAGCCGCTCAAGCAATTTTTGAAGGAACAAGGCTTCGATGGACAGTGGGTCAATGTGTCTAACGATGACGGCTTGGCACTCGCGAAGAAGTACAGTATCCGTAACTTGCCAACATTAATTATTCAACGCGCAGATGCGACCGAAGCGATTTGCGACACCGAAGCGATTAAAAAATGCGTAAGTATGGCTTCTTAAAGCATTCTTTGGTCGATTATCCGGGAGAAATTTGCAGTGTGGTTTTTATACCAGGCTGCAATTTTCACTGCGAGTATTGCCACAATAAATCGTTAGAGGCCTCTGTCGCAAGTTCCGGAGTCCATTTGAGAGAGATTATTGATTTTCTCAACGATGCCAAACAACGTTTTATCACGGCGGTTTGTATCACGGGAGGAGAGCCTACCTTATATCCGGAAACGCTACAGTATCTCGTAACATTATTTAAGGGCTTGGGCTTAAAGGTTAAAGTAGATACCAACGGTAGCCATCCCGATCAGATCCAGCAATTGGATTCACAGGTCGACTACTTTGCCATGGATTTGAAGACATCTTTGCCGCGTTATTGTGAACTTTGCCCTCCGTCGTATGTGGACAAGATCCATGCCTCCATTAAGTACTTGCTCGCGATGCCTTCTCAACGTTATGAATTCCGTACCACTCTATCTTGGCAGTACGTTGATGAAGATGCGATTCGTCAGTTGGGACAATTGATGGTGCCGGACAGTTATTGGTATTTACAGAAGTGCCATTTGACCGATAAACGATTATCTGCGGATGAGACGGTTGTTGAAAATGAAAAAATTACACGTTGCCTCCAAATCGCACGTTCTTATTCACGGCATGTTCAACTCCGGTCTTAGTTTTTTATCAGGGTGCTTAAATTTTTAGGTATATTTGTATGCTAGCGATGATCTCGCAATTTATCTAATTTCGTAGGTCAGGGTTAATTGGAGGGCGCGTGGGAAAATTTTGTTTAATCTGTAAAAATTTTTGCCTCATTTCAGAGAAACATAAAACGTCGTAATGCGTGGGGTGAGGTGAAGTTACGTCGATTGTGAATGGGTGCTGAAAGAAACGGGGTTGCGCATCAAGATTTTACATTGATCAAAATGCGCTTGTTTACCTGGCATTCAATATTGTATGGTGTGAAATAAATGCCGAAATAAACGAACTGCCTAGGTTGATTTGTCGGGTGGGCCGAAACTTTGTGTCAGGATGTGATTCGTCATCAACGTCTCCCGTGACGTTTGTTCCAATTTTTATTATCGGGTCATGCACAAGCATATGGCTAATGGAGCTAAGTTCATTTTTTCTGTGTCTCAATGCGCGGAAGATTAACCAAAAGTTAAACAATAAAACGTATTCGTCGGTTTCGCTGAAATACCAAAATTAATACACCTTGTTAGGGCTTGAATGAATTTTTAGGCGGTAGGGAGAAAAAGTTGATTGTTTATTAATGAATTATTTTTAAAAAAAGACGTTTTTATAGACGAATCTGATCTTGATTTTCTTTTGTTGTGTGCATCTTATAGCGGCGCTTAGACAGCTTTGTGAAGTTGAATATCAACTTAAGTATCTCAATTACATGGAAGTTTTGAGCTTTGATATAAATCGCTCACAAGTGTTTTTATAAGATTTTTTCATAGCTGAGTTAGCAGATTGGCTGAAAATTTCTCCAGTTTTTGGGGTTTGCTTTCAGTCTCTTGAAATAAGACCTGTGCTTAAATATTAAATACAAAATTAAGTTAACTTTTATAAGCCGAGTTTGTTTTGCTTGCTTGATGATGTTGGCCTTCAATATGTTGTAGGTATTATTTTTTACCTGTGCGAATCTATTACAAAAAGTATTTAATTTGTTTGCTCCCATTATATCGCTGTTAATTTTGTCTCATTTTAGCGGTGTCTTGATTTCAACGTGGACGTATTCATAGGGGTTAAGGTATTTTGGTTTAAAAATTGCTTCTCAATTATATAAAAATTTTTAATAACGTATTAACTGATATGAGCTTGAAAAAACAGCAGGGAAGTTTGGATTTATTTTTAGAAAAATTGGGCGAGCAGGAGCATTTTATTGAACACATGCCCAAACGTATTGTGTGGCTTAGTGGTGCTCCGGGGGCTGGGAAAGGCACGAATGAGAATTACATTATTGAGTATTTCAATTTGTATGAGCGTCCTTTGGTGGCAAGTAGTTTGTTGAAGAGCAAGGAAATGCTTGAAAAAATTAATCAAGGGTTTCTTTTAGATGATTTGACGGTGGTGTCGTCGGTATTTAACGGTTTGTTGGACGAGGATTATCGGGAAGGCGTTTTGGTGGATGGATTCCCTCGAACTTTGGGCCAAGCTAAAAGTGTAGTTTGGTTGCACGATTTTTTATCTAAGCGAGTGGGCGGTGTCCATTTTTCGTCTGTAATTTTAATGCTGGATGAGGAAGAAAGTGTGCGACGTCAGGTAAGTCGTGGTCTGAGGGCTATGCAGTACAATGAACGTATTCGTCGAAGCGGTGAGGGGATTTTAAAGGAAGTTCGTTCGACGGATTTGAATCCAACGATAGCTAGGCACCGTTATTCGTTGTTTATGAAGGAAACTTATGCGGCTTTGCAATACCTTAAGGATTTTTTACCCTCTTCAGAAGTGGCTTGCGATGGAAGCTTAGAGTTGGTGAAGAGTAAGGTGATGGCGGGTATAGAAGGTTTGATGGGGTAGTCGAAGAGGTAGAGAATAAGTGAGAGAGAAGACGGATAATAAAAATAAAAAATAAAAGGTAAGAAAAAGTATTGACAAAAGGGTGAGGGTTATGGAAATATGGTAAGCAGATGAGGGGGGAAGAGGTCTTTGAGATTTACTTTGTGCAAGGGTACTTGGAAGAATATT
>CABUVL010000006.1 GCA_902495005.1 uncultured Verrucomicrobiota bacterium | reverse complement strand
GGCATAGAACGGCTCGAAGAAGGGACTGTGAGCCGAACCGTCGTATACCCTCGCAAGGTGATGAGTTCGGCCTTAAAAAAAGGAGCCGCCCACATTGTGATTGCCCACAATCATCCGTCTGGCGATGTAACCCCCTCCCAAGCAGATTTTCAATTGACGCAAACACTGAAATATGTCGGTGAAATTATTTCCTTACGCTTACTGGATCACCTTATCGTTGGACACGACGAAGTTTACTCCTTCCGTCAATCGGGGTTCTTGGACTAAACTGATCTTTAAATTGACGCCCTCTTTGAACTGACTTATGGCATTGATTCATTAAAAGTGACTGTCAAAGCATCTGTAAGCGAGGCGGCAATTCTAAGTGTTTCATTTAGGCACGTTCATCCCATCGAACTTTGTAACAAACCAGCGGGCGCCATAACCTTTGGGCCATCTGCAGGCAGCGCTTTCAGGAATAATCCGTAACCAACGAAAAGTTATGCATGATTCTTAGGCCTTGGTTACAGACGGTTCACATGTTAATTTATTCTGCAAATGTCATTGAATTATTGCACAACCAACCAAAAATTGCACAATTGAACTCTACCACTTGAACCCACAACATAAATCACGAGCAAGCTGTAATTATTTTAGTGAACGGATAGTTTCACGGTCGATGTGCAAAGACAATTCAACGGCTTCAAGCTTATGACTCGCTTCCTTTGGCAGCTGATCATCCGTCTTAATTTCAGAAATCTTCTGCAGGCTAAATCCGTGATAAACCAATTGTCTGTAAAATATTTGACCCCTTTGCAGGTTTAAATCCCAGGCAAAAGTTTGTGGCGTATCGCCTTGCTTTCGCAGTGCCGATTGCGCTTGCTCTAACAACTTCGATTGCCGAATGTTCGGATCGTAAACAACAATTTTCATAAGCGCCAGATGCTGATCTAAAATCCACGCCAGCGATTGTACAATTAAGTCTCCCCAGGCGGTAAGTGAGACCAAATCGTCGGCAAATAAACGCTTATCGGGTAAATTATAAATCAATATACGCAGGCCGTCAGGTGTAATAAATATGTCAATGGGCTTTTTTTTATCATCCTTACCAATGTGTAAGTTATTATAAATACTTTCGGCCAATTTATTGAGTTGTTCACGCGCGATTTTTGAGACGCCTGTGCCATCTTCCCCTTCACTCCCCTCGCCTCTCAACTTTTCCTGACCGATAAAAATATTATGTGAAAAAGCAGACGGATCATTGAAATACTCAGCGGTAGATTTCAAAAAATCTTGATCCTGCCCTATAATCCACAAAACCATAAACAATGACATTAAGGCCGTAACAAAGTCTGCATAGGCAACCTTCCAAGCACCTCCGTGATGTCCTTTTTTGGCCATTTTATTTTTTGATCGAATTTTTCAAAATTTCTTCCAGCTCCATGGCATTGGGCTGAAGCGCCGGGTCTACTTGACGTCTTGCATATTCGAGCGCCATGATGGGAAGCACGCCTTTTTGACTTTCGGCAATCGCCGTAGCAATAATTTTTAACAACATGAGCTGACTTTCATGATTCGACTGAATCCTGTGAGCCAACGGATTGACCAGCCCATAGGCGCCGAATATGCCTAAAAATGTTCCCGTTAAAGCGGCCGCCACTTTTATACCCACTTTCTCGGGGCCGTCAGCAATGGAATTCATCGTGTTAATAATCCCTAAGACCGCCGCGATAATGCCGATGCCGGGGAGCGAATCACCCACTAAGTTTAACACTCCCGTCGACTTATCTGCACAATTTTCGCGATTTGACAATTCTCGTTCCAACAAATCGCCGATGTGATCCGGTTTGACCCGTCCATCAATGATCGGACGAAAGCTGTTAACAATAAACTCAATCAGCTCCGATTGACTTAAAATATTACTGTATTTTGTAAAAATGGCACTTTTACCGGGATTGGCAACATGTTCGTCTAAGGCAATCAGTCCGTTCTTTCGGACGAGCATGAGTAATTCGTACAACAGTTGCATCAATTCAATAATCATCTGCCTCGATACCACGTTATCCTTCAAGCACAACTTAATGTCCTTAAGCATGCTGCGTAAAACTTCTTTGGTACTGGCCACCACCATTAAGCCTAAAGAAACGCCGATAATGACCACAAATTCTGATACATGCAACAATACCAGGGGCTTACCTCCCGCCAGCATAAATCCACCCAGAACAGAACAAACAACGATAATATATCCAAATAAGCACAACATAATTAGTAAATTAACATCTTCTTTCTCAACATTCCAATGGCCTCCATGTGCAATTGGTGCACCCTTGACGAACTTAAGCGTAAGGCCTTGGCAATCTGCTTAAGACTCACATTGTGCACGTAATACAGGGCCAATAATTGTTGCTGAAGTTTCGGTAATTCGATCAATTCCCGTTTTAAACTTTGATAAATTTCTTCATTTTCAGCAAAATCTCTACTGCTCTCCGGTCCGAGATCACTTAAAACGTGTTTGACATCAGGCTGATCATTGTCATCGCACAAAGACAACGGAATCATTGAAGCTTTTGACAGGTCTCTTATCAACCTATACTGCTTCTTAGACATGTTCAAGTGAGCGCAAATTTCATCTTCGGACGCTTCACGCTTCAACTCATTTTGCAAAACTTGGACGCGGCTGCTCATTTCTTTCGCCTTCATACGGCAGCTCCTCGGAAGCAAGTCCATACGACGTAATTCGTCCAACACAGCCCCCTTAATACGAATGGCCGCATAAGATTTAAAGGGACAATTCATGCGAGCATCGAATGTCTGCGTGGCGTTAATTAAGCCCAAGAGCCCTGCTGTGTACAGTACTTCTTTATCGACATTCGATGGAATATGAATAAACATCTTGGCCACAATGGCCTTTACAAGGCATAACGACGATTTGACAAGTTCCCAATCAGGCGCCACAGAGCTCATTTGCGTGTAAGTTTTACAAGCATGTCTTTCTCCTTTTACTCTTTTGTACAAGACATTCATTCTTTATTTTCTTTCGAGGCCTCTGAATTTTTTTCAGCGCAATTTTCAGGTTGACGATGTACACAAATGACAAGCAGTAACAATTTTATGAATAAGCAGCCCATCCAAGCGCCCAAGATGGCATTCCACAAATTGGTTAAGATTTCTTGACCGCTGCAAAACCCTAAGATCAAGGTAAGTGAAAATCCCAATAAACTTCCTAAAGCTAAAAAATACGTTTGCCTGCTGACATTCATAGAGAACTATATCACTATACAGCAATTACCATGCCGACTTCTTCATCAGGACTAAACGTCATTTTGCCCAAAGGGAATACCGGCATCGGCCATGCACACGACTTACTCACCTTGTGTGTAGACGACTACCTTAAGTTGCGTGCAAGCATCCACCACCCATCATTTCGTTGAAATTTTCCAATACCCACGAATTGGTATTATTTTAATTGCAAACGATGCAAAACTGTCGTTTAATTCTACAGATCTCTGCAAGGTGGGGCAGTTAGAAGTCTTAGGGAATAATTGGAAATCTTAGGGAATAATTAGTACGAAATTAGAAGACATCTTGGCCGCCTCTGTCGCATAAAGAACATTGTCAGTCCCTTATGAAGTTAAGAATACCTGATCCTAACAAAATTCATCCCATCGACGGCTTGAAGCAAATATGTTTCATAAAAAATGTCGTAAAAAATCCCAACATAGAAATAGGCGATTACACCTATTATGACGATCCCGAAGATTCAGAGAATTTCGAAAGGAATGTATTGTACCATTTCGATTTCATTGGAGATAAGCTAAAAATAGGCAAGTTTTGTTCCATTGCAAAAGAGGTTAAGTTTATCATGAATGGCGGAAGTCATCGTATGGACACATTTTCGACTTATCCCTTCCCCATCTTTGGAGAAAGTTGGGCAGAAAAATTAAAAGCTGTCCGATTGGGGGCTCCTTCTAAGGGCGATACGGTCATTGGCAACGACGTTTGGCTAGGATGCGATGCCGTGATTATGCCGGGAGTCCACATAGGCGATGGAGCTGTGATTGCGGCTGAATCGGTCATTGTTTCGGACGTTCCACCCTATTCTGTTTATGGAGGTAATCCGGCCAAGCTAATAAAAAAACGTTTTTCTGAAGAACTTATTCAAACGCTGTTAAAAATACAGTGGTGGCATTGGCGTTATGAAAAAATTTCAGAGCATTTAGATGCCATTTTCAACACGGATATGGTCAAATTAAAGAGTCTGTAAGGCGGGCCTAAACGTCACTTATACGATCAAAGCGTTTTACCTTGATGGTCCTTAATTATTGCATATTTTCTAAGCCTCGATCAATGAACTAAAACCTTTTAGCCGCTCACTTAAAGGCTCAATTAAAAAAATGGAAGGGCATGTTGCAGAGCGTTAAAGGGATGGAATAAAGCCGTTGATTCCAATGCAATAGATCGATGACGTCCATAAATGTCCGAAACAGGCTTGCTTTTGAAAAAAATTTTCAAACTTATTTAATTGAATATCAAAAAATGAATTGCTTTTGCGCCTATGAGTTAGATTAAATTTTATCCGCTCGGGCCGTACCTCAAAAAGCTACCAACCTACTTGCCGTTATAATGAGGCTAAACATGAGCGGACATATGTTCAACATTACGTTTGTTAAAACCGGTTATTTTATGCTTAAAAAGCTTTGCAGTTTAAGCGTAAAAACTTTTTAGTAAGTCTGATATTTAAAAAAGTTTAATCAGAACATATTTTCATTATGGCAACAGAATGGCAATTTAAGAAATCGTACGACGTATGCGTAATTGGCAGTGGTTTATCGGGCCTTACTGCGGCGAATTACTTGGGCAAATTAGGGCATTCTGTATTGTTATTGGAGCAACATTTCAAGCTCGGTGGCCTGGCGACCTGGTTCAATCGCCCCGGAGCTTATACTTTTGATATTTCTCTGCACGGCTTCCCCGTCGGAATGATCAAATCTTGCCGACGGTATTGGAATGAAAGTATCGCCAATTCAATCGTGCAATTGAAGCACATCCGCTTCGTCAATCCTCAGTTTAACTTTCAAACAACATTCGATCGCGTTGATTTTACCGAAAAACTCATCAATGTTTTTAAAATTCCGAGCAGTACCGTCGAAAAGTTTTTTGACCACCTGCGTGCGATGAATTTTTATGACGACGATCACCGTACGATCGGCGAGCTCTTCGAGGAATTTTTCCCAAACCGCCCCGATGTTCACCGCCTCTTGATGGAACCCATTACCTACGCCAACGGTTCAACACTGCAAGATCCGGCCATCACTTACGGCATTGTTTTTTCAAATTTCATGAGCCGTGGCGTTTACACCTTCCAAGGTGGAACTGATCAATTAATCAAAGCGATGACCCTGGAGCTCAAAAAAAATAACGTGGACATTGCATGCCGTACTTTGGTTGAAAAGATTTTTACCGAAAAACAAGATTCACACATGGTCGTCAAGGGACTGCAAGCGAACGGTCAGCTGATCGAATGTAAGGCCATTATTTCAAACGCCAACCTCAAGAATACACTCTTTAACTTGCTGGATCCTGAAGTATTGAGCAGCGATTTTCAAAAGGAAGCCCGGGCTGTTCGATTAAATACAAGTTCCTGTCAAGTTTACATGGGGCTGAAAGCAGAAACGCAGTTGCCAGATATCGGCGATCTAATTTTCACCTCAACCGCGCCTGAATTTTCCAGCGACGAGCTCAAATCCTTCAACACGCAGAGCCGCACATTCTCCATCTATTACCCAAGTATTCGTCCTCAAAATTCACAAGCCCGCTACACCGTTGTCGCCTCGACCAACGCCTTGTGGGAAGATTGGAATAAATTATCGGAGAGCGAATATCAGTTGGCTAAAGAGCATTTAAAACAAAGTACTTTGCAAGCATTGGATAAGTTTGTGCCTGGCATTGAAAACAAGCTCGGTTGGATCGAAGTCGCCACACCCAAGACATTTAACCGGTACACATTACACGCCAATGGAGCGTCATTCGGAACGAAATTCGAAGGACTCAAAATTTCAATGGAGCTCTCCAATCAAGTGTCCGGATTATACCACTCGGGCTCCGTCGGCATCATTATGTCCGGTTGGTTGGGAACCGTCAATTACGGCGTCATCACGGCCAACAAGGTAGACAAGTACTTGCATTACCTCCATTAAGAGCTCATGCAACCACGATAAAGTTAATCATAAGGGCCTTAAGGTGGAACAAATGCAATAACTGTCAATAGTGATCCATAACGAGAAGTAGTCGCAAAAAATCCGGCCACTTGATTCATGGAAGCGCAGTCTAGTAGATTCCTTGTTCTCCAGAATTATTTTTAAATAAGACTTTATTTCCTACAAGCCAAAATATAGGGCTCAATTGGACGAGTGATGCAATAGCCAACTCAATGTCCAACCTAGAAACCTACCCCCCCAAGGGCATCGATGTAAAAAGTCACCTAGACTTTTCTCATTATGTTCATAATCAATAAAAATCAACAACTGTCTTAATACAATGCATCGCACTCGATCATTTTGTTAATCAACAAGTTATTTTACTATTCGACAAGATGGCATCAAAAATTGCATTTCCAAAGGAACAATGTATTTGCCAAATTCAAAACCAATCAATCAAGGCATTGCAGCCACACCATTTAAGAGAAAAGCTGATAGGACTAGAAGCGCGGATTCCTTGAGAAAAAAGTAAACTCACACGGTGTTTCTAAGTAGCTTATTTTCTTTTTCGTCTCCGTGGACGGTAGCCCCGGCTGCACTAATCTAGTGCTAACCGATAATCCATGCCGACAACCTGCCACATATTCCCCATTCACCTTTTTTCGATCGAGCACCTTAAATATTCTGAGATGTTCACTTGTAAGTTGTACGGCTTGATCTGAAAACATAAAACTACCGGCCCATCCATCCAATTCGGGTTTGAGATGTGCGACAATGAGTTGTTGTAAATTTTCAGCGGTCTCATTAACTTTACCTTCTGCTGAAAATGTAACTATAGCTCTGTACACTGGGTAGTAACTATATTCACCGAAACTTTGCTTGCTTCCCACAAAATAAGCGACCCCTCGTCCACCTTCAACACGGCCCTTCTCCTCCACGAGCAAAACACAATCGCCCCCAATGTCTTCAGCTCCCCCATAAGATATAGCACTATTAGGAACTTCTTTCAACAGCGCATCCAAATCAGAAAAAGCAAAAAACTCCAAAGAGTTGTGGACATCTTTCTCAACAAATTTAGCAAAAGTACGCAGTTGCTCATTTAATTGATTACTCCAAGAAATTATCTGGTATTGGTGCAACTGCGTTAGGAAAAATTGGACACAAAACGTGAGGAATACACCTGCCATGGTCCCCGCCACTAAAATTTCCACAAGTGTAAAACCCTTTTCCTGCTTCATGCGTAGGAGTAAGTTAACAAAACATAGGCATCAATTCAAATCTAAAAGATAAAAATTAATACTCGTTCACTGAAACGCAGCAATACAGGTATTTATTGGCAAAACTCTTGGATGAGCTGATCTCTATTGACCAAGTTCAACTCATTGCTGCCAACACGTCGGACCTGAACTTGATTGTGTTGTAATTCATTGGATCCGTAGAATAATATGTACTCGGGATTTGACTCAAAAGCCTTTTTTAATTGCTTAGAAACTGAACAAACTTGGCCAGCGCCAAAAACATAAGCGACCGAAGCCCCTCGCTCTCTGAGCAGGCAAGCATCTTGTAAGGCTTCTCTACGTGTTCCTTCTTCACACACAACAAAAAACTTTAACGTTTGTTCGCAATTGGGCAACAAGTTATTTTTCCGTAATAATTCCGTCAATGTAACGTCACCTGCGGCAAAACCTACCGCGGCCAACGAATGTCCCGACAATTTTTCAAACAATTGGTCGTACCGCCCTCCACCGGCCAAGGCGCGACCTTCCAATCCGGCGTCAAAAACTTCAAACACAAAGCCGGTGTAATAAGCAAGCCCTCTAACGATACCCAGATCGATCTTAATAAATTCACCGCATTGAAGTGTACTTAACTCATCCAACAACGCCTGCCAATCCGACAAACGGCTCTCAACACGGCTCAACACATTTGGATCAAAATCAGAGAAGCACGTACGCACCGCTTCCAAAGATTGGGCCTGCCTCAGTTGTACAGTCTTTTCAAAAAAGCTCTTTGCATCAACGTGCGCAGGCAAGCTGTGAGCGAGATCTTTTTCAATCTCTTCTTGCGGCCGCCGTTCCCACTTATCAAACAAGCTTAACAAGGCGATTTTTGTTGCCTCTTGCTCTACGCCAAAGCATTCCAACCACAACATCCACAATTGCCGATCGCTCAAACGGACATAAAAATGTTGTCGTGTCAGACCAAAAGCTTTAAAACTCTCAACCGCCAGGGCAATCAATTCTGCCTCTGCAAAAATTGATTTCTCCCCAATAATGTCGACATTAAATTGGTAAAACGAACGTAGCCGACCCTTTTGCGGACGCTCATAACGAAAATTTTCTGTAATATTAAACCACTTAATTGGCTTTTTCAAGCTGGGAGCTCGAGCACCAATCAATCGAACCAACGAAGGGGTCGTCTCAGGTCGCATGGCCACCTTCCTACCCCCACGATCCTCGAAGGCAAACAACTGCTGAACAATTTCCTCGCCCGATTTTTCTGTAAATAATTCCAATGGCTCCAGAATGGGGCAATCAAACTCAGAAAAATTAAAACAAGAAGCTATCCCCCGCCATTTTTTAAATAATGCGTTACGGAGGGCACAATCCGCCGGATAAAAATCTCTAAACCCAGGCAATAATTCAAGCATGGGTCAGATTCTTAGCACTAAAGTAACATTTGCAAGTCTTTTATATTAATATTCTTCAACTGCTTTTTCAGTGTTTGTCCCGGTCTAAATTTGACGACAGCACGATCTGGGATAATGATTGCCTTATCGGGCATCTGTGGATTACGTCCTATTCGGCTACGATGGACTTGCACCTCCAAAGTCCCGAAGTTTCTCAGCTCCACGTGCTTACCATGTGCTAGCGACAACTGTATATTCGTTAGTACCGTTTCTAATGCTTTTTTGGCCGTTTCAGGGCTAACGCCCGTTGACTTGCACATTCGCAAAACAAGATCTTTTTTCGTCAAATTATGCTTCATATTATTTTTAGTTAAGTTTTTATATTTACTCAACATCAAAAATGCTTAATTATGCTAGTGCATTAAGTCAACCCTTTATGAACGAAAAAGAAGATACTTTAAAAAATCTTAAAGATAAATTGAAAGACATCTTTAGTCAGCCTTCCTTCCAATTTGACAATGCAAACTCCACAATTGACGAACCATCAACTGCAATGGGCCAAGAGGGCGACAACACTTTCGCTTCAGAAACCTTACAAAAAATTAAAAATTTTAACTTAAGGCCGCGAGAAATTCGCGATTTTCTCGACCGATACGTTATTCAACAGAACGAGGCCAAAAAAGTTTTGTCCGTCGGCATCTGCGACCATTACAATCATATACGCAACTGCCTACTGCATCCTGAATGCCTACAACAAGATCATCACAAGCAAAACATCCTCATCCTCGGGCCTACCGGCGTCGGTAAAACCTATCTCATCCGGACCATAGCCCGACGCATCGGCGTTCCATTCATCAAAGCTGACGCCACAAAGTTTTCTGAAACAGGCTACATGGGAAGCGATGTTGAAGACCTCGTCCGTGATCTCGTAAAGGTCGCCAACGGCAATGTAGATCTGGCCCAATACGGCATCATATACATCGACGAAATTGATAAAATTGCTTCCGCCCCCAACTCACAAGGACGTGATGTCTCTGGAAGAGGCGTACAAATCAATTTGTTAAAATTGATGGAAGAAAGTGATGTCAATCTCATCACTCCCACCGACATGATGGGGCAATTCCAAGCGGTATTAGATCTTCAACGCGGGAAAAGCACGAGCAAAAAGCACGCCATTAACACACGACACATCTTGTTCATCTTCAGTGGCGCCTTTGATAAATTGTCCGACATTGTCAAGCGTCGTATCGACCAAGCGACCTTGGGCTTCGGCACGCATTTAGACATCAATTCAGACGACCACAAGCGGTATTTGCACCAAGTGGGCACACAGGATTTTATTCAGTACGGATTCGAACCTGAGTTCATTGGGCGTATCCCCATTCGCGTTGCCTGCGACCCCCTGCAAAAAAACGATCTTATCAAAATTTTAACCGAATCCGAAGGGTCCATTCTCAATCAATATAAGGAGGACTTTGCCGGTTACGGGATTGACATGCAAATGACTCGTGAGGCCATTGAAGAAATTGCCGCTTTGGCCGAAGAAGAAAAAACGGGCGCCAGGGGCCTGATGACCATCTTGGAACGTACCCTCAGAAATTTTAAATTCGAACTCCCCTCCTCCGGCATTCATTTCTTTGAAGTTAACACGGACACGCTAAAAGATAAAGATGCCTACCTCAAGCAGTTACTGCTGAACAATCAACACCTGCTCGAAAAGACAAAGCAGCAAGATATTAAGGCGTACGAAGAAAGCTTCTTCAAGTCACACGGGCTCAAAATTCAATTCGACGATGCCGCCATACGGGCCTTAATTGAGCTCAGTATCGAGCAAGATAAAACCATTCATACACTTTGCGAAACTCTTTTTAAAGATTTGGCTTACGCCTTAAAAATTATAGCTCGTAATCAACAAAAAGACACATTCACATTAACCCAAGATGTCGTAAGCCATCCGCAAGAAACGCTCTCTCAATGGATCGTCAACAGCTTTCCAACTCCACCCACTAACACACATGAATGCCCTCCTTCAACAGATCGCCAATGAATACAGAGGCGTTGTTATAGACGCCGTAAAGAAAGCCAACTCTGGACACCTCGGTTTGGCCTTGGGCTGCGCTGAATTCGGCGCCGTCTTATTCGGGGAAACGCTCAATTATGCGCCTCACAATCCACGATGGCTCAATCGCGACCGCTTTATTCTTTCGGCGGGGCACGGCAGCTTGTTTCTCTACATCTTCCTTCACTTGAGCGGATTTCCAATTACGATGGAAGACATTCAAAACTTCCGTCAACTCAACAGCAAAACCCCCGGTCATCCCGAATTTGGACATACTGTTGGCGTCGAAGCAAGCACGGGGCCGTTAGGTCAAGGGATAGGAAACGCGGTTGGCATGGCGTTATCTCAAAAACGCGCGGCCGCTTATTTTAACACTGAAAAGCATCAAATATTCAACGCCTCCATCGTTTGTCTCTGTGGGGACGGTTGCTTGCAAGAAGGCGTTGGGCAAGAAAGCGTCGCCTTGGCAGGCCATTGGGGCCTCGACAACCTCATTTTATGCTATGACGCGAATCAAGTGACCCTCGACGCCCAATTATCTCAATCCCAATCTGAAGACGTTCAACAAAAATTTGAAGCCATGGGATGGCAGGTGCAAGTCATAGACGGACACGAAATTGATGCAATTGAAACGGCCTACGAAATTGCAAAACAACGTGAAGGCGAACCACATCTCATTATACTAAAAACGATCATAGGCAAAGGGATCCCTCAAATTGAAGGCACGTCTAAGGCACACGGAGCCGCCGGCATTGAATTTATCCAACAGGCCAAACGCAATTGGGGCTTAGATCCCAACAGTCATTTTAAATGCTCTGAAAAAGTCTATCAATACTTTCAAAAGCATCGGCTGCAATTGGAAAAAAACTATCGTCGGTGGGAAAACGATTTCCAAGCGTGGGCCCAAGAAAATCCGCAAAAGGCGCAACAACTGTACAAGGGTGTCCATTTGGATGAAGACTTTTTCCTTAAATTGCCCGAAGAATCCAAGCCGCAAGCGACACGGATTTCAGCCGGAAAAATTTTAAATCAAATTGCGCGCAAAGACCCCCTGTGGACGAGTGGCAGTGCAGACCTGTTTGACTCTGTCAAAAACTTTATTCACGAGGGTGGCATTTTTCAAAAAGACAATCCGCTTGGGCGCAACATTCCTTACGGTATTCGCGAACACGCCATGGGTGCCATCATGAACGGAATGGCGTACGACGGTCTATTCCCAACGTGCGGCTCGACCTTCCTCAGTTTTGCAGATTATTTAAAGCCGGCCCTACGTGTGGCAGCCATGTCTCACTTGGAAACCACGTACTTCTTTTCTCACGATTCCATCGCGCTTGGCGAGGACGGCCCAACACATCAGCCGATTGAGCAGCTGGCGTCGCTCCAAATGATCCCGAATGTGTACGTCTTTAGACCCGCCGATTACGACGAAACGGTCGCCTGCTTCCACGCTAAAATGAAAGCCTCGGGCAAGCCGTGCATCTTCATCCTCTCAAGGCAAGATTTGCCGTCTTTACCATTGGACTGCCAAAGTAAACGCCAAGGGGCCCTGAAAGGCGCGTACATCGTTTTACGGGAACAAGAAGTTCTTCAATATCTCATCATTGCCAGTGGCAGTGAAGTTGCATTAGCTTTGGAGACGGCCCAATTGCTGGGCAAGCAAACGCGCGTGGTTTCCATGCCCTCGCGCAACTTATTCTTAGAACAAGGTCAAGTTTACCAAGAAGAAATTTTGCCATCGCAGTGCACACGACGTATCTTCATTGAAGCAGGCTGCACTCACCTGGCTCGCAATTTTGTTGGGCCACAAGGTATTACCATCGGCATCGATCAGTTTGGAGCAAGTGGCACGCAAGCGCAACTGATAGAAAAATTCGGCTTTACACCACAGTCTTGCTATCAAAGGATTATATCACATTCCTGGTAAAATTGTGGCCGGCCTGTCGTCCTTCACAAATCTTGCAGCAAAAATTCTTCCAAGCTGTTATCCACAGGGCTTGATAAAATGTTATACAGATCGTCGGCATGCTTTTTAAATTGTTGCCGGGCCGCCTTCGGATCTTGCAAAAAAGTCTGCATTTTTTCAGAAGCATAAAAGGCCTGCATCGACGACGGCTTCAGTATTTCTGGGTACGCGGGCCGCTGCAGCAAGATATTCGCCATGCTCAAGTAAGGCACCTTTATCAACATTTTCCCCAACAAGTATGTTAAATAATGTGCCCGATAAACAACCACGCCAGGAATGCCCGCCAAGGCCACTTTTAAAGAGGCCGTACCGGAACTCATTAAAGCCCCGGACACTTTGAGCGCCGCAGTTAAATTACTGTGATGGCACATGCGAATGCTTTGTCTCAATTGCTTTTCTTCAACAAGCTTCTCTAAAAAGCGTTTAATCGATTCGTCGGGGTACAGGATGAGACCACGCAGGTTGGATCGTTTCAAACTTAACAGGCCAAATGCGTCCAATAAAAGAGGGCAAATCCGCTGAACGGCTACCATGCGACTCCCTGGCAACAACAACAACTCCCCACTTTCATCGTATTCGAACGGCAAATTTTCGTGAATTAATGGATTTCCAACGTATTGCACATCCAGGCTCGTATCATCGAAGCACTCTTTTTCAAAGGCGAACAAAACGGCCAAACGATCGAAGTACTTTGCCATTGCAAATCGACGTCCGCTTTTCCAAGCCCAGATCTGTGGCGCAATGTACGCGCACAGTGGAATTTTACCGCCCGCCTTACGCGTTAATTTTTTATCAAATAGTTGCTTGGCCAATCGCAAATTAAATCCGGGAAAATCCACCAAACAAATTTCTCGAGGCTGATACGCCTCTACCCAATGCACGATCCAATTCATCAGGGCGACAAACTGACGGTAATGCCTCAGACTTTCCACCAAGCCGACCACCGACCATTGGGTGATATCAAACAATAAATGCGCACCGGCTTGCCGCAAAGCTTGGCCGCCAATCGCACAAATGTTCAAATTAGGGTGCAAAGACTTCAACGCACGCACCCCGAGGGCCGCATGAGCATCGCCCGAATGTTCGCCGGCAATCACTAAAAGATCAATTTGTCGAGATGGCAACATGACTTTTAACTCATGAATGGGTTAACATTTACATGCCCTTCTGAATAATATCCGTAATTTGCAGGGCCACAGCCAAAGCCGAACGGGCAACGACCCCATTGATCTTAGGTTGGTGCATACGTAATACACAATCCACAAAAGAGGCCAATTCAACCTTCAATGGTTCCGCCTTGTGCAGAGGCACTTCCTCTTTTTTCAATTCCGATCCGTCCTTGTACAACAGATGGCCTTTTTGCTCCATAAAATCCAAAGACAAGTATTTGTTCGCCTGAAAAACACGTATCTCACGCACCTTCTTCAAGCTGATACGACTCGCATTAAAATTGGCGATGCAATGATTGCGGAAGTGGATGCGCGCGTTGGCGATATCCTCTCGCTTGGATAAAACACTCACCCCAACGGCCTCAATGGACTCAATCGGCGAATTGACCAACTGCAAAACGATTCCCAAGTCGTGAATCATCAAATCCAATACGACCCCCACATCCGTGCCTCTCGGGTTAAATGGGGCCAAGCGATCGGCCGTTATGTAGCGTGGCATGCTGACATTCGTTTCCAAGAAACTGGCCACCGGATTAAAGTGCTCAACGTGCCCCACTTGCAAATAACAAGCGTACTTATCGGCCATTTTGATCATCTGTTCGGCCTCTGTCAAATTGACACACAACGGCTTTTCAACCAAGACATGGCAACCTAAAGGCAATATTTTCAAGGCAACTTCCGCGTGGGTCGTGGTGGGAGTCACCACACTCACCGCTTGGCAATTTCGCGCAAGAGATTCGATGTCTTGAAAAACTTCACAATGATAACGTTCCGCAATTTCACGCGCTTTTTCGGTGTTGACATCGTAAACACCGACCAAATTAACTTGTTCTAATTCAGAATAAATACGGGCATGATGAGCCCCTAAATATCCTACACCTACAACACCACAATTTATTTTTTGTGTCATACAAAATTTCCTTGTTCCAACTTGTAACAGCGATCCGTTTGTTGTGCAAAATGCTTATTATGCGTCACTAAAATAAACGCCGTTTGCATCTGTTTGCAAACAGAAAAAAACATTTGCATCACGTGTTCTCCCGTCAATTCATCCAAACTGCCCGTCGGTTCATCCGCCAAGATCAGGCGAGGGTCCGTAATTAACGCACGCGCAATCGCAACGCGTTGCCTCTCACCCCCCGACAAGGTCTTAGGCAATTGATGGGCAAAAGCTTCCAGGCCCAATTCTTTCAACAAGCCCATTGCCTTCTGCTTGATTGAGGCATTGATCCGCTTCCCCATCACACGTACCGGCATGTACACATTTTCCAATACAGTCAGCTCCTCAATCAAATAATAATGTTGAAAAACGTAACTTATGCCATCCGCATGATAAGTTAATTTTCGCGTTAACGGACAAGAACAAAACACAATACTACCGCCATCAACCGGCTCCAAGCCCCCTAGGGCGAACAGCAAGGTCGATTTGCCCGAGCCCGATTCTCCGCAAATGGCGATCGATTCCGATGCGGCAATGTTAAAAGTTACGTTCCGCCACAAGCAAAAACGTTCTCCCGTCTCCCGCACGAAAAATTTTTCCAAGTTTTGAACTTGCAGAATAACCTCACTCATTGCGTAAGCCCTCCGTTACCCTTGAAAAACTTGCTTTAACGGCCGGTAAAACGGACGATAAGACCGCCATCGCAATTGTCATACCCCCAATCAATGTTAAATCTTGCCAAGTGCAATGCGCAGGTAATTCAGGAAGGGAATAAAAGTTCCACAACAGATGCTTTGGGAGCAAGCGTCCCGTTAGACAATCAACAATACTATTTCTGTAATACAATACCAGCGCTGAGCCCAAAAAGCCAAAAAGTACGCCCATCAAGCTCAATAGAACCGATTGCCAAGCAAATAATTGCGCGATTTGCCAACGACTCGCCCCCCAGATTCTCAACAACGCAATTTCCCTTCTCTTGCGAACAACGTCGAACATTAGCCCGCTGCTCACCGAAAAAGCCGCGACCACAACAACAAACAGTAAAACAAAAAAGCTCATGGTTTTTTCCAGGTTGAGTACGTACAACAAATCTGCATTCAACTCCATCCAAGAATAAGCTCTTAAGGGCGCCGGTAAGCGCGCATTCAGTTGTTCACAAATCGGTCGTATAAGCTTACTCGACTCCACTTGCACACTGAACCCATGTGCCGCTTGGCCCAAGCCGTACAATTCTTGCAGCACGTCAATCGAGCACAGTAAAGTGTCCTTATCCACCTCTGCCCAACCCGTTTCTAAAATCCCACACACACAAAGCTCCTTGGGCAAAATAACTTCATCTTGCTTGATCGCCTCCAAAGATAATGGCGAATAGACGTCAATCGTATCCCCCACCTTAACATTAAGGCTTTGAGCCAATCCCCTCGTTAAAAAAATACCTTTGTCTAAATCGCGCAGTTGCCCCAGCTTCAAAAACTTACTCAATGGCAATACAGACTCCACACTGTCTAAATCCACTCCCAGGCATTTAGGAAAATTAACGTAATCCCCTTTTTGAACAAGTGCCACCCCATGGACAAAGTCTGTGGCGCCCGTCACGCCTTTCACCTGTAAGATTTCATTCTTAAGCGCCTGTGGCTCCTCAATGATGGAAGGAGACAAAATCTTAACAGGCCCATTCACGTCAATCCACTTAGATTGAATGGTGTTGTCAAAACCGTTCATCACACTGAGGACGACCGTTAATACGATCACACCCAATGCAATGCCGAGTACGGAAAGCCAGGTAAAAAAAGTACCGTAACGTCCCTTTGGGAACAGATACTGCCAAGCCAACTTTAAGGTCCACCCGTTCATACGAACTAAGGGCCATGCCATTTTATTAAGACACCCGCAACGGCATCACAACACAAAGGAATTTTTCAAGCGTTTTAATAACTCCCGGGCTCAATTCATCCTTGAATTCAAAAAAGATCTCGTCTTCCTGCAAGGCACGCAAGGGATCCGTTAAAAAGCGTGGATTGAACGCGATTGTCACCGGATCTTCATTGTAATCGATGGCCATGGTCTCGTGAGACTCTCCAAATTCTGCACTTGAAGCGAAAATTTCGAGCACGTTCTCACCGAATTTCAACTTTACCGTATTATTTTCCTGACTCGAAACCAAGGCTGCCCTTTGGATGCATTCCAACAACAAGCTGCGATCCAATTTAACACGGTGGCTCGTTGTTTGCGGAATAACTTGCTGATAATTCGGGAAGCGGCCTTCCACTTTTTTAGAAACCAAGTAGATTGTGCTCGTCAATCCACTTTCGACCGCCGCCTCTTCCAAGCTTATTTCAAACGCCACCTGCTTTCCATTTGAATAAATTTTTATGAGAGCCATTTGTTGCAACAATCTTTCCAATTCCGCGACCGTCTTGGCGGGTAGAATAAACTCCGTGTTATCAAAGTCACCGGGCACATCGAGATTCTTTTGCATAATACTCAAACGGCGTCCGTCCGTGGCGACCAGATGCAATTGCGATTGTCCGTCCTCCTTGCGAAAGGCAAAAAACACACCATTTAACAAATAGCGATTGTCATCCTCCGATTGCGCGAACGAAACATACCTCAACATGGTGGCCAAGGTTTGTTGTTCCAAGGAGAAAACATTTTCCTGTGCAAATGTCGGCAAGGCTGGGAATTCCGCGTCACCCATTCCCATAATTCTAAATTTGGAACAACCAGCACTCAACTTCGCTTGATTTTGAGAGCATTCAAGCTCAATTTCCGCCTCAGGCAAGGCCTTAACAATGGACGCCAATTTACGTGCAGGCAAAGCGATGCAACCTTCTTCCAGTACAGTTGCCTTGACAGCACAACGGATGCCCATGTCCAAATTGGTTGTCGTCAATTCAAGGACACCCTCCTTAGCTCGCAGCAACACATTGCTCAAGATAGGGAGAGAACTGCGAGCCCCCACCACATTTAAGCCTTGTTGCAAGCCGTTAACAAAAGTGTTTTTTGCAATCCGTATCTTCATCTTGTATGAAGATGCATTTTTTTAAAGGTTTTTGCAACATTTTTGTCAAAAATAAAGCAAGCAAGATCTTATAAAATAAAGAGATTTACCGACATTGGTAAATCTCTTAAACGATATATTTCTGGATAAACGCTTAAATTGCGGCAAGCATTTGAACAATAATGGCTACATCCTGAACAATTGGCATGATATAGTCCTTACTCAATTGCAAACATGCTTTACAGCCTAAACAACAACCACTCTTTTCCACGAGAGACTCAATGTAATCGCAACAGGATTGCGCCAAATAATTGGCCAACTTTTCACACAAATTATCCCCCGAGGCAGAGGCAATTCCTTGCAAGTGTGTCTTAATATCCGGGTATTCTTCAAGAAATGGTTCGAGGACATCGTCTGTGATCGCAGACAAGTCAAATGTTGTACTTACACTGGCCCACAACGCTTCAAATGCTTCTTCGAATTGTTCTGCAGTAAACGTTGACATATACGGTTGCAGGGTATCGCGAATAACGCTGTTGACGATGCCATCTTGTGAATCCGTAGCTGATTGCAAGCACACCTTTTTGACAGAAGCAGTCTTTTTAAAAGATGATTGTACGACATTCAAGTTCATCAAGCTTGCAAGCTCATCGTGATCTGCCTGCTTTCTATCTTTGCAAAACAGGCATGACATGATAGACGTACCCGAAGACAGGTCGAATTTATTCGTCTTGCTTAGGGTGGCCAATGCGGTCGGCAAGTAAAAGAACTTTTGCACAAGTGATTGCGTAAAAGTCGTTTTCAGAATTTTTTGCTCAATGGCAGATAGAGTTGAAGGCGTTTGAAAGGTGATCCAATCCGCCCTTACGTTTGACACAGAGGCACACAAGATGCCACAGAATAATATTTTTAATGTTTTCATAGCACCGTCTAACGAAGCAAGCTTAATGCCATTCTTAGTAAAAACCGGGGCCTCAATCCATCAACGTAAGGGGAATAATACAACGCATTCAAGGCCTGTATGCATTGACTACAAAAACACCGGAGCTCCTCTTATAAGAGCCCGATTAAGGTCCGTACACGACATGAAACTGCAGCACAGATAGGCCCACAATTCGCAAGCCTTCGGACTAAACTTCGTATAACTCCAACCTCAAAAGTAGGCGGCAATTAAAACAAACTGCTTTGCTCCAGGTGGTCTTCCTCCACTTTCTGGGTACGAAATGCGGGAGGTTTTTGTGTACGTGACTGCAATAGCTGTTCTTGCGTTTGAATAATACGTTCGGCAATCGCTTCAACGTGCATTGTAAGCCAACGGTAAGTTGAGCTTCCGGGTCTGTAATCCGCAGGGCCGTAACAATCCACTCTGCCGCCCTGCAGCAAGGCGTCGTTCTGCTTAAATTCCTGCATATTGTCGGGGTGATAAACGGCAAATGTTTTCCCACCACGATCTTTCATCACGGCAAACATAGGCACATCGCTCGGCCCATCCGCAATGTAAATCATGTTTTCAATGGGGATGCGACGATCTTCCGGCAACATTGTCGAATTAACGTCCAAATTTTCATGCTTATTGACCCCCTTGTTGATTTCAAATAAAAAGCGTGTTTTTGTGGTATTATCAATGACGCGGGCTATTTGACTGATTTCCCTCTGTTCGCAGTGTTCTATCGGCAAATTTTCCTGCTCTAAAAATCCCGGCAGCATCGGCTCTTCGATAAATTCACAGCCGAAAATACCCTCCACGTACGACGCAATCTTGCTGCCACGAATCATTTCTGCCAAACCGCCGCTGATAATATAATGTTCTAAGTGCAGTTCATACGGCCGGAAACGTGCATTGTGCTCGATCAATTCTTTTAACGTTTGAAAAAATTCCGGCAAGCCATCAAACAATTGCAGCTCCGCCCCCAATTGACGCAATTTCTGATTACTCAATCCACGCAAGGGCCCTGCCTTTACGTAGGTTAGAAGGTGATTTAAATACAGCAGGTCCTCCGTCACCGAAATTCCCTGCTTGCGATACACCTGGGACAACGCATTAACTTCTGTCCAAAAACGTCCTTCATCCAGCCCATACGCCTCAAACAAAGGCTTCTGCATGTACCCCGGAATTAACGTCTTATCAAAGTCCCAAATGCACGCAATTAAGTTACTCATCATCTGGAATCCTAATGAGTCCTTTTAAATCATACAAATACGATTTTAACATATTTGTAAAATTATCTTCTAAGGAGCTTTTCGCGTCAAATCCACCTGTAGGCAATTGGAAATTTCCTTGAATTGCTTGAGCATAATTTTGATCAAGGCAGAGGCATTGTAATTCGTACAACTGCGCAGCCATGGCCGGTGTCATGTTAACCCCCAACTTATCCTTAAATTTTTGGACTATTTGCGAGTTGTTCTGTGTAATAAACTGATAATACAAATCGGTTAAACTTTTATATTGCCTTTGCGTAAAATCACCTATTTCTTGACCAGTTGTAACATCTTTGAAGTGCTTCTGCGTATCAATGCACACGAACAAATTGTCTGGCTTCATTTGCTTAAATTCTTTTAAGGCTTTAATGTGGAGCAGTGTTACTATACGATCTTTTTCTTTTTCAAATGATTCAAGTATCCAATCTTGTGTTGGGTTCAAAAACTTACGAAGTATTTGAACCCACTTTTCTTCGTCAGAAAGTCCGTTGTCCAACTTATTCCACAATACAAGTGCGTTTGGCTCCTTAGGATCTTGTAATTGTAACCCATTACTTGGCAAAAAGTTACTTCCACTTGGTACGCATTTACAACATTGCTCAAGAAGGATACGTTTGGCGTTCTCGAATCTACCTAAAACGGTCTGACCTCCATGTGTTTTAGCAGCCAAAATTTTCTTATTTTCTAATTCTTGCTTATAAGAATTAAAGATCTGTTGTTTGGCAGCTTCTACAATTTCATTTACTTTCCCATCTATGAAAGCCTTAAACATATCTTGAAAGCCGCTCTGGTTAATAATATTTTTGTTAACAATAGTTTGAAAGGCACAAATGTTTTTTTCACGATTAAAAGCCTCCAATTGATTCGTATAATCTGCTAAAGAACATTTATTATTCATCCTTTTACTCCAAGATTCTCTATAAGACTTCTCCAAAAGAGCCAAATCTTGTTTTAAACGTTTATCTTTGTCTTTATTAACTCTGATAGATTGCAACAACACTTGGTATTCTTTTTTAACAGATTCTAAGCATTTTCTTTCGTTGGAGAAAGGATCAGCTTTTGTCCATGATAGACTATTTACATTGCTAGCAAAAGAACAAATATTTTGAAAATCATCAAAAGAAAAATCCAACTGACGAGATGTAAATTTGGATAATTTACTTTTTAGTAGATTCAACGCATTATCTTGGGTAATATTTGGGTTGTTTAGCTGGTCACAAATATGTTTCCAAAAATCCAGTTTAAAATAATTTTTATTCAAACAATTTTTCTTCGCAAGATCTAAATCATCATCATTATTTTTTATTTCATCATTTTTAGCAGTAATCTGATTAGCTATACTTTGAATTTCCTTTGTTAAATTCCCTGCCACAACAGACGGTATATCATTGATATATTGTTGTGTCACGCCTAAGCTCAAGCTTTCACAAACAAGTGCGACGAACCTTTTATGTTCTGGTTTAATGCTTTCATTATTATCATCAAAATACGGATATTCTTTGCACACATTTGTTTCCTCGGACTCTACATTCTTTATTACTTCTTTCCAAGATTGGTAACACTGAGCATACATTACATACGTGGCTTTTGCACGCTCAAGAGCTTGAAAGTCTTGAAGATCTTTCGTTAACGAAGCAATTTCCCCATCTTCGATTAGATTATATTGTAATAAGTTTCGTATATTTATTAACTTACTCTCCATATCTTCTCCAGAGAGAGAGAACTTCCCAACAAAGGTTTCGGTAACAGGTACATTCATCCCTCCTATACGCCCTGAGAGCTTGTTATAATTATCATTAAATGCGTCTAATAATTTTTGAAACTCCTTCTTTTGATCCTCTATAAGTTTACTACAGTCAGTGATGACATTATTTAATTCAGCCAAATAATTATCATACGCCTTTTTCGTTTTTATTTCTTTAGTTATCGTTCGTGTTTTTTGTACTATTTGAGTTCCATTAACTTCGTAATAATTAAATTTCGAATAATTACTAGCCAAATTGGAAATATTACGAGATTCTTTGATAAGGTCTACTGGATTAGAATACGTCTTCAATAATGGTCCAGGAGGGGGTGGTGGTGGCGGAGGAGGCGGCGGAGGAGGAGTGCCCGACGAAGTTTTAAGAGCTTTCACCAAAGGTATTGTTTGTCCCAAATCACCTCCATTTGCAACCTTCTCTATTGTCCACAAAATGTGCGTTTCTGGGTTTTTGTGGATCTTGCTGGTTTTGTTAGTTTTGTTGGGTACACCTAAGATTTCCTCAATCATATCAAGCAAAAACCCTTGTACATTGGCATTAACCGTCTGTGTGGGCCAAGACAAAACAGGCGCAGAGAGATTGGTATTTCCTTGACCCTGAGCTTGCCCATTCGTATTATTCTTGAGGTTTTTTAATTTCTTTTTTAAATTCTTACGATTCTGTTCGCTTTGTTGCAAGTCAGCTTGGGTCTTGCTCAAATCAGCTTGGGCCTTTTGTAATTCAGCTTGGGCAGTATTCAAATCGTTCTTGAGCTTTGCGATTTCTGAGTCTTTTGTTGAAAGCTGTGATTTTAATTGATTGATTTCATCGTGCAATTGCGCAATTTTACGCTGATCAGCATTAGATTGATTACGCACAGCCTCTAACTCCTCATTACGAATTGCCAAATCCCTTACCAAATCATTTCGCTCGTGTTGAGCCTGCTCTAGGTCCGCTTGTGTACTTTTCAGCGAACCCTGAAATCTTTTGACAGCCTCTTCACTCTCTTTCAGCTGCTTTTGCAAATTTTTATTCCATTCTTCCAGCTCTTTTCTTTGACGTTCAGCCTCATTATACCTGCCGTTGTCTCCAATAAACTTCGGGCTTAACTTCTTAGGTTGATTTTCCAAGTCCTTCAGCTGCGTTTCGTTCTTTTTCAGCTGCGCCTGCAATTGTTGGATAAGTTCATTTTGCTGCCTGATGGTGTCGTCCTGTTTTCCCAATTCCATCAACAATGACTTTGTTTTATCTTCCATCGGCTTTGCCTGTGGCTCCGGTTCCTTCTTCTCGGGTGCCTTATCAGCCTCCGGCTTGACAGGTTCAACATTCTTCGGTTCACTGAGTTGCGTCGATTGATTCGACGAAGTATCCTTAACAGGAGCTTGGGGTATCGCAGATATATCCTTTTGGGCCAAATCAACCAATTCCGCCACATTATTCTTCGTTACACCCTTCTCACTCGGCATAAAATTCTTAGGATGGAGCAAATCATCCAGTTTGGTTGTTTTAACAAAACTCTCCGCATGCTCGCGCACCTTGGGGTATTTTTTCAAAACATCGCCCGTATTAATCAGTTGAAGCAAATACAATTTTTGCGCCACTTCCGACGTCGCACCGTACACTTTTGCCAACCTTTCAATCTCGTCATTGCGCTTCCATTGTACAGCGCCATTATCCCCCAGGCAACCTAAGGCCTTCATCGCCAACACATAACTTATGGCCGATTGATAACTTCCCGGCAGATCTGTAAATTTAAATTGTGAAAGCATTTCGTCCGCGGTCCTTTCACGATTCTTTGAAAACACAGAAAGGACACGATTCAAAAAACCGTTCGTCCGTAATTGCTCCTTCGACACTTGGTCAACATTCGTTACATAGCGCGCTTGTTGCACAGCCGCATTGTTATTTTTAATCAAATTAGCATTGGCATCTTTCTTCGCCTGAAGCATCTTTGCTTCACCGACGGGTATATTCGCATTTGCCTTGGGATAAAGCGCAAACGCAACAAATATAAAAAATAATACAGAAACTGGTCTTAAGTTTAACGGCTTATTCATAACTCTCAAAGAAAATCAATTCAATTATAGAAATATTAAAATTAAATTATCAACATCAAAATTATAAAAATTGAAGTAAGCAAAATTTGTCAAGCAAACACATTGCCATCTTGACTTGCCAATAAAATTTTTATAAAATTTGATTGTTATGGCAGATGTATATGATTTTATCGCTTCTTACGGGAGGGATTCGGGTATTCCTAACTTACAGTTGAATAAAGAAGGGTTTTGTTCCCTCAATTTTGATACGGTCATCAACGTGGACATCGTATTTACTCAAGAGCATGACCAATGTACATTCGCATCTAATATCGGCGATATACCCGCCGTGGATCAAGCTGGGTTTTTCAAAGAGTTACTTAAAGAGAGCGCCTTTGGGATTAATACCTCTGGTGCTTGCCTTGGCATCGACGACGAAAGTAACAAAGTTGTCATGAGTTATACATTCATTACACAATCATTTACCTATGAATTATTTAAAACAGTCCTCAATAATTTTGTAAGCTTGGTCGAAGAGTGGATGGGAAAAGTGAAAGACTTATCTAATAAACACAATCCCTCTTCAGAATCCACATTAACCTCAAACATGCTGGATTTTATACCCGCCTAATGAACCCACAATAATCGCATTAACATGAATATTACATTCCCCTATTTTCTACGTGATTTCCTCAAAAAATTCTCCGACACATCCATCGATGAAGCGATTGAAAATTTCTCCATGGAATTGGCTACGGGAACAACACTCACATTTTCTGTCGTCGACCCCGACGTGCTGTACATTCAATGTAACTTCAAGCAAGTCGATGCAGATCAATGCGATACAACATCATTTTATGAGACCCTACTCAACGAAAACGGCATAGACGACAGAAAAATAGCCCCCCTCTATTGGTCCATCCAAGATCCTCAAACGCTGACGTGCTCCGGCTACCTCTTTTTAGATGAAGAAAATACTGAAAATGAACTGCTGGGCATTCTCTCTATCCTTTGCTCCAACGAACTCATTGAGGAAATACAGCAAAGATGCATTTCTCACAATCAAGACAGCAAATTTTCTTCAGTTGCCTGCATGCCCGCCGTCTAAATTACAACCCTTGTTTCATCATGAGCCCGTTCAACATATCCAATTCAACCCAATTGCACGCCCAATCCATCGACAACAGCAATGTCAACAATAACGTTGGTAATACCCATTCCAACGCATTGCAAGGCACACTTCATTTAAAGAATTGTACCCTGCAGGCAAAAATTACCGTCAATGAGCAGACGACTTCGCCTTCACTTAAAAACACCTTGGAAAAATTAAGAGAGCTGGGACAACACGCGGGACCCAGCATAAAGCAAATAATTCAAGGTGCCAAAATTCAAATTAATATTGCCCCAACACATGGGCGTTAATTTCTTAAGGCACCTTACAAATCCACAAAATTATACCGTAAACAAAGAACGATTTATACCCACAATGCTGCATTTAATCAGATAAATAGAATTTAAACACACCTGTTTAATAAATTCCAAGTAGCAAAAAGCCCTTTCAAGGGGTTAACTATTTTACTAACAAACCATCAAAACAAGTTGAGTCGAAATTAAGCAGCAAAGCTACTTCAATAAATTTACCCTTCAAGAAAAACTTAAAAATTCTTTATATTAACAGCTTATAGGTTTTGTTAAGATCATGGAATTATTTAAATTTTCGAAGGAAAACTAACAATTAGAACATCAAAAACTGATAAAATCTTCCTTTAAGAACCGGTGCCAAATATACTAAGCCCATCGATATTAATAAAGGAAGCACTCCAATAATGCTTCCTTACTTTATTTTCAAATGAACGCTATTGATCAGCTCAAATATAACGTTCCCCACGGTCTATTTCGTTTAAACGTTCTGCTTGTTTTTGCTCAAGTTGTCTCTCTTCTTGTGCGATAATTTCTGCACGTGACAAAGATGATCCGCCCATAATGCCTTGCTCCCTTAAACGTTTAAGCATGGTATTCGACTCCTGCTTATTGTAGAGATCCTCAGCGGCTTTTGTCTCTAACGTCAATTCACGAAATTCGTTCGAAGCTAATACCTTCTTGATCGACGCCGAAGCGCTTTGTTGTTCACGCCGTATGCCAGCATCTGTTAAAGAGGATTGGTTTTCTGCCAAAATTATTGAAGAAATTGCGTTTTCTAAATTAGAAGCTAAGGTTTTTGCTTGATCACCCGTAATAGCTGCATTTTTATTAAAACTGTTACGGTACGACTGTACCAGCTGAGAAATTTCAGAAGATGACGTGTCAAGGTCTTTTAATATGCTATTAAGATAACTCAATCTATCACTGAGACCAATTGAAGAGGCATCACCATTGATCATCTGTGTCAATTTATCGAGACTTGCTTGAAAATTATTCTGATTGGCCCCCGCGTCCGTTACCAATGTATCTAAATTCTCCCTTAATGCTGACAACAAGGACGTTAGAAAACCATCGCTGTCTTGCTGGGCAACGGATTCCAAGGTGTTGGCCAAGGACAACACTTGCGACAAGGCATTCAATTGCGTACTCGTTAACACTCCGTTGACGTTAATGGCATTAGCAAGTGAAGAGTACACAAATCCAAGCTTATTCGCCATAGTACTGTCCAATCCACTCATAAGCCCTTCCAAATCCGACAAAGCTTGACTTCGTTGGGCCAAACTAACGGCTCCAGTCTCCGTATTCCCTTCAATTTTAGAGACTAAAGCGGCCATTAATTCTTCAATTAATTTTTCGTCTTCATTCGCATTGATTAAATTCTTTAACTCATCCAATTCTTTTTTTAACGCCTTGATTAAATCTTGCTCTAACTTTTCTTGATTATCTTCTAAATAACTGACAAGTTGATTGTACGTATCCAGAGCTGCTGAATTCTGGGATGCAGCTGCATTTGAAACAGAATTTGTATTTGAAACAGAACTTACTGACATAATAATTTGTTTGAAAGCTTAATGCATACCAATTAGCTCCAACTGCGCAATTTTTTGTTTTTATCTTGATACCATCATACATTTCGCATATAAATTTACTATGCATTAGCATGCGACTGGACAAATACATTGAAAGAAGCTTAATTATCGACATCACGAGCACAACATTTAAGGGTGCCCTTGATGAGCTCGTTCAGCATTGCAAAAATATTACCAAACAAGTTCGGCTCACCCTCGTTGATGAATTAATTGCACAAGAAAGTATTGTGTCCAGCTATCTAGGACAAGGTTTTGCCCTACCCCATTTTAAGGTGCTCATGCGGACCACCTACTCCTTCGTCCTGGGCCGCATACAAAAACCACTGCAGGACCCATCTGTAAAAAACAGCGAAAATATGCGCTTAATTGTGCTATTCTTGGCTTCTCCAAAAGCTGGGAATTATCTCACAATTCTCGCATCTCTGGCAAAGGTCCTACAAACGAGTGAACTCAGCAAACACCTAAACGACAGTTCCATTGAGGACTTCCGGACGCATGTTATTAATTCGTTTAATACCATGCAACTAAAGCCTGCAAAAACGCGCGATCGATTTAACAAATTAATTCTGAGAGAATCTTTAAAGATCGCAAAGGCAGGAAGCTGTTCAACGGTACTCTTATTCGTCGACGCATTTTCAACACCCACCCGACTCATCAAGAATCTCAATACAGACCTCAATATCATCATCGTCACTCACAAGCTTTCGGAGATGACAGGCAAAGATACTTTTGTGACCTTACCCGTCCAATTATTTTCCAACGGCCGACTCACACAATTGCGCAGTGCGATTCTGCTGGGGCTCATGCACAAGTACTTCAAGCACAACGAAAAAATTTGCTGTATCGGCGGGCTACCGGATAGCAATCGATTGGATACCATACTGATTGTCGATGTCAACCGAGAAATCCAATCCGTCTTTTCCAATCAAGCAGACATCTTACCCAAGAACGTGCAGCCCGAAGTTTTTGAAAGATTGTTGTCCATTGCGACCGAACTGGCGGTAGAGGGACGAGAAGGCAAATCCATCGGATGCCTGTTTGTCCTTGGCGACGTGTCTGAATTGAGGCAATACGCTTACCCGCTTGTTCTCAATCCATTTCACGGCTATAAAGAAGAAGATCGCAATTTACTCAATCCATTTATTGAAGAGACCATTAAGGAATACTCTTTACTCGACGGTGCCTTCGTCATTGGTGGCGACGGAATCCTCGAAAGCGCCGGCAGCCTCATTCATACGAAAGAACAATTGTCTTTGCCCAGCGGGTACGGCACTCGACATTCGGCCGCGTTGGCGATTTCCAACGCCGTAGATTGCATTGCCCTTGCAGTCTCTGCCAGTAACGGACAAGTAACCCTATTCCGCAAAGGGAAGATGTTGCCCCTCATTGAAAAAGGCATTGGACATAGTCATTCAATTTAACAGTAAGCCCTTACACACTTGACAATGACACGCGATTATTGCTTATTATTAGCCATTCAATGACATTGCATCTTAAGGTCCTGGCAAGTAGTAGTGCAGGTAATTGTGGCTTGCTGATTTATCGAGATAAATATTTCCTCATCGACGCGGGTTTCTCCGGTAAACGGCTTCGGCAACTTTTACAACCATTTGGCATCATACCGAGCGACTTGTCAGGGGTATTTGTTACCCACGAACATCAAGATCACATTATAGGGCTTAAGGTACTGAGGAAATGTCCGCACATTCAGTTTTATGCCAACTACCGAACAGCCAACGCCATTGAACGTAAGTATGAATTACACGGCCCGTGGAAAATATTCAACACAGGAGAAGCGTTTTATTTCGATCACGACTTATCTATTAATACATTTCCGCTGCCACATGACGCCATTGAGCCCGTAGGATACACATTCAAATGCGATAAATACCAATGCGCCTGGGCGACCGATTTTGGGCACATGACCCAAACAATTGCGGATGCTTTATCGCAATCCGATGAAATTGTGCTCGAAAGTAACCATGATGAACAACTTCTGCGCAATCATCCCACACGCCCAGCTTACCTTAAAGAACGAATTCTGGGGCCTTTAGGGCATTTGTCCAACCGTGCCGCCTACGATTTTCTAAAAAACAATCGGGGCATTTGGCAAAAGATATACTTGGCTCACCTGAGCAAAGATTGTAACTCTTACGAACTCGTTCATCAACTATTTCAGCCACTCGCCCAGCGCAATCACTTTGAATTAATTATCATCGACCCCCGAACGATTTAATTCTCACCCTTTCGCATCCGAGCACGAAGCAACTCCACAAGCAATTGACTGAGAACCTTAGAAGATCACCGCCCAACGAAAATCTAAGGACATCCCCAATCGAATTTCGACATACCCCAACTTTGCCCTATGAGCGGTTCGACTAAAGGCTAGACTCAAAAATCCGCGTGTGCAAAGCTAACCCCATCGATGGACATTATTTTCTTAATTGCCAACACAATAAAAGACTTTTGCATAAAAACACACATCGACACTTTTTAAAAATATTTCTGGCATTTAACCGTGGCGGGCTTGAAGTTCTTACGGCAAAGACGTTATTACGCCCATTAAAACAATCGTCAAAAAAGAGCCCACTCGATCTGCTTGCATTTAACTATGGCTATAAACTTATAAGCAAGATGCTGTTCTAACGGCACTTAACTCGGGGACAAAAGATCCCGCGCCCTTACATTTTTTAATTTTTATCGGCAGGTCTTTTATAAAAACCATCGCTTGAATACTGCGCTAAAAACCGGAAATGATTCCTCAATTGGAGATGGAAGCTGGCAAAGTCCAATGGCAATTAATTTTTGCTTTCACGAGATGATTATCCAAGGGCTTGCGTTTAAATTGAAATGATTCGACGTAGATGGGCAGCTTGTTTTGTTGTAAACTTACTAAAAACTTTTCGAAATTCTCTGGGAAGCTGTAAAAACGAATGAGGCAGTGATACCGTTGTACCGGCACACATTCATCTTCAGAAGTTTCAAGCGGCTTAACTTCGCAGGATGCCCTCAGGCATTTTAAGTTATCTAACTGCGATCGGCACCAATCCGTAATCATTTGCTGAAGATTCTTAGCCTCCTTTGAATTCAACTGGAAATGGCTCAATTGTGAGGCAAGCTGCTGGCATTCAATGTCATGAGCTTGTTGAGCAAATGGCCGAAGTACAGCATTTTGCTGCCTTACACGCCCAACTTGAAGCCAGCAGGTGGCATTCACTATCAACAAAAATAAGATGAGCCATATTTTTTTCATACCGTCGGCAAAATATCTATGGGGACTTGGTAAGTAAAATGAACTTCTGAAGATGCGGTCGACGACAGTTTAAGTTTGGCATTCACTTTTGAAGCGCTTTCGTGGAAGCATTGCATGAGATTCTGACGTAATTTCGCCACAGAAATTTCATCCTTACAATGCCCCTGGAGGGTTAATCCACCATTTTCATTCACAGAATACTTTATGGAATCTACGCACACGGCGGCTGTCAAATGTTCTTTTAACTTTTGGAAAATAGAGTAAGCTTGCTTGTTTTGTGAAGCTTTTAAAACATTCAGCAGGTCCTTCATCCATTGAAGATGTGCCAACGAATGCTCGTTCTTCATCTTCTGAGTTGTCAAAATTTCACGATCTTTTAATTCCATTTTCAATGCATGCAAGGAAGCAATCAAGCTCCCCAATAATACACATAATACGAACCATTGCACGGCTGCATTATGCAAAAATTTTCGAGCGACAAGTTGACAATGATCGAATAAAGACAGTGGCATGGACGCATTAAGAAAATTAAAATCATCTAGATTTTCACTTTTGTCCAAGAGCTTCAGGAGGCCCAGAAACAATGCCTGCTCGCTCAAATTACCGGCTGCGATTGTATTTGGCAATGCTTCAATACGATTAACGACGTGCATACGGACATTATTGCCGAACAACGCTTCCCCTAGGTCTAAATTTAAGGTGTCTTCGTCTCCAAATACGAATACGTCTTTTGCCCCCGACTGCACATTAAGGCTATGTGAAAAATAACGAGAGCTTATACGTAATTCATGGGAGGTATTATATGTCCTATCGTCCGATTGCGGTAATTTTCTAAGATCTAGAAAATTCAAGCAAGATTGTTCCGTCGCGGCTCCCGCACTTCTGGCGAAAAAACGTGTCAGATCCTTTTCAAAAAATACAGCTACTGCAGAAGCACACTCATTCTTTCGGCACAAAGCATTAAAATAAGCGGCATGTCCGGCGATGGGAGGAAAACAGTCAATGCCGCACGGGCAATAGGTTTTGCAAAGGCTCAAAGTTGTTTTTAAGGAGGTCCAAAATTTCTTTGGGATGAGCGAAACCCAGTACAAGGTTGTATCCGATTGGCAAGCAATTTGTTTGTAGCGAAAAATTACCTTGTCCCCACGTATGCCAAAATCTTTATCTAAAGCGCGTGTCAATTGTTGAACAATCGACAATTGCCCATTCCAATAAGACAAAGGCACTACAATATTAATGACGATGGATTCCGGTAAAATAAAGCCTACGGGGCCTTGAATTTTACACGATTTTAAAAAATTTATGAGCTCCAAACGAATGCGGCTCAACCAATTTTTGACCGATGGCTGTGGGTCAAAGACTTGTTCACAAGACTGCAAAATGTAATCGGATGAGGATTTCTCTAAATCCAGGTACTGAAGGTCCAGCTGCCTCGTGTTAAATAATACATAATGATTCATACGCTTTAATGGACCAACGAAGACAATTGGAATATAGGCAGAAACATTGCAATGACAATGACACCGATGACAATTCCTAAGAAACACATGATAAAAGGTTCAAGCAAAGAAGTCATTGCGCCAACAAGGTTGTTAACATCATTTTCATAAAGAACGGCAACGTTTCGGATCATACTTTCTACATTACCTGCCTGTTCTCCAGCTTTTGTCATGTTACGAACAATAGGAGGGAAGTAAGATATGTTCTCCATTAAAGTCGACAATTGTTTCCCTTCCTGTATGCCCTTCTTAATAGACGCACATGCCAATGACAAATAGAAACTGCCGGCAACATTTGTACAAATGTCAATGGCCTTCAAAATCGGCACACCACTCGCCAAAAGTACGGCATAGGTGCGGCAGAAACGGGCTATATTTGTCTTTTTAATTAAGGTTCCGAATAAAGGCAGGTAAGACAAAGTTGCATCCAAAAATTTGAGGCCTGATTTTGATCTTAAAACCTTTTTTGAACCCCAAAATAGTAGGGCCGCCAATGCAATAATCCAAATTGCATTGTTTTTCATACTTTGACTAATGTCAATTAAGGCTTGCGTGAGCCAAGGCAACTTCGCACCAAATCCGCTAAACATTTCACCAAAGACGGGGACCACCCAAATCATGAGACCGCTTACGAGCAAAGCTGACATACCTACGATTGCAATGGGGTATGTTAGGGCACTTTTAAATTTTTTAGTTAATTTTAACGAAGCATCAAAATAACTGGCAACAGTTACTATCGCATCTGGCAAAGCGCCTGATACTTCTCCCGCCTCGACCATATTGTAAAATAAGGGAGGAAATGCTTTGGGGAATAGTCTTAATGCTTCTGAAAAGGAGGATCCGGAAAAAATACTTTCCTTCACCCTTGTTAATATTATTTTAAATACCTTATCATCCATTTCGGCGGTAATGGTATCCAACGCGTGAGATAAGGGCAATCCTGCTTGTAGCATAGAAGCCAATTGCTGAGCAAAAATGGTTAGACGATCTAATTTAATGACCGCTTTTTTGGCTTTTTCCTCTAATCGAGAATTCGATTTACCAACGGCATTTTCGCTTTTAACTCCTGTCGAATTATCACTGCCCTCATTGAGATCCGTTATTTCGTCAAACAGCACCATGTTTAACACTTTAACGACAGGTAATGAATCAATCAATCTTGAAGTGTGTAAAAATTTTCCCGGGGACGATTTTTATCCCCGGGATGCGTAAGACAGAATGATCACATGTTGCTTAGCCCAAGATTAAGCGAGCGGCCATTTGCGGCAAGGTGTTCGCCTGCGCCAACATGGCGGTCGTCGACTGCATCTTAATATTATACTGGGCCAATTTCGTTGAGTCTTCCGCGACATCTGTATCCAAGATACGTCCATTAGCCGCCTCCAAATTCGACTGATTGATGCTCAACAACTCACTCGCAATGTTTAAACGATTAACCAAAGCACCGTTAGTCGCCCTCATCGTGGCTACATTTTGTATAGCTGTTGTAATATTTGCTAATGTAATGTCTTTTAGACTAGTTTTATCTTTGAAAACATCATTCACCGCTGTCAAATTTGACGCTGTTATGGTAACAGCTTGCGTACCATCTTCATTTGTTTGTACATCGCCCAAGTCATCATCACTAAAGAGATTTATAGAATTAAATGTTTCGGCAGCGATACTTTCCAATTGAGCTGTTAATTGCGTGAGTTCAGCATCGTAATTGGCTTTATCGGAAGTTGATTTCGTGATATCGCTGTACATTGTTTTTAATTCAGAAATCCGGGTCAATGTCGAGCCGAAACATTCCAAGGCGCCATCTTGTGCTTGCAAGAATGAAATGGCGTTACCCACGTTATTTTGCGTCGCCGCCGTCCTCGCCAGCGCCGCACTCAGTTTCATAGATACCGCCAGACCTCCCGCATCGTCCGACGAGTTATTGATCCGCTTACCGGTCGATAAACGCGTCATCACATTCTGCAAGGTCGTGTTATTTAAACCCAACATCCTCGACATGTGCGAGGCCGTTTGATTCGTGTTTAGAGACAATTCCATTGCCATATTATATTTATCCTCCTTGATTTGGTTTTAGGTTTTTAGTATTAAGATTTATTTACT
>CABUVL010000005.1 GCA_902495005.1 uncultured Verrucomicrobiota bacterium | reverse complement strand
TTGGTTGAATCTGTCGCGACATCTGTATCCAAAATACGTCCGTTAGCCGCTTCTAAATTCGACTGATTAATACTCAACAGCTCACTCGCAATGTTCAAGCGATTGACCAACGCACCGTTGTTCGCCCTCATCGTAGCTACAGCTTGTAGGGCCGTTGTGACATCACTCAATTTAAGCTTTGCATCACTCAAGTCATCTTTTGAAACTGCGGTAGCTTGTGTCGCCAAATTTACCGCAGCTATGGTAACCGTTTGAGATCCATCTTCATTCGTGGGAACATTCCCCAAGGCTGTCGTTCCGAAAAGAGAAATCGAATTAAACGTCTCAGCAGCGATGTTTGTCAATTGTGTTTTCAATTGCGTATATTCAGTATTGTAATTAGCTTTATCAGAAGTTGATTTCGTGATGTCATTGTACATCGTTTTCAATTCAGAAATCCGAGTGAGGACCGCACCAAAACATTCCAAAGCTCCATCTTGCGCCTGTAAGAGGGAAATGGCGTTACCCACATTATTTTGTGTCGCCGCCGTCCTCGCCAAGGCTGCACTCAGTTTCATGGACACTGCCAGACCTCCCGCATCGTCCGACGAGTTATTGATCCGCTTACCGGTCGATAAACGCGTCATCACATTCTGCAGCGTCGCATTATTTAAGCCCAACATCCTCGACATGTGCGAGGCCGTTTGATTCGTGTTTAGAGACAATTCCATTGCCATATATTTATCCTCCTTGATTTGGTTATGTTTTTCTTGCCATCGAGATTATTTGCCTTGATATTATATATATCGGTCTATTTACAAAAAAATTTACTTATTTTTTCATTTTTCTGAAAAAATTTTTTAATTCTATGTTAATCAAGCTAGATAAATGTTAAATTTATGTTCTATTTGACGTGTAATGTATGATCAACCTCTTACAGAGATACTTATTTAAGCAATTTTTCTTCGCTTCTGTGTACACAGTTTCGCTCTTCGTTTTCGTATTAATCTTAGGAAACGCACTTAAGGACGTACTACCTTTGTTGGCGAGCGGGAAAATTCAATGGTCATTTTTCTTCAACACCCTGGGGCACCTGATCCCCTCCATGATTGCCTATGCGCTTCCCTTGGGTATCCTAACGGCCACACTGTTGGTACTCGGTCGACTGTCTGCCTCCAACGAACTCATCGCAATGAAGGCTTCTGGACTTGGTTTACACGTCATCATTACCCCCATTTTGCTCATCGCCAGCCTTGGCACCCTCTTCTCCCTACTCGTTAATTTTTACTTCGGGCCCGACTCAATTACTTACTATCGCTCCTCCCTAAGCAATATTATTCGCGAACGGCCCCTGCAGTTTATTCAAGCGGGAGAAGTTACCAAAAATTTCCCCGGATACATGTTCTTCATTGAAAAAAAACGAAACGATTGGGTCGAAAATTGCTGGTTATGGGAACTCGACCCCCGTAATCCTACGGGCACAAACCTATTTCTGCACGCAGAAAAGGGGTACCTGCGCTACGATAAAGAAAGCGACTGCCTTATTTTTAGCCTCTTAAACGGCATCGCAGAGAAATACAACGCGCAAGACAACGGATTAAATTCTCAAATGATTCTGTTCGCCAATACGTCGATTTCCTTGCCCATTCAAAGCATGTTGGGCAACAACACGTTTACAAAGCGATTGGGCTACATGAACTTATGTGAATTAATGCAAATTAAAAACAAGTACCGGCTGGCCCCTAAAAATTCGGCCGCTTACGTCCAAAAGATTGCAGCCGCCTTGGAAATCCAAAAAAATGCCGTTATGTCTTTTGCCGTGTTATCGCTTGTGTTTATCGCAATCCCATTGGGCATCAAAGTAAGTCGGGCAGAAACCTCTGCAAATCTCGTCTTGGCGGTCGGATTGGCCCTCTGTTATTACTTCATTGTCATGGCGTTATCGTGGCTGGAAACCAAACCAAACCTACGCCCCGATTTGCTCATCTGGATTCCTAATTTTATCTTTCAGTTCTTGGGGCTCTTCTACTTTTTACGGGTGTCAAAACACTAAAAAATTGGAATATGTGTTTGCCAACTGGGACGTTGAACTTTTAATCTGAGCTATATGATATCGAAAATTAAACGTTCCTTTATTACGGGCCTCATCGTTTTATTACCATTGGCAGTTACGGTCTTCGTCATTCAAATTTTACTCGAAAAAATCGGACAACCCGCCAGCAATTTATTCTTTGGCCCATGGATAAAAAGCCTGGACAAGCAGTGGATTGAATCCATTTTGAGCGTTTTTTCCGTATGCGTCGTTATTGCAATCATCACTTGCTTCGGCTGGCTTTCAAAATACTTCTTGGGCAAATGGTGCCTGAATTTTGTAGAACGCTTGATCAACAATATTCCACTCATCAACTCTGTTTATCAAACCGTTAAGCAGCTCGTCGATACCATATCACAAAGTAAAAAGTCCTTCTTCCAACAAGCGGTACTCGTTGAATTCCCCTCTAAGGGCCTCTATTCAATCGGCTTTCTAACCAACAACGCCAGAGGAGAAGTTCAAGAAAAGACAAAGGAAGATGTACGCAACGTCTTTGTCCCAACGACCCCCAACCCAACCACCGGCTTCCTTCTCATGGTTCCCAATGAAAACATCGTTTATTTAGACATGTCCATCGGAGAAGCCATGAAGATCATTATTTCTGCCGGCGCCGTCACCCCAGATCAACTCAAAAAATCAACCGCTATAAAACTTGACAACTAATAAATCTTATACGTAAATACCCTTTCAAATGAAAAAAAGAATATTGGAACTTGGCCTCTTCATCTTAACCTTAGGTTACAACCTATTCGGGTAAAGGCATTACCACGTGACCAACGGGGCGGTGGCTGTTTGGCGGTAGTATTTAGGCACTGAGGGATGTTGGCGTGTTAAGCTATTCGACAAAAGTTTAATTTGTGTAGTGCGTAGGCTACAAGTTCCTATGCACGTAAGGCTTATCGTATTACGTTTGTGTTATTGTTCTTTAATCTGGGAGTAAGGGAGCCTTTACCTTTATCGTTTGTTAGAGCTCATTAATAAGCAAGTTCTCAATAAGACAGCTTACAAAGGTATTTTCTTCTTACAACCTATTATAAAATCAACTAATAATTATTGTATATTGCATTTACAAAAAATAAAAACGGCCCTTAATAAGTTATTTTGGTAAGTAATCTTATTTTATGATTGATCTATTATGTTTATTTAACCCAGGTGCTATGAACTTTAGGCACGTTATGCTGAATGATCTTGCCGATAAAGGACTCAACATTGCCGTTGCTTTACCTTCAGACGACATCGTTATTTGGCAAAGCCAATGCCCTAAGATACAGTTTATACCATTTGAAGCGTTTAGTGGAACTTCTATAGGACTACTTAACAACGTAAAAACATTTTCCTCTATTAACAACTTGCTGAAAAAAGCAAAACCTAACGCCGTATTTTTTGGTAATGTAAAACCCAATATCTACGGGGGCATTGTTGCACATCGATTGGGCATAAAAAACATTTACGGCCTCATCTCCGGGCTCGGCTACGCTTTTATCGATGAACCTGGATTAAAACGCGCATTGGTCAAAAAAATTTGCATGCTTTTATACAAAATAAGCTTCAAACATTTTACACACGTATTCTTTCAAAATTCAGACGATCGAGATTTTTTCATTTGTCACAAGATGATAAAAGCAGAACATTCCTCGGTTGTTAACGGAACTGGCGTCGATTTACAGGTTTTTCAAGAAAAACCTGTCCCAAAACAACTGACCTTTTTCATGGCCGCGAGGTTAATTAAAGAAAAAGGCGTGTTTCACTATGCAGAAGCCGCTAAAGTTTTAAAACAAAAGTATCCAAACGTACATTTCGTTTTAGCGGGTAATATTGACACAAATCCTTCTGCAATCACTGAAGAACAACTGCAACAATGCGCAGAATTTTTAGAATATCAAGGCTACTGCAAGAACATGGTGCAAGCAATTAATAATTGTTCTGTGTTTATCTACCCGTCTTATTATCGAGAGGGGGTACCACGCGCGCTATTAGAAGCATTGGCTTGTGGTCGCCCCGTTATCACCACAGATGAAGTTGGTTGCAAGGAAGCCGTTATAGACCAAGAAAATGGCTTCAAAATAACTTCACGGAATACAGCATCGCTCATAGATGCCATAGAACGCTTTATTCAAACGCCTTCACTTGTAGCGGAAATGGGGCATAAAAGCCGCTCGCTGGCTGAGGACAAGTTTGACATTCACAAAATTAACGAAGCTATTTGGAATAAAATAAAAGAGCGTGTGTAAAATTAAATAATTCTATGTCGTTCAAAATTAATGTATTAGTTGATCGACAAAATAGTATAAAAGAACCTTACTTGAAAAATGGTCATATTACTCACAGGCTGCGCAGGTTTTATTGGATCGAAGGTAACAGAAATGCTGTTACAAAGGAATGATACGGTCATTGGAATTGATAATTTAAATGACTATTATGACCCTTCGTTAAAAAATTTTCGTTTAAAAAAGCTCGAAGATTTAAGGGGAAATTTTGTATTCAATAAAGCAGACATCGAAGATAAGTCATTTCTAGAAAACTTATTTCAGCAATATCACTTTGATGCCGTGTATAATATCGCCGCACGCGCCGGTGTCCGAGCAAGCTTAGAAGCACCTGAACTTTACATGCGAACGAATGCATTAGGTGTATTGAATTTACTGGAATGCATGCGCAAGCACGCAATTAAAAAATTCATTCAAATTTCCACTTCTTCCTTATACGCAGGGCAAGCAATGCCTTTTGTTGAAAGCTTACCGGCTAACCAACCGCTATCCCCCTACGCGGCCTCGAAAAAAGCCTCCGAAATGCTTTGTTACACTTATCACCATTTGTACGGCATTGATGTTTCTATCCTGCGATGCTTTACCGTCTACGGGCCCTACGGTCGTCCCGACATGAGCCCTGATAAGTTCATGAAATGTATCGCACAAGGCAAACCAATTCCTTTAAACGGAGACGGATTGCAATCTCGCGATTTTACCTATGTAGATGACATCGCACGCGGCATTATTTTAGCTCAAAAAGAATTAGGCTACGAGATCATTAACTTGGGAAATGAAAATCCTCATACTATCAACGAAATGATTTCACTTTTAGAAAAATTCATTGGTAAGAAGGCAAGCATTCAATACTATCCATTCAATAGTTCTGACATGTTACACACCTATGCAAACACCTCCAAAGCGAAAAGCTTATTGGGATGGCAACCCCGTGTTTCTTTGGCCGATGGTTTGCAAAGAATGGTTACGGAAATGTTATAATCACGAAAATATTTTATTTATGAATAATCAATTAAACTCACAGCCAACAGCCAACAGCCAACAGCCAACAGCCAACAGCCAACAGCCAAAAAAGGCTAACGTCAATAATGCGGTGGTAAAGCATTTTGGGGAAGAATGGCATGCTTTTACCAATAATGAACGCCCTCAAGATGATCTTGACAAAGAATTTCAAGGATATTTTTCCATTTTCCCGTGGGACAAGCTAAACGAAGATGCAGAGGGTTTTGATGCCGGTTGCGGAAATGGTCGTTGGGCGGCGTATGTTGCACCAAAAGTTAAAAAACTTCACTGTATTGATCCATCTGAGGCATTATTGGTAGCGCAAGAAAAGCTTAAGTCTTTCAAAAATATTGATTATTTTAATACGACCATAGATGACATGCCAATTAAAGATAATAGCCAAGATTTTGCTTATTGTCTTGGTGTATTGCATCATATACCTGAAACGGAAAAATCTATGCAAGTTTGTGTTAATAAATTAAAACCGGGAGCTCCCTTTTTAGTATACATGTATTATAACTTTGAGAATAGGCCTCTTTGGTTTAAGTTTATATGGAAGTGCAGCGACATATTAAGGAAGATTATTTGCAGACTTCCTCATAAAGTTAAACGACTTGTTACCGACTGTATAGCACTTTTTGTATATTGGCCACTCGCAAAAACATCCGAAATACTGGAAAAGCTTGGTGTTAATGTTGCAAATATACCTCTCAGTGCTTACCGAAACGGCTCTTTTTATAACATGCGCAATTGTGCTCTTGATCGATTTGGCACTTGCCTAGAGAAACGTTATTCAAAGGCAGATATTACTAACATGATGCTAAGTTGTGGGCTTGAAAACATTTCCTTTTCTAACAATCCTGAAGTCAATTGGTGCGCAGTGGGATACAAGAAAACGGCTCAATAAGAAGTTTATATCTTTTTAGCGTCATTTCATAACGTTTTATAAATCATAAACGACTTGTATTTTTCCGAATCAGCGCTCATATTGTAAGTTTATGTGTGGAATAACAGGACTCTGGGATTTTTCAAATAATTTAGATGTAGGCCATATCGTACAAAACATGAATGATTCCCTACGTCATCGCGGTCCCAATGATCAAGGCTTATGGACGCAAAACAATATCGCATTAGGGCATAGGCGGTTGTCCATTGTTGACTTAACAAATGCTGGACACCAACCAATGTTATCCACAGATGGACGTTATATCCTTGTTTTTAATGGCGAAATTTATAATTATAAGCAAATAGCGAATGAATTGTTAAATGAAGGAATATCATATTATTTCAACAATGACACTTCTGTTCTGTTAAACGCATGCACGCATTGGGGAATTGATAAAACTCTCAAAAAGTTGAATGGCATGTTTGCCTTTGGCGTTTATGACGCCTTGGATAAAAAATTAATCGTCGCCCGCGATCACTTTGGTGAAAAGCCACTTTACTACGCCTACAAAGCACAACAATATTTTTGTTTTGGATCAGAATTGAAGGCCTTAAAGCAATGTCCCAAAATTGATCTAACGATTGATCCAACGGCCCTTAATTTATACTTACAATTTAACTATATCCCTTGTCCTTACAGCATATATGAAAATGTTAAAAAATTATTTCCAGGGCATTATTTGATTGTAACGGAGAAAGGTTTTAGGGATTTCACCTATTATGATTTAGGCTCTAACATTCAAAAACGTACCGTCAACCAATATTCAGAAGAAGAATACACGGGGCAATTAAAGGATAAAATATCCCACGCTGTCAGAGAAAGGATGGAAGCTGACGTCCCCTTGGGCGCATTTTTATCAGGAGGCATAGATTCTTCTTTAATGGTAGCTTTGATGCAATCAATCAGCTCAAAACCTATTAAGACATTTACAGTTGGGTTTAAAGATTCGCCCTGGGATGAATCTTCATATGCTAAGAAAATTGCCGATTATTTACACACGGATCATCAAACTTTGTTCATTGATCAAGAGGAGGTCTTAAAAGACATTTCATCAATTACAAATCTTTATGACGAACCTTTCGGCGATGCATCTGCGTTATCGACCTACACCATATGCAAACAAATTAGCAAGTACGTAACCGTTGCCATGAGTGGAGATGGAGGGGATGAATTATTTGGCGGGTATCACAGGCAAAAATGGATACCACGGCTAAATACTTATAGAAAATTTTTGCCCACAAGCTTACTAAATATAGCCCAAAAATGCTTACCCGAAGAACACCTGCCTATATTTACAGGGAAAGCAAAGAAGGCATTAAATGCTCTAAAAGGTAAAAATTTTTTGGAAACCTACATAAGAAGCGTACAATACTGGGACAGCAATCCTAGCTTACTTGGAACAAACTTTTCAATACACTCCGATCTAAAGGCAAAAACTGAACAAGTCATGTTTTTAGACATGAAAACATTTATGCAAGATGATGTTTTATGCAAAGTCGATCGCGCTAGCATGGCCACATCCTTGGAAACACGCGCTCCTTTTTTAGATTACGATTTAGTTGATTTTGCCTGGTCAATCCCCGTTCACCTAAAAATCCATAAAGGCTGTAAAAAATATCTATTAAAAAAGCTGCTAGCTCAATACCTACCTGATGAATTGTGGGACAGGCCTAAAATGGGATTCGGCATGCCATTGGCCAATGTATTTAGGACTTCGTTAAAAACAACTTTCGAGCATTACCTAAGTTCCGACACCATACTTTGGCAATTCTTAGATCAAAAAACAGTATGTAAGTTGTTTTCCCAGCATCTTTCAGGTAAAATAAACCATGAAAACCTATTGTGGAATTTTTTCGTTGCACAACATTTTCTGCTTAACGACTAAAATAAATGAAGGTCACTCATAATTTATCCGTGCGCGCTCTACCTCCTCATTAATAACATGGGCCCTTCCAAATATTAACACGGCACAAAGGTTTGATTTGTCTGATGCATTGATACATATATTTCACTTCCATTTCAATGATGATTGCTCATGAGCATTAAAACACTCTAATTAATCAAGCAATTAAACAGCAACAAATAATTTTTACCTTATTTGCTGTCTAATTCAATGCATATATCGAAAAATTTGAACTAAGACCTTCGTCTCAACTGCTTTTTGATGGCGAAACCGACACTTTCTATAAAAAATTCGTATAAGCCTGCGTTTTGTTCGTCTTGTTTTAAATAATATAAGAAGCAGACATACATTTTTGATAAAATCTTACGAAATTATTCAGCATTACCAGGCAGTTGTTTTCTCTGGGCACAAGTTAAGTCTAATCTTGATGAAAGCTTCACAAAATCGTTGATTTTAAAATTAGGCGCTCTTATATAAAACGTATGCTGATTTTAAAATCGCTTAAAAATTTTTTAGAACAGGCCTCTGAAGCCAAATTTCGTTATCAACAATTACGACAAGCGATTTTACACGAACCCCACTTGAATTTCCGCGACATTACCGTCTTACCCTCCGCTCTAAGAGAAAAGTTAGTCGCTCGCTTTGGCGAAAGTATATTGCCCCTGCAATTAATACGTAAGCAAGAAGACCCTCAGGCTCAAAAGCTGCTCTTTCAATTGAAAGACGGCAAAAAAATCGAAAGTGTGTACATGCAATTTCAAGAGGGTCTGCGATCTTTGTGTATATCCACACAAGTTGGATGCCCATGCCAATGTGCTTTTTGTGCGACGGGCGGCATTGGTTTTCAAAGGCATCTCGACGTCGATGAAATTATCAGTCAAATCCTATACGTTCAAAAAATCAGCGCCGGTATTGATCGCGTCACCGTCATGGGCATGGGTGAAGCGCTGTTGAATCCAAACATTTTTGACGCACTCAAGTTCATCATTGATTCACAAGGCCTCAATTTTAGCCCACATCGGATAAGCGTCTCAACGGTCGGCATCATCCCTGGAATCAAAAAAATTACGGAAGAGCTACCACAAATCACACTCACATTTTCACTCCATTTTCCCGAACAAAAATTACGCGAACAGTGGATTCCGACAGCCAAACATTACCATTTGGACGATATTTTCAAAGCCCTCGATGAACGGGCGGCGAAAACCAATCACAAAATTTATCTGGCGTACATGATCATCGACGGCGTCAATAATAGGCCTCAAGATCTAGATGCACTCGAACAAATTTTTAAAGCGCGTGGTCAATTCAGACATCTGTATCACATCAACTTAATTCCTTTCCACGCCATTCCAGGATCCGACAGAGCCGAAACACTCAGGCCCATTGCCCTCCGTTTTCAAAAGCAACTCGAACAACGCAATATTGCCGCCACCGTACGCCAGTCTTTTGGAAAATCAATTAAGGCGGCTTGTGGCCAATTGGCGGCAGAATACCAACCGCGAAAGTGCCAATGAATTGCTCTCAATCAGACATAGCGTTTATTACCACAACGCTCAATCGATTGTACCCCGACCCTAAGGCCTCTTTATCCTGTGATGAAGATCCTTTCACCTTGCTCATCTCCACCCTCTTGTCGGCCCGCTGCAAGGATGCCCGTGTCAATGAGATTGCCCCACGACTGTTTCAATTAGCATCAACGCCACAGGCAATGGTAAAACTGCCCATTGAGCTTATCCAAAGCATCATTAGGCCTTGTGGACTCGCCAGCGCAAAAGCCCAACACATTTGGCAGCTCTCCAAGCAACTTTGCGAATCATTTCATGGGCAAGTGCCCGATAATTTTAAAGATTTAGAGAGCCTTCCCGGCATTGGTCACAAAACGGCCTCTGTGGTCCTTGGGCACGCTTTTCACCAAGCCACTTTCCCCGTAGATACCCACATTCAACGCTTGTCAGTGCGCTGGGGCTTATCGCAAAAAACTTCCGTCAAGCATATTGAAGAACAACTGAAATCAATTTTCCCACAAAGCAGCTGGTTCAAACTGCACCTGCAAATGATCTTTTACGGACGGACCTACTGCAACCGCGTTATATGCAAACCAGGGCAATTGTGCCTCATTTGCCAACATTTAGCACTCCACTAAAACGACCTTTTAATTAGTTTATGAAATCCAGCGATTACATTCTAAATAAAAAATGTACGAAGAATACCTTAAATAAATAATTTCCTTCACAAAATACAGCGACGTGTAACAATTACTTTATTAACAATTAATTACAATCTGGGCTGATTTCTAAATTTCATTCACATGACGGAAGACAAGCACGGTCAAATCATCCGACAAATGTTTGGACCCTGCAAAAGTCTCCACTTGCGTCACCAAGGTTTGAATTAAATCTTGCGCGCATTTATGCCTATTTTCCTCCACAATTTTCAGCAGGCTCTGTTGTGAAAATTCTTGCTTTTGTGCGTTTAAGGCTTCGGTAACACCGTCGGTATACAGTACACAAAAATCGCCCTTTTCAAATTTATAAACAACATCTTGAATTTGCCTATCGAAGAGCACATTCGGGACCATTCCAAGCCCCATGCCTCGAGGCATTAATTTTTGTATTGGACCTTCAACAGGCACCAATAGAGGGCACTCGTGCCCGGCCCTTGCAATGGTCAATGACTGCACCTGACTGTCAAAGATACAATAGGCCATGGTAATGAACATCTCTTGACTTGTCTCCAAGTATAGGTGGCGATTGAGTTCTTTCAGCACAGCGGCAGGAGAATCGTACAAATACGCAAAATGTTTCAAATGCGTGATGCACATGGTCATGAGTAAAGAGGCCGCAATTCCTTTTCCAGAAACATCGGCAATCACAAACGCGGTACGATGCTCATCTAAGTGTAAAATATCGTAAAAATCGCCTCCGATTTGCTGTGCTGACTTACAATAAACCGCGAAATCACAATGGGCCACATGCGAATTTGGCTTAGTGAACAACAGCGCTTGCACCTCACTAGCTAAATTCAAATCAAAATCAAGTCGGTTTTTTTCAATTTGATAATTCAGATACTTCGCGTTGTGCAAGACCATGCCCGCCTGCTCGGTTATCACCCTCAATAGATCGCCCGTATCTTTTGAAAGCGAGGGGTCGTAAACCGAATTGGCAATGGCCAAAACACCAAACAATTCGTCCCTAAAATAAATTGGAAAAACAAACAAGGACTGCATTTTCAACGCGTCGTCAAAATGACGAACCACGTAATAAGAAACATCTTCACCTTCCAAAATAACGGGCTTTAACGTGCTAGCGACTTCGCCCACAATACCTTCACCATAATTAAATGCCTCTCCCTGCCTCGCCAAAGATAACACTTCTGCCCGCAATGCCCCCTCCGGAATTTTCTCCTTTAATGGGGGAAACAATCCTTCATAAGCAACCGCAACCAGCTGTTTCGCGTCAGGCACATTCTCATAAAAGCAGGCACTTGTACCCTTCGTATTCATGAGGCTGCCGTGCAGAATGAGACGATAGAGCTGTTTTTTAGAAACGCCCTGACTGACAGCATCGATCAGAGTGTGCAGAAAGCTGAGGATAATAACCCGCTCCTTGACAAGCAATTCACGCGCCTTTTCCTGTTGAGCATATTCAGATCTTACTGTTAAATAAAGCGCAAATAACAATGCCGCACCAAAACCGATTCCCAGTAAAAAATAAAACATGTCACACGGATTTCTTTGCAGTCAAACATTGCACAACTTCCTTAAATCGGACTCTATTTTGAGCGTTAAGTTCCATTAGGAATTGATGGGCGGCTAAAATAAGGTCCGAATTGAGCGCACATTGTGAATTTCTCAAGCAAACTTCTGCATTCTCTATTTGAAAAATGTCATCCACCAGGTGCACCAACTGATCTAAGCCCAATAATTTAACCGTCTCTAAGGGCTTGCCCTTTAAGCCGTTAAAAATACAAACACCCCCGGCACGGCTTAATTTCAGCGACAACCCGGTTAAAACCCCCAAACAAGTGCTATCAATACCCGTACAATCGTTAAATAAAAAACAATATTTTAGACAACCTTGATCTAATTTTTCGTGTAAAAATTCACTCAATATTGAACAATTCAAGTAACTCGCACGCCCTTTTATTCGAATCAATACAGAATCATCATTTTCATTTACCCAATAAACCATGTCTTCATTTGTATTGCTTTCCATAAAACACCTAGCGCACATCTAGCGAATGGTCTAAGTTTCCACTCTTCAGGCGTTAGATTATTGTGCTTATCAACGATAAAAATGCAAGCGTTTTGTAACTTTATTTCTAAAGATTATCATTTAAAAATATGACATTTTTGAATTGATTAATTTGAAGAACTTTTGCACTTTATAATGATACTACGCTAACGCGTAAAAAATTAACCCTTAACCCTTTTATCAAGCATTTTCCCTTGGTGAAAGAAACTTAAAGATATAATTATGACAGCAATTATGGATAGTTTGCTCGACGCAAACTCACTCAAACGTTTAAAACAAAACACAATTGTCACGGGGACAATTTCGGAAATACGTCCCAACGAGGTGGCAGTAGATATCGGCGCAAAAGCTGAGGGAATCATTCCCGCAAGCGAATTTCTTAATTTTGACGAATTATCTGTGGGACAACCCATTGAGGTATTTGTTGAACGTATAGAAAATGTTGAAGGCAGACCCATTTTATCGTACGATAAAGCCCAACAACAAAAGAATTGGGAAAACATTTTAGAAAAATGCGAAGAAGGAGAAGAAGTCTCCGGACGCGTTAAAGGTAAAGTTAAAGGCGGATTGGTCGTAAGCATCGGCGTGGACGCCTTCTTGCCTGCTTCACAAATTGACGTACAAGCTCCCAAGAATTTAGATCAATATATTGGCCAAACATTCGACCTCAAGATTGTCAAAATCAATAAGGAGCGCCGCAATATCGTCGTATCAAGGCGCGAATTAATCGAATCTCAACGTCAACAAAAACGTCAACAAATCCTAAATGAAGTTGAAGTTGGCTCGATCCGCAAGGGTATTGTGAAAAACATTACCGATTACGGGGCATTCATTGACTTGGACGGTTTAGACGGCTTATTGCACATCACCGACATGACCTGGGGTCGCATTTCTCACCCCAACGAAATACTTAAAGTCGGCGAAGAAATCGAAGTCATGGTCACCGAAATTGATCGCGATAAAGAACGTGTTTCTTTGGGCATTAAGCAAATGCATGCAAACCCATGGGATCAAATTGAAAAACACTACCCCGTCGGTTCTAAAGTTCGCGGTAAAGTGGTCAACCTCGTCCCATACGGCGCATTTGTAGAGTTAGAAGAGGGCGTTGAAGGCCTTATTCACATCACAGAATTTTCTTGGACAAAACGTATTAACAAGCCCAGTGAAGTCTTACGCGTGGGCGACGAAGTTGAGGCGGTCGTATTAGACATTCAAAAGGATGAACAAAAAATTTCGTTAGGCATCCGTCAATTGTCTGACAACCCGTGGAATATGATTCAACACAACTATCCTGTTGGAGCTCACGTACACGGCAAAGTTCGCAATTTGACCAGTTACGGCGCATTCATCGAATTAGAACAAGGTATCGACGGCATGATCCACGTTTCTGACATGAGCTGGACGAGAAAGATTAATCACCCGGGTGAAATGTTGAAAAAGGGCGATGAAGTCGAAGCAATCGTGCTAGAATCTGATCCTTCTCAACAACGTATCGCGCTCGGCATTAAACAACTCACCGAAGACCCATGGTTGCACATTGAGAGCTTGTACAAGATTGGCGACATCGTAAAGGGCAAGGTAGCCAAAATCGCCACTTACGGGGCATTTATTGAATTGCAAAATGACATTGACGGTTTGGTACACATCAGCCAAGTAAGCGAAGAACACGTTGATAAATTAAAAGACGTGTTGAAGGTGGGCGACACCGTTGAAGCACGCGTCATTAAAATTGACAAAGACGAACGTCGTCTTGGCTTATCCATAAAAGCAGCGGCGTACGATGAATCACAATTGGCAGAAGAGATTAAGTTGTACGATACGATCTCAAGCAGTCAAGATCTTACCAATTTGGGAGACTTGCTGGATCAAGCTACGCAAGCCAAGCGTTCTGAATAAATACTTACGCAAAGGAGCCTAGGGCTCCTTTGCATTTTATATTTCCTCATTTATGAATTACATTACTCCAATGGTGTACTGTTTAAAAATAGGCATTTACGCATTTTGTTTCATCGCCAGTATCGTATTGGCTTACATGCTAAAATACGACTTCACCATCCCTACCGCATTACAACTTGTGATGTGGCATAACGTTTTATTATTAGTCCCGTTAAAAATTATAACCCTCATTGCCCTTGGAGAATTTAAAGGTATTTTCTCTTACTTCAGGCTCCCAGATTTAGTAAAAATTGTTAGCTCTTTTTTGTGCATCTCATTCACCATTTTACTCTTAAATTATTACGCACCGAGCTCCCTATTTCCATCTCGTGAGATTATTCTAGCGGATCTACTCTTTTCCATCCTGTTTATATTGTTCTTTCGAACAAGCTTACGCATCATAAACGCGAGATACAACTTTCACAAAACCACTTTTAAGGCCCGACCTGGTACGTTAAAAGTGGCCATTGTCGGCGCCAATGAGGCGGGATCCAACATCATCGCCGAGCTCAAAAGCAAACGTTTTTATGGCTTACAACCGGTGGTGGTCGTGGACGACAACCCGCGTTACTATCATCGAAATTTACACGACATTCCAATCATTGGAGCCCCCGAACTCCTGAGAGATTTCACGGAGCACAATCCATTGGACGGAATTGTTCTGATGTCAGACCGCCTCCCTCAAAAAAGATTGTACGAGCTGACCCTACTGGCCAAGGAACTCAAATTAAAGGCCTTAGCCATTCCGTCATTGGGAGAATTCTTAGAAGGCCGGTCGGTTGCAAGCCGGCTCAGGGCCCTAGACGTTGAAGACTTTTTGGACCGAAAACCCATCCGACTCAATTTAGAACAAAACAAGCTCTTAATTACCGATAAGGTAGTGGTGGTCACGGGCGCAGGTGGATCCATCGGCCGGGAATTGGCCAAACAAATTGCCATTAAAAACCCAAAGCAACTCATCCTTATTGAACATTCCGAATTCAACTTATTTAAGATTGAGCAAGATCTTTTACGCGAGGGGCACTCCTGTATACCTATTTTATTGAACATTTCCCACACACGTGAACTCGAAAACGTTTTAAATAAATACCGACCGCAATTAATCTTTCACGCAGCCGCCTACAAGCACGTGCCGCTATTGGAATTTCAACCGTTAATTGCGTTGTCCAATAATTCTTTTGCGACGGGAGAATTGGCGCTTTTGGCCAGCAAACTGGGGGTTGAAAAATTTATATTAATTTCAACAGATAAGGCAATTAATCCCATCAACAATATGGGGGCCTCCAAACGCATCGCCGAAATGTTTTGCATGTCCGTCCAACACAGTCCACAAAATAAAACACAATTTATGGTGGTGCGTTTTGGCAATGTGTTGGGTTCAGCCGGCAGTGTACTGCCCACATTTAAAGAACAAATTGCACGCGGTGGGCCTGTCACCGTCACCCACCCAGAAATGACCCGTTTTTTCATGACCATTCCGGAAGCAGTTGGATTAATTTTAGAGGCAGCGTCATTTCCGTCCATTGGAGGCAAGACTTTTGTCTTGGACATGGGTAAGCCCGTCAAAATTCTCGACGTCGCGAAGAAAATGATCGAGCTCAATAATCTACAAGTCGGCATCGACATCGATATTATTTTCACAGGAATTCGACCCGGTGAAAAATTACACGAGGATCTGGATTACACCAACGGAAACTTTGAAAAAACGAGCAATCAACACATATGGGCTTTTAAAGATACGGATGCAAGCATCATGCCATTAAAAGATCTTCAAGAAAATTTATCGCGCATTTCTCAACTCACAACTAATGAAGAAAGTGTTCATTTTATCCAAACCCTAATTCCACATTTCAAAAACTAAAAATTCCGAGATTGACTATTCTTTTAACTTCTCGTATCTTTTATTAAGCGCTTCGAGCCACAAGCATGCCCTTCTAAAGGGGGGCAGGGCTATACGGGGCTGTATATAAAAGAGATGAAAAAGGTAACTGAAAAATAGAGGGGCATTTGTACACAGAAGAATAGAGGATTTAAGTCCTTCCAAAACAACAACCCAGGAAAATATAAACTACATATGAAGCATTCAAAAGATACAGAAACAGCAGAAATGGAACAACAAGTTATACCCGTTGAGATTAAAATTTGGTCGTACCTGCAACGATATAAGAATATCTTGCTGTCCTCATTTTCAATTATATTAGCGGCCTGGGCCTTCCACGCATTGTTCGCCTGGGGTCAGGAAAAGCGTATCCAGTTTCACCTTGCCAAATATGCGAAATTAACAACGCACGAGGAGCAATTACGATGGGCCGAGACCCGTCTACCCAAAGGATTAAACGCCTTAAAAGGTTTTATTTTTCTTGAAAAAGCTAACAAAGACTTCAATAAGCGACATTACGAAGAAGCCGCCAATTATTATCAAAAGGCCATTCAATATTTAACAATTTCACCTTTGTTAGAGCACGCTCAACTCGGATACGCCTTTTCAGAGTTGTATGATAATCATACAGAAGAGGCAAAATCCACATTGATATCGTTGACGAATAACAATTCTGCTTACCTCAAAGCACTTGCCAATTATACCCTTGGATACTTAGCTCATAATGAAAAAGATGCGGAGGCTTTTTCGAATTATTCAAAGGCGCTTTCCCAATTTCCAGAAGGTGAAAACTTTATAAACCAATTAAAAATTCTAGACACACTTAATTAAATTCGATGCCAAAAAAATCCCCTTGCTTTAGCATTGGAAATCGAGCTATCGGTCCTCAATGTGATCCCTATTTCATAGCCGATTTGTCCAGTAACCATCAACAATGCATAGAACAAGCACGCGCGCTTATCAAATATGCCAAAATCAGTGGTGCTGACGCCGTACAAGTACAGACGTACACGGCCGATACGTTAACATTACCGATTCGAAATGAGCAGTTTGAGGTTGATGTTCCCTGGAAGGTAAAGCACTTGTACGATTTGTACAAAATAAGTTACACGCCCTGGGAATGGCATGAAGAATTGGCCGAATACGCAAAAATGCAAAATATAACATTTTTGTGCACTCCTTTTGATGAAACGGCCGTTGATTTTCTGGAAACGCACGTCAATCCACCCGCTTACAAAATTCCATCGCTAGAAATTACGCATTTGCCATTGCTCAAAAAAGTAGCTTCTACGGCCAAGCCCGTCATCCTCAGCACTGGATGGGCCAATCTCAATGAAATAAAGGAGGCCATTACAACCCTGCAAGACAACGGATGTAAACATTGGATGCTGCTAAAGCACGTTGAGTTGCCCGTACGTAACTTGCGAACCATTACATACTTACAAAAACAGTTTAAATGCTCGGTGGGCATTTCGGACCACACGCCCTCCATTAACATTGCACTGGGTAGCATTTCTCTGGGCGCCAGCCTCATAGAAAAGCATTTTATTCTCAATCGACAAGGCGATGCCGTCGAAAACATCTTATCCCTAGAACCTAACGAGTTTCGCTTGATGGTCAATACAGGCAAAGAACTTTACAAGGGCTTGGGGGAAGAAGAAATAGAAAATTATGAAGGGCACAGGTATCGATGCTCTATTTACGTCAGTAAGCCGATTGAATGCGGAGAACAATTTACAAAAGACAATCTTAAAATCATCCGTCCATCATTCGGCTTAGCTCCAAAATATTGGGAATCCGTTCTAGGTCAATACGCAAAGAATAAACTGGATATCGGCCATCCTCTGTCAGCCAAAGACATCATCGGATTTGTTCCATAACAAGTTAACTCAAGACGTACGTTTCCAATCCACCAATTGCAGTTGAAATACTTTCTTACCTCGCCAGTAATTCCATGTAATTTTTACAGCTAGGTCAACTGCATCGGAGGGGAAACGCACAGAGCCCATACCCCACCCTATTGTAGTAATTCCATTCAGGCTCAAGCGCATGTGTGCGCCTTCACTCCCAAAACGTTCCGGCTTTTTAGTAAGGGAAATGTTACGCAACACGAAGGTGGGAGACTCATTGCCTTGCCCGAATGGAGCTACACGCTCGACTTCTTCCAACAAATGATCCGTCAAATCCTCCAAATCCAACGAGGCAGATATCGACAAAGTCGGCTCAGGGAAGCCATGTTGAAACATTTTATAAAGAGCTTGATTGAGCTTTTCTTCCAACAAGGCCACGTGATGAGGCTCCACCATTAATCCGACGGCGGCGGGGTGCCCTCCCCATTGTTTCGCATCGATCCCGGCTTTCTGAAATAAATGGACCAAATCGACTTCTGGGATGCTGCGCCCCGATCCCTTTGCAAAATCGCCCTTTTTACCTAAAACAAAAATAGGCTTGCCGTACTGATGGGTCAATTTCCCCGCCACAATGCCGACAACACCAATATGCCAATTTTCATTGTAAAGCACGTAAGTCAACGCGCGGTGGCTGCGCTGGGCAATCATACGCTGGGCCTCTTCTAAAATCTCCTTTTCAATTTCTTGCCGCTGACTATTCAGCTGATTCAACTGTTTCGCCAATTTGTTGCACAAGTTCACATCCTGACTCGTCAACAAACGAAATGGCAAATAGGCGGACCCCAAGCGCCCGCTCACATTAATACGAGGGGCCAAACGAAAAGAAACATCGTCTGTCGTCAACGCATTATCTTCTTCAATCCCAGCATACTTCAACAAACTTTTTAAACCAACTAAGCCCGACTGCTGCAGTTCTTTAAGCCCGAAATGAACAAACAAACGGTTTTCTTCGGTTAAAGGAACCATATCAGCCACCGTCCCCAAGGCAACCAAATCTAAAAATGGCCTTAAACGGATCGATTGCGCGGGCGGGTATTGCTCTGCCTTTAAGCGTTTCAACCAAGCGTGAATTAATTTAAAAACAAGGCCGACCGTGCACAATTGTTTCGAGGAAATCGAATGAGTTTGTCCGTCTAAATGCGGATTAACGATAATGGCTTTGGGCAGCGTTTGGCAATTTTTTTGGTGGTGATCAATGATAAGTACGGAAACACCCTGTTGATTGAGGAAATCGACCGCCTCTACTGAATTTGTACCACAATCCAAGGCGATAATAACGTCAAAGTGCCCGTTGGACAATACCCGTTTGACAATATCCATACTGAGGCCGTAGCCTTCTGTCTCTCGCTCTGGGAAAAACGGCTTAAATTGATAATTCAACGCACGGCAGCAACGCTGCAACAACGCGATGCTCGTAATTCCGTCCACATCGTAGTCGCTAATGACCCCTACGGCCTGTCCAGACCGTAATGCGTGATCTAAAACGTCGACAAGCTGATTCAGATTTTTAATGTTAGAAGGATCTTCAAAATGCTGCAAGCTCGGATTCAAAAACCTAAACGCTTGGTCCACTCGCTCAAAATTTAAGGGCAACAGCAAGCGCGCCAAAAATTTTGATACCCCCAACTGCTTACAGTAAATATCAATCTGCTCTTCACAAGCGAGCCCATTATATTTATCTGTCCAACGCATCGGATGTTATTCTTGTTTCCAAGCGTATGTAGGTAAAACATCGCGCCTAGCTTCAACGTGCTTCCTGTCTCCATGATGCCAAGCATAAAAAATAGGAGAAGCAATAAATATGGAAGAAAATGTACCCACAACAATGCCAATTAAAAATACCAAAGCATAGTCACTCACAATGCCCGGACATAACAAAAATAACGTAAACGCAGGAATAAACGTTGTTATACTTGTCATCAGCGTCCTGGACAAGGTCTTATTAATCGCCAGGTTAATAACTTGAACAAGGCTTAAGTGGGCATTTCGTGGCAATTCCTCTCGAATACGATCGAAAATAATGATCGTATCATTGATAGAATAACCAATAACTGTCAGGATGGCGGCCACCATAGGACCAGAGAACTGACGCCCGCAAAGGACATACAATCCAATGGTAATCAAAATATCGTGCGACAAAGCAACAATGGCCCCTACGCCATAACCAAATTCAAAACGCAAGGCCACATACAACAAAATGCCACACAAAGCCGCCAATACAGACCACAATGCGCTGCGTTGGAGATCCGCGCTGACCGAGCCACCCATCGTATTTTTCGCAAGCAACTTTAAATGGGCATCTGGGAATTTCTCATCCAATAACTTTAAAACACTTGGTCCCTTATCTCTCTCCGCTTGAATTTTCAACACCGTATTACTCTTACCCAAGTAACGTTGGTAAACGGCGTTAACTTCGCCAAGCCCTGCCTGTGCGACAAGCGAACGAATCGCTTGGCAATCGACGACCTGCTCGTACTTAACGAGCAATTCATCTCCCCCGACAAAATCAATCCCTAAAATTTTCTTGCCACGGCAGCCCAAAGCAATCCAACCCACAAGTAGTGCCGTCAAAGAAATTGTCAACGCAACGCGTTTGTACTTCAGAAAATCAACAGAGCACGCATTTAAGTAGCTCTTAATCGCAAGTACGCCATGAAAGCGCCTTACGTAAATTTCCATAAGCGCACGACTGAATACCAAAACGGAGAACAACGTTGTTAAGATACCAATTGCCAAGGTTATTCCAAAGCCTTTGACAGACCCCGTTCCAAGCCAAATCAGCAAGAACGCCGTTAAAAGCGTCGTTAAATTGGCATCTAAAATGGTTAAAAACGCCTTTTGATGCCCCAAGTGCATGGCTACCACACTATCTTTGCCAGCCTTAATTTCTTCTCTAACACGCTCTAATATCAAAATATTTGAATCAACCGCCATGCCAAACGTCAATGCCAATGCGGTAATGCTGGGCAAAGTAATCGTCGCACCAATGGCCGCCCACGCACCAATTACGAGGGCTCCATTAAAGAACAACGCCAACGCGCTGATAACACCCAATGTACGGTAGCAGTAAACCAACAAGGCGATCACAATCAGTGTTCCCAGAAACGCCGCTTCAATGGCTAAACTCTTTGCATTGGCCGCCAACGAGGGGCCCACTTCGTAAACTTCAACCAAATCCAACTCAAAACCTAACGGATTATTCAGCACATTGGACAGCTCGATCGCCTCTCTTTGAGTAAAATTGCCAGAAATGCTGGCCTGTCCATTCATAATTGCCGATTGAATGACCGGTGCAGAATACAGCTTTCCATCCAAGACGATGGCCAAGCGCTTGTGTAAATTCGCCTGCGTAACCTTGCCGAAACGTTCGGTGCCCACATCGGTCATCTGCAAGCTGATTTCGTAACGTCCGTAAGAATCCACCACGGGCCGAGCTGCCTTGACCGCCTGTCCCGTCAATTCCGGCACACGCTTAACCAAAACTGGCAGTTGAATCTCCTGTCCATTCGCATCTTCCTGAGCGAGCCACAAGCGTTCATATCCGTGGGGCACATCGCCCTTGGCATCCACGTCATCATTGACCAAACGGAATTCTAATTTTGCCGGCTTCTTGAGAGCTTGGACGACATCCGGGTTGCTTTCCAACGAAATACCCGGCAATTGAACTTCGACGGCATTGTCGCCCCGTGGACGTACGATGGGTTCGGCCACGCCCAAAGAGTCAATGCGGCCCATAATGACCTCAATTGCCTTTTGTATCAGCTGTTGTCGTTCCCAATTCTCCTTGCCCAACAAAACACGCGGGTTGATCTCCAATACAAACGCCACGCCGCCTTTCAAATCGAGGCCTTGCTTAAACACGCTCTTGGATGATTGGAACAAATACTGCAAGACAATGCGATTCCGCTTGTCCAGGTTCTTGATATCCTCAACGTTCAACTTTGGGAAAAATTTGCACAAGTCGATTTTTTCGGCACTGCAAACATGCGACAAGGCCAACAGCAGGTTTCCTTCTTTCTTATCCGTCACAAGGGCCTGTGCACGCGTTACAAGGGTCTTAAATTCCTCCGTATGTGCACTCGCCTTATCGACCAAATAACGATCAAAAGGGCAATCTTTGTAAGGGAATGCTTGTGATAAGCCCCAAATCGCCACTATACAACTTAAAATTAATCTCCACTTCGTACTACGCACCATAATTCAAGAACCTCAAGTAATGTATCCAAAAATCACAACGGCCGCACAGCTAACTGGTCGGCAATCAAATTTATTTTTTAGTTTTTTCGACAACAAGTTTACTTTGCACAAAACTCTTGTGTATTTCAAATTTTGAATCCCCCGATTTTACCAACAGGCAATTACTCTTGACCTGCACAATCACACCGATAATGCCACTGGTCGTCATAATTTCATCACCGGACTTCAACTGAGCAATCATCTTTTCTTGTTCCTTTTGCTTTCTGCGTTGCGGAGCAATCAATAAGAACCAAAAGGCCAACAAAAACAAGCCCATAATCATGAGCGAAGACCCACCTGAAGCGGCAGGGGTAACGGTTTGATCTGCCAAAAATATATTTTTCATTGCTTTGTAGGGGAACATCCAATAATTAAATTACAAGATTTGCAAGCCGTTTTTACATTTAAAGTACCTGCTGTAAAAAATCGGCACGGTAGATTGAATTTATTTCATTGCCTAATTAATAAAATGGTCTTACAATAATTTTATGAATGTCTTGGATGAATTGATAAATGTACCCATTTTAGAGGAATTAAATGCGGAAGAATTAAAGGTCGTTGAGCCTTACTGGCATTATTTAGAAATTCCCGCTTCTGAAATTTTATTTTCGGAAGGGGATGTTGCCGATGCTTTGTACTATGTGTTGGATGGGGAGCTCATCATTTACAAGGCAAACGACGATGCGATTCCGTTGGAAATCGCGCGTGTTGTACCACATCAATTCTTTGGGGAGCAAGCTGTATTAGACAATTCGATTCGATCCGGCACCCTACAAGCCGCGGAAGCAAGCCGTCTGCTTGTCTTAAGCAAAGACGACTTTTACACCATCATTGAAAAATATCCGCGCATTGGTGTAATTCTCCTAAAGGGGCTTGCACGCTATCTGAGTTTACAGCTGCGTAAAACGACCGGTCAATTTGTCGCCATCCATCAAAGTTTGTAAGCATCTCACTGTTTTAAAGTAAAGGTTCCAACAGAGGTCTGTAAAGGTCCTCTTCCATAGAAATCTTTACTTCTTGGGCATCGTGAGAACATTCATCGAAGTTGACGCGTCGGGCATTTTTGATAATGGCCAAGGGCGTGCATTCATTCCCCTCGCCCATTTCGAAAACGGCACTTGTGGCCAGCGCATCGACCACGTTAATACACGTCATTGACAGGACGCGATCGAACAAATCTCGCTGTCCGACGTAACTCCACAGGGGGGAAAAACCCCACCAGGCCAGAGCGATCCCCGTTACACCTCTGCGCAATGGAGTCGTGCGGCTATCCGTGATGAGTACGCCCACGCGCTTTAGATGATATTTTTCTCTGAGGAAGGACCACAAGGATCGTGCCGACGCAAAGCTGTCTGTTGGGTACATGACGTAGGTGTTATTTGCGTTGGACTCATCAATGCCCGCCGACGGAAGCAACATGTTATCCTTCAAAGTTAAAACGACGCGCTTGTCAACCGCATGTGGGTTTGGAACAATTTTATCGGCTTCCCGACGAACCAATTCATCTTTTGTGACGGCCTCTTTTGATACAGTACGCCCCTCACAAATGCTGACAACCTTCGAAGTGATGACCAAGATGTCATTGTCCGAAATGTTTTGCAAATGCGCGCCGACAAACTCCGTCAAAGGTTGTTTGTGACACACGAGTGATGTACGAATGGCTTCAATTTGCATAATAAGAATTCAAGCAATGTTGTGTTGAAAAAAATCTCTGATGCATCTGAACGTTGTGCACACGCAGGTAATCGACGTTGAAGGGCTGCAAGCAGCTTGAAACGGCCAAGGTTTCCACATCTCGCTGTGCAAAATTTTCCTTACAAACGGCGTTGTAGAATGACTTCCGGGAGTGGCCGATGAGGATGGGGCAGCCCCACTGTTTCATGCGTTCGATTTGGCGCAACAATGCCCAATTTTGAAACATTGTCTTTCCGAAGCCCAAACCGGGGTCAAAGATAATCGATGAGCGCTCAAATCCACAGGCTTGCAACTTTTCCAATAACGGAGCGAACCATTGCTCGATGTGAGCCATGGGCAAGTCTTCGAGAGGCAGGTGCAAATCTCTCTGCGGTGGCACCGACAACGAATGCATGACGCAGATAGAGCAGCCCGCATTAGCAATGATCTTCAGCGTGCCCTTATCCAATTGACACTTAACGTCATTGATCCACGCAATTGGGTAATTTTCAACGAGTTTTATCATGACTTTCGGCCAATACGTGTCGATACTTACCGGAATACTTTTCAGTTTTGGATGAGCGTACCAAAGGTCCAAAATGGGCTCAAGCCGCTGTAATTCATACGCCGCGCCCATCTGTTGTGAACCGGGTCGCGTCGACTGCGCCCCAAATTCGATCACACTGGCCCCCTCATCGAGCAAGCGCTCTGCGTGCGTCAAAGCGGCCTGCGTGGAATCATGCTCACCTCCATCTGAAAAAGAATCCGGCGTCACGTTGACAACGCCGACAAACTTGGGCGCCAGGCACAATGACCTTATAAAGACGTCCGTATCGGCCGCCTGCTGGGCCAATAATTCAAACGGCAGATGATTGCCCGGATGTTTCAACAACGGATTGAGTAAGGCCAATAAATGCAGAAAGAATGGGCGATTTAGCAACTCCAGGTGCGGCACTTGCAGGCTATCCGTCGCAAGGCACAGGTCGTTGTACAGCAAAATATCAATATCAATCGTGCGTGGGCTCCAGTGCAAATGATCCTTTTCGCGGCCCATTTCAAGTTCAATCTGCTGTAGGCTCGCCAATAATTGCTTCGGAGACAGGCTGCTTTCTCCACACACAATCATATTCAAGTAAGGCCGATCCCACTCTTGCGGGGCATCCGGCGGCAAAATTGCCTTGGTTTCCAGCACGATTGAAGTTTTAACGTGCGTGAGGCAACGTTGTTCCACACAACGCAAGGCGCGCCTCAAATTCTCCAACCGATCCCCCGTATTCGACCCCAAGCTCAGATAAATCACTTGGCCAGTATCTCGCCGGATCGACGCTATTGTCAATTTTTACTTACGGGAAATTACGCACTTAAAATTTCGTTAACTACGTTTCAAAAAACGTTTATAATTAATTAACTGTATTCACACAAATTCTAACAACATTGTAATAAAGAATTATTGAGTATATATGCCATGAATAAGCTTTCAAAACTCAATACAAAATTCAAAGGTTTCGCCCCCCTGTTAAATTTTAAGCACAGTTATTACAATTCAGTAGCACGCATCGATAATGTCTTGAGCTTTAACGTACATGTGGCGAATATAATTGTTGGTATCCATCCAAGCCAACCACAAGTGCCCATTTCTAACATCCATAAACATGAGGTGATCGCAATTTGTCAGCGTACCAAAGCTGTTGTTATCTTTATCTCTGAATTCTGTCTTCGTCAATAAATGAACTTGATATTGTGAGTCAATATAATACCTTGCAGCCCCCAAAATAAGTTGCTTTGTTCTCCCCGGATAACAATACGCATAGATAATGTAATTATTGTAAGCCACAAACTTGTATGTATTTCTATACAAGGTTGCCTCTGAGCAAGTACTCGAATTTATACTTCCTCCATACTTATTTACACCAGATACATAAATAATATTCTCAGGGCCACCGTACCAATAGCCAGACCAATCAGGCACTGAAGAACTTCCAGATTGTAAAAACAAAACAATTTTATTATTCATTGTATCCGAAGATATTTTATCCGTTGACCAAGTCGAATTTTTAATATGATATGAACAAGATAACTGCAAACCAAGATCTATTATAGTTCCATCGTTAGCCTTTACTATTCCCATATCACCATCGTAACTACAATCACTCGTGGTCCAACTTATCGTATGCATATAAGCACCGTAATAATAACAACTTCTGCAAAAACTCATTGATACGGAAGGCACTATCTTAAAAAATCTTAAAAACCACCCCGCATTTACTATTAATAAATAAGTACTACCTTCATAAGTTAATATTCGTTTCAAAGCTCGCGGAGTACTGGTCTCCCACCCACCGGTATCACTTCTCATAGACTTTACGGCACTAAGATCTGTTGAGCATGCCACCTCTCTTAATCCAAAACTATTTGTGTTCGCAGAACTTGAATTGTAATCATTAGTGTAATACACGGATACCGCATCATTATTAACACAAGCGAGGAAACAACATTGATTAATAGTACAGTTATTAAAGGGTGGCAAACCTGAGTAACAAAATTCAGTCACATATCCACACGTTGAAGAAGAAAATTTAAGTAAAGAAGAATCACTGAAATTTACAAACTTGCTTGCAACTGAACTCATAGAGTGATCTCCAGCCAGATCCAAATCCGATTTTCTAAATTTCATAAACACAAAGCCTTCATTGGTTGTCCCAGAAGCACTGAACCTATTTGGTAAAACGTAAAAGACAACATAAACATAATCTGTTTCAACCGACTCGTATGCAACTGACGGGGTAAAATTAACCCAAAGCCGTTGTTTATCTGAACTAGAAAGCTTTGTTGTATCTAAACTTACAGCATAACCTGCACATTGATAAGGGTATACAGCTTTATGATTATAAGTTCCTTCTTTTGTAACTTTCACTAAAAAAAATACACTACCAAAGCCACTTCCGGGATCCGGACCCACGTAAAATAAATCTCCATTGTGATCTACCATAAAACTTGGATTAATCGCAGTCTTATCTCCAGAATTAATGGACCAATAAATAGGCCAACAATAATTAGAAAACTTACACTTACTGTAAAATGGAGGTGTGTAAGCCCAAACGGCGGTACCGCAACAAATCAAGAGAATAGCCAAAAAAAAGTTATATTTAAGACTCACGCCCACCAAGTTAGAATAATCAACCAATTACCACAATGCAAGCGTTTTATTGCAAATCTTTCATCAGTAAGATCATTCCACATCAATATTATAAACCTGGTAAACTTTTTCTATCTCATCGCACATCAATCATTCAAAAACTTGGCACGCTTTTTGCTACACTATTAAGTATGCATCCTTTAATTATCAGCGGTCTGTCAAGCATCGGAACTTCTCTGCTTGATCAAACATTAAACAAAATTCGCAACATTGAAGCTGGCACTATCAATTTTCATGCCATTCTTCAACGTCTCTCCAAAAAAGGTTGTGCCGTCGAAACCTGCAATCGAATGAAAGCCGACCTGCTCGAAGGCATTCGTTCAAATCCCCTATTTAACGAATTTTTCAAAGACCCGAATGCAGCCATCGCCATCTCTATCGACCCACAAGGACGTTGCTCTTTTAAAGAAAACGGCAAGCTCATGTTGACCTGCTCCCGCGATTCAAACCTGGGAAAAATGGGCATCGCTTACTTCAACGTCGCTCAATTATCCATTCCATCCAATCAACAACTTAAGGAGGTATACCTTGAAAACATTGCTTAAATACGCATTTTCTCTGCAAAATAAATGTGCTGCAAAGACTGCCAATCGGACGCTTTGTCTCGACTACACAGATAATAATCAAATTGAGACAAAATTTCCAACTCCTTTTCAGCCATTTGAAGGCGTCTTCGGATCGTCTGTGCATCGTCGGTTCCGCGTCTAAGCAGACGACGTTCTAATTCACCGAGATCGCTGGGGCTCACAAAAATACACAACAAACGACGCCCACTCGCAGCGGACTGCCACTGCCGCTTCAACGTCAGAGCCCCCTGCACATCAACGCACAGGACCAAATCCTTCCCTTCATCACACGGCCGCTCAAGATCCTCTTTAGCCACCCCATAGTAGTGATCATAGACTTTCGCATGCTCAACATAGGCATTTTTTTCCAAACCATCGGCAAATTTTTCCGGCGTCTGAAAATGATAATCAATGCCATCCACTTCTCCCATCCGAGGTGCACGCGTCGTCGTCGTAATCACCTTGCGTACACCCTCAATTTCATTCAATAAACGTAAACTAAGCGTCGTCTTGCCACTTCCCGACGGCCCCGTCAGCACCATCAATAAGTCCTTCTGCCTCATTTTTCACTACCTCACTACAGACAAGTATAAAATGAACGTGCCGTAAGTTACGCTCAAAGCACCCAACAACTTCATGGGCCACGCCCCCACACGCTCCGACCACCTTAAAAAATCTCCTACTCGATAGGGATACGTGCCAAAAAACAACGCGCCAATAATAATAATGTAACAAAATAACGCAACCCACGGACAAAGCACATCTGCCTTCATGTAGCCGACCGCAAGACATTGATTCATAAGCAACAACGAAATCAACGATAAGCCTCGCACACTCAACCAATCTCTCCAGTAAATGCAACAAGCCACAAGCACCGAACCAAATAATAAGATCAAAAGGCCCCGATATTGACCAAAGTCGGCTTCCGAAAGGCAGCTAATCTCGTATAAAAACCACAAGCCGCCCAAGCAAAACACCACAAGCCCAAAAATTTCATTGCGCAAGCAGCGATAAATCATTGAACTCAGCGATTGTGCACACAACAAAATCGCAAGCCCACACAGCACCAACAATGCGCCTACCACATAAGCTAATCCCACTATACTCATGGTCTTAATTAAACTCCCCTCCGATAATTCCTCAATGTAAAAATAAAAATTTAATCAAACTGAAATAAAAAAAGGAGAAATTTGAAATTTCTCCTTTTTTGTAAACTTGTAAGGCCTTATTAGGCTTCACCCGCTTTGACGTTTGCCGCTTCAACACGCTTACTCAACGCTTTTACGGATAATATCCACACAATGCATGTTAGGATAAATAAAGCAAACGCGTAAGGCGCAATCTTATAATAAGTCGCCTTGACACCCGTCAGCGAACTTACAATCGAGAATAAAGCTACTTGAATGAATGCGCCACCCGATTTTCCTAAACGTCCACCAACGACATCGACAACGGCCTTACCTTTAACCTTCATTTCTTCATCCAATGGAATATAAGCCATCTCCTTCGTCAAGTCGAACAAGGCGTACTTCGTGGCTTTAGACATAACAACAATCATGGCTCCCAACAAAACCGCCACGGCGATAGGATTGGTTCCCCATTGCGCAACTGTGCCCGCCAATTCTTCCTTAAACAGGACAAACAAAAAGAACGCAATACCGCCCAAGAATATGACAACCGGCGTCGACATCGCGGCAACCACCCAGCGGCAGATACGCAATATGTTTCCACCCACGATCAACATGATGATCGATGCAAAACCTGTCACAATCGTGAAACGGCTCATAAACGTGTTATAGTCATTTTCATTGTGGTATTGCAACTTCAATTGACTCTTCCACAAACCTTCAATGATGTTAATGCTGACACCGTAGCAAATAACCAACATTGCAATTAAGCCCAAGTAAGGTGAAGTGAAGATCGTCTTTAAGCTTTGAACCAAGCCCGCCTTTTTCTTTCCCTTCTTTACACCCGGCAATTCTGGCTTATCGTAGAAGCGCTTGTCGGTTAAGACAAACTTGTAAATCCACTTGTAGATGGCCATCGTGGCAATACCAAAAATAACCACAATACCCATTAACCAATTTAAAGAAACTTGCCAAGGATCGACCCCCGGGCCTACTTTATCGGAAATATTTGAGAAATAATCGCCCAAGACACCCGCCAACAGCAAAGAAATTTGCGCCATTAAGCCGAAAAATGCATAAACGCGCTTTGCTTCAGAGACACGCGTAACTTGGTTGGCAAATTGCCAGAAGGACAAAGACAACAACGCACTGCCCCACAATTCCGCCAGCACGTAGAATAAAGCGTAACTCCAAACACCCAACAAGGCGATTGGCCAGTGCAAAGAAGGACATTGTGATTGCCAAGTTGCGATCGTTTCTGCGGCCGGATGGAACCATTCGCGATTCGGGTAAATTACAAATGCGAACAAGCCAAAGAAAATAATGAAAGGCGACAGAGTTGCATAAAATAAATTCTCGTTACTCAGGATATTACTCGCTTTCGCGTACAATAACATAAACAAAATTGCCGATGGTGTAACGCAGAATAATTTTAAATAAGAAAGCGCTTCAGCCCCCGTACTCGTTACAACCAGGGAATCCTTAATATTTCTCAAACACGTGTAATTAAACAAAATGAAGAAAAAGATCATCCCCATGGGGAGCACTTTCTTCAATTCGTAACGGTGAATTGGGAAAAAAATTCGCCTCAATTTTGAAAATTCTGGTTCTGTAGTTATCTGACTCATAATATTATAATACTGTTCTAATTAGAACCCCCATAAACTTTATAGGCATTCTGATTTTCAGTTATTAAAAAATTATGTGTTTTATACAAGCACAATTTTTAAATATATCCATTTTAAGCAAAAAATTAATTTTGTCACTTGCATGCAATTAGAAAAACCAATAGAATATTAAAAGAAAGGTATTTTTATGATCAAAAAATCGAAAGCTAAAGATTGTTCAACACACTCTGCGAACAAAGCGTGCAAAGCATCCACACCCTGCAAATGCAGCGAGCCAGCAAAAGCTTCCAAATGTAACCGTGCTAAAAAAGCCTGCATAAAAGTCACAGCCGACGTCGGATACGGCAACGTGCTCTTCATTCGCGGCTCCGAAGAACCTCTCAATTGGGACAAAGGAATTGCACTGCAAAACGTAGATACGAACCACTGGTCCTTAGAACTTGACGTCAAAGCAGCCCTCGAATTTAAGTTACTCATCAACGACGAACAGTGGAATGATGGCGATAATTATGCGCTGAAAGCAGGCGAAACGATTTCCATCGAACCTAGCTTTTCTTGCAAGGCTTAAGATTCCTACAAACAAGCTTTAACGGCGTGCGTTACATCTTAGTTAACGCCTGTAAGTCTGTTATCAGGAATTAATTCGACCCCATAAACTTTAAAAAAGCCTCCTACTTGCCAGATCCACCTTAAGTTCACGTCAGGCAGGGAACATTTCGTTGCAAACACAACGGACTTCTAACAGAAATCAAAATGCCGGAAGCACGTAAAAACATCCAGTGCTTCAACCCAACGCTGCATTTGTATAAAACTTCTTGGCACCCATGCGCAGAATCGAACTGCGATTTGTAGGATGAGAACCTACCGTGCTGACCGTTACACCACACGGGCATACAGCATATTTATTCCCACTCATTTTTAAGTAAATGTCAAATGAATAATATGAAAAAACTTCCAAGCAGAAGCTTCCCATGGTCACGGCACTCAAAATAACACTCAATATTAAAGCCTTATACACACGCCTTAAAAGAATCCTGCCAGCAGCAAAACAACTTTGCTCATTGCCTAATAAAAAGCATAGAACAAGCGATACGCCCAGGCCTTGAAATAACGCTTCATAAGCTCATTCATTACACATAAAGAACAGGAAGCATAGCTTACTTATAACCCGTGTGTAACGATCGAACAGAAGTTAATTAATTAGCTCCATATTAAAATAGATACTCCCCTCTTAACCCGCTGAACCATCAACTTGTAAAAGCAGGCGAATACATTCACATGAACTTTAAAGACTTCCCCAGGATCAAGTGGGACAGGCAACTAGGTTCTTAAGGATTGGGCATTTTCAACAACGGACAAACACAGGCTTAATAAACCTAGCCCCCGAAGCAATTGCTCTCCTGAGAAACGTCACATGCGGCACAACTTTTTTTATTCAGGTACACTCAATGTTCCGTCAAGCGTACGGCGCGAAATTTAATAGGTTTGTTCATCACGAATTTGTTGAACTCGAGCATTGATATAAGTAAATCCGGCAACACTTATCGGAAGGGCGAAAGAGGGCCCCTATCGCTCCTATTCAGACGACTTCTCCCATCCATCTTGGAAACAAATGCACAGGCACTTAAGGGTCCCAAGAGGGTCTTTAAGAGGCTTCAGGTTCGACCTCAATAACCTTACAAATTCCTATCAATTTATCGTCTTTCTCCAAATTAATCAGACGTACGCCCATCGTCGTGCGGCCAATGACCCGGACATCCTTGACGGGGCTGCGTACCGCTTGACCGGATTTCGTCAACAACATCATTTCATCCGATTCATCCACCGTAATAGCTCCCGCAACTCCGTGTGTCTTAATGGCGATGACGCCCAAGCCGCCACGTTGCTGCAAACGATACTCTGAAAATTCCGAACGTTTACCTTGCCCTCTAATGCCAGCGATCAACAGAGTTTTTCGATCATCGACAACAATCAAAGCCTTGACGAAATCGTCCTTGCGCAAGCGAATTCCTTTAACACCACGCGTGGCCCGTCCCTGATCACGGCAATCAGATTCACTAAAGCGAATTGACATACCTTGATAGGTAATTAAAAGGAGATCGTTATTACCATTGGTGAGTTCTGCGCCAATAATGATGTCATTCTCATCCACGTTCATTCCAATAATGCCGGACACGCGGCAGTTACTGTAGGCCGACAAAACCGTCTTTTTAATAATGCCCTGTTGCGTGGCCATTACCAAGAACTGATCGTCACTAAAATGCTTAAAGCACAACATCGCAGCCACCTTCTCACCGTCTTGCAGCTCCAAGACATTAATGAGTGCACGTCCCTTGGCGATTCTTGAACCTTCCGGGATATCGTACACCTTTTTAATGTACAAGCGGCCGTTCTGCATGACAAATAAAATGTAATCGTGGGTACTTGCCGTGAAAGAATGCTCGATGAAGTCATCTTCGTACTGACCAGCCCCAATGACGCCCTTGCCGCCCCGCTTTTGGGATCGGTAAGAACTGATATCGGTACGCTTGATAAAGCCATTGTGCGTAACCGTAATCATGCAGCCCACGTTGGCAATCACGTCTTCCAACTTAAATTCTGATTCTGCGGGCATAATACGCGTCTTCCGGGCTTCCACGTATTTTTCACGAAGGGCCAACAATTCTTCCTTAATAACGGAGAGCAACTTAGCGTCACTCTCTAAAATTGAACGCAACTGCTCGGCCAATTTTAAAAGCTCCAAGTACTCCGCGTCGATGCGCTCGCGCTCCAAGCCCGTCAATTGGTACAAACGGAGGTCTAAAATCGCATCGGCTTGGATGTCCGTCAATTGATATTTGGCGATCAAGCTGATCTTTGCCTCATCGCGAGAATTGGACGCACGAATGATGCGCACAAAATCATCCAAATGATCGAGTGCAATTTTGTACCCCTCTAAAATGTGCAAGCGAGCTTCCGCCTTATTCAATCGGAAATGTGTTCGACGTAAGGTTACCTCACGACGGTGCTCGAGGTAGCACTCCAACATTTCCTTGATATTCATTTGCTTAGGTCTTTGTTGATCCAAAGCCAACAAAATGACTCCAAATGACGATTCAAGTGGCGTCATCTTAAACAACTTATTCAACACCACCCGCGGAACTTCCCCGCGTTTTAATTCAATGACAATGCGCGTCTCTTCATCCGACTCATCGCGAATGTCGCTGATTTCAGTTAAAATTTTTTCGCGCACCAAATCGGCAATCTTCGTCACCAAATTGGCACGATTTACATTGTACGGAATTTCGGTAATGATAATTTGTTCCTTACCGTTTCCAAGGTCCTCGGTGTGCGCTTCTCCCCTAACGTGTATGATACCACGTCCCGTTTTTAAATAATTTGCAATGCCTTCTAAGCCGACAACCGTACCCCCTGTTGGGAAATCTGGCCCTTTAATTACCTTTAAAAGTTCATCGATAGACGCATCTTGGTGATCAATGAGAATACAGAGAGCATCGAGCAATTCACCTAAATTGTGAGGAGGGATATTGGTGGTCATACCGACGGCAATACCCGTAGAACCATTCATCAATAAGTTCGGCAAAGCGGCAGGCAATACGACCGGTTCCAGGGTACTCTCTTTATAATTGGGTGTAAAGTCAACCGTATCCTCATCGATATCTTTGAGTAATTCTTCCGAAATTTCCTTCAAGCGGCACTCGGTATAACGGTAAGCCGCCGCCGAATCACCGTCGATAGAACCGAAGTTACCTTGTGGATCGACCAAGGGGTAACGCATCACCCATTCCTGCGCCATTCTGACCAAAGCATCGTACACAGAAGAGTCACCGTGCGGGTGGTAATTCTTTAAAACTTCACCTACGACACCTGCACATTTATCGAAAGGACGGTTATGTACCAAACCTTCCCGCATCATGGCGTACAAAATACGCCGGTGGACGGGCTTTAAACCATCACGTACGTCTGGAAGGGCGCGGCTCACAATGACAGACATCGAATAATCGATGTAAGCCGACTTCATAATGTCATCGACATTGGTATCAATTAAAAACTCTTTTTCTGCGTACATAAACTAAATATCTAAGTTGGCTACATTCAATGCATTATCCTCAATAAACGTACGACGAATTGGCACGTCGTCTCCCATTAACATACTAAATGTTTGCTCCGCTTGGGCGATATCGGACATTCGAACCTTTAACAAACGACGCGTTTTTGGATCCATGGTCGTTTCAAACAGCTGACTTGCATTCATTTCTCCAAGACCTTTATAACGTTGGATGTGCAAGCCCTTACGACCCAATTGACGGATGGCCCCAATGAGCTCTAAAATTGAATAGAGAGGAATGCTCTCCTTCATATTCTCCCCGCTTTCTTTCAACGAGTAACACGCTTGACGGGCCGGCGTAAATTGCTCCACACGAAAATCAAGCTCTGCGAGTTGCTTCAGAATTTGACTCATTTGCTGATATTCAAATATTTCACTCACCACAATCCGTTGAGAGATCTTTTGGCCCTCTATTTCGATTTCCCGAACGGTTGTGCCATTGTAAATATCATCTACAAGGTTATTTTCGATATAGAAACGAGCACGTTCTTCATCATTAAACAAAAACTGGAATTTCTCCTGGTTTCCATTTCTAATACGCACCACGTACTTGGGAAGCATGAGGTCGTCGAGATGCCTTTGGTCCAGGTAAAGGTGCAATGAGCAACCGTGACGAATCACCGAAGCCCCCAATTGCTCCAAACGTGTCAACAAGGTCAACAACTTGGCCATCGTCGCCTCATTGAAGGCATGCTGATCCGATTCACGCACCAAAGTGACCCCTTCAGAACCTAATTCGAGCAAAATCTTATTCAGTTCTGCATCGTTGTGAATGTACTGTTCACGTTTACGACGTTTAATTTTATACAAGGGAGGCTGCGCAATGTACACGTAGCCATTTTCAACCAAACCGCGCATTTGTCGGAAGAAAAATGTCAACAACAAGGTACGAATGTGCGCGCCATCCACATCGGCATCGGTCATGATAACAATCTTGTGATAACGCAACTTATTAACATCAAACGCACCCTCTCCATTGTCACCGATGCCCGTTCCACAGGCCGTAACAATCATACGAATTTCGTTATTACCTAAAACCTTATCCAGCCTTGCCTTTTCAACATTTAAGAGCTTTCCTCGAATAGGCAAAATGGCTTGATAACGTCTATCGCGTCCCTGCTTCGCCGAACCACCTGCGGAATCGCCCTCGACAATGAACAATTCGCACAACTCAGGGGCTTTTTCGGAACAATCGGCCAACTTTCCCGGCAAGCTCAATCCCGACAACACACCTTTACGGACTGTTTCACGCGCCTTGCGAGCCGCCTCACGCGCCCGAGCTGCATTCATGCATTTGTCCAAAATAATCTTGCCCAAGCCCGGCGTTGTCTCCAGCGCGTACTTGAGAGAATCACCAACAACTTTTTGGACAATGCCATCGATTTCACTGTTGGACAACTTCGTCTTCGTTTGTCCTTCAAAACGTGGCTCCGGAACTTTGACCGAAATAACGGCCGTCAAGCCCTCCCGAACATCTTCACCCATCAGCGAGGGGTCTTTATCTTTAATGAGCCCATTCGCCTTTCCGTAATTGTTAATCACACGCGTCAACGCCGTTCGAAAGCCCGACAGGTGCGTTCCTCCTTCCACGTTAAAGATGGAATTGGCATACGCGTAAATTTGCTCTGAGAAAGAATCGTTATACTGCATGGACACATCCACACAGACCCGGCCCAATTTGCCATTATGATCCTCATTTACCACATCTCCAGAAAAAGTAATTGGCTCAGGGTGCAAAACCGTCTTGCCACAATTGAGGTAGGTCACATATTGTGCAATACCGTTTGTAAACAAGAAGACGTCCGATTTCCCCGTCCGTTCGTCCGACAATTCAATGCGAATGCCGGGATTTAAAAATGCCAATTCACGCAGGCGCTTGACGAGGATGTCGTATTTAAAATCTCGACCTTCCGTAAAAATTTCTGGATCCGGCAAGAAAGTAATTTTAGTGCCCGTACGCTTGGATTGCGCGATGATGGACATGGGCTCTGTCGTTTTACCCTTGGCAAAACCCATGTGATAAACATTGCCGTTACGACGCACTTCAACCTGAAAATCTTCGGAAACCGCGTTGACACATTTGGCGCCCACACCGTGCAAACCGCCGGACACTTGATAAGCTCCCTTGCCAAATTTTCCACCCGCATGCAGGTTTGTCATAACCAGCTCCAAAGCTGGAATTTTATACACGGGGTGAATGTCAACCGGAATACCACGTCCGTCATCCTCCACTGAACAAGCACCATTCGCATGAATAACGACGTGAATTTCCTTACAATATCCCGCCAAAGCCTCATCGATGGAATTATCGACCAATTCAAAGACGCAATGGTGCAATCCGCGTTCGCCCGTATCCCCGATGTACATATCCGGACGTTTGCGAACACCTTCCAAGCCTTCCAACTTCTGAATTTTTGAAGCGTCGTACTTCTCTTCTACTTTTGTTGGAATTTTAATAGTATCTTCCAAATTTAATTGATTCTCTTCGGCAAGCATAAAAATGTGATTATTAATGTTGTAGCACCTCAAAAAAATATTGCAAGCGTAAGCTTTAAAGTTATTTTCATTTAGTATGATTATTGTTGATTTAATGATACTCAAAGAATTTTTGAAAAAATCTTGCAGTGTTTGCAAAAGAGTTTAAACCACAAAATAAATTTGTTGTACATTTTAAATTTGTATCTGTTGAATTATGGAACCATCAAGCACACAAGCGAATACGAACAAAAATAAGCCCACGCAAGCCACCGAGGCCGACACAAACCAAGCTCAAACGGCCCAAGAGGATCCTACGCAGGCCCTCAACGATAAAATCGCCCAATTAGAAGCACAGTGCAACAATTTACAAGACCAATACTTACGAGCACGCGCCGATTTGGACAACGCACGCAAACGTTTTGTGAAAGACAAGGAGGACGTACGTGTTTTTACACTGCAATCCGTTCTGAATGAGGTTATCAACATCTTCGACACATTAAAGATGGTGCTCTCGAATGCCGAACAAAATGGCGTACCCGAAAAAACCTTACAAGGCTTTACGCTGCTCTTGCAACAATTTCAAACAAGTTTGAACAAGTTCGGCATTTCCACCATTGAGCCCAACAACGAAGCGTTCAACCCTCACCTACATGAAGCCGTGTCAAAGTGCCATCACGAAACCATACCTGAAGGGCATATTGTACATTTGATTCGAAGTGGCTACAGCATCGGTGGAAAATTACTACGGCCGGCCAGTGTTGTTGTTTCCGAAGGACCGGCAGCCGAGGCAGCAAAAAACGATTAAGACTATGACGGAAAAACAAGATTATTACGACATATTAGGAATTTCTCGACAAGCTTCCGCCGACGAAATTAAAAAAGCCTATCGGAAGAAGGCAGTTCAATACCACCCCGATAAAAATCCCGGCGATAAGGAAGCAGAAGAAAAATTTAAACAAGTCTCCGAAGCCTACGAAGTACTGAAAGATCCTCAAAAGAAAGCGGCTTATGACCAATACGGGCATGCGGCCTTTGAGGGAGGTTTTGGCGGCGGCGGTTCACATTACAGCGGCTCAGGCGGATTTAGCGATCCATTTGACGTTTTCCGCGAAGTGTTCGGAAGCCGTGGAGGTGGAATTTTCGAAAGCTTTTTTGGCGGGCATCAAGGTTATTCGAGCGAAGCTCAAGGAGCCGATTTACGTTACGACCTCGAAATCACACTAGAAGAAGCCGCGAAAGGGGTCACAAAAACCATCGAATATCGTCGGCACACCCCCTGCTCACATTGTCAAGGAAGTGGCTGTCAGGAGGGCACAAAAGCTAAAATTTGTCCTCAATGCAAAGGTCGTGGACAAGTTATCACCTCTCAAGGATTTTTCAGCATGAGCCGCACCTGCCCCCAATGCCAGGGAAGCGGAAAAATTATCGAAAAGCCCTGCCCTTATTGCCACGGCCAAGGCATTGAAATAAACAAAACGCAGGTAAAGGCCAACATCCCCGCCGGTATTGGCAACGGTGCCAAATTGCGCTTTCAAGGCCTAGGAGAAGCGGGCCCTTTTGGCGCACATCCCGGCGATCTCTATGTCGTTGTCTATTTAAAAGAACATAAATTATTTCAAAGAGATGGTCTCAATTTACTCTACCATCAAGAAATTTCATTTACCTTGGCGGCCTTAGGTGGAGATATTGAAATCCCAACGCTCGACGGCAAAGCCAACTTAAAAATTCCGGCAGGCACCCAGGCGAATACAATTTTTAAACTTAAAGGCTACGGAATGCCTCAAATAGAACGGCGGGCCAGTGGCGCTCCAAAGACGGGCGATTTGCTCGTAACCGTATCCATCAGCGTTCCTAAAAAGCTCACGAAGGAGCAACGCAAATGCCTGGAAGCATTTTCACAAGCTTTGGGCGAAAACTCCGACAGCCCAAAAACTGTAAAAAAAAACTAGCCGACTGGATCAAAAAAATATTTAACAAGTACTTGTATGGATTCTACACAAGCGAAGGCAATAAAGAAGACGGGCGAAACTCACATCGAGGATAAAGCGCTTGAGTTAGCAATTGCGGCCATCAACAAGCAATTCGGCGAAGGCGCCATCATGCGCATGGGAAACACGGCCAAAATGGATGTGTCTGTCATATCAACCGGTTCGCTGGCCATTGATCTTGCCTTGGGTGTCGGCGGATTGCCACGCGGCCGTATTTGTGAAATTTTTGGTCCCGAATCGTCGGGAAAGACGACCTTGTGTCTCAGCATCATAGCGCAGGCGCAAAAGCAAGGAGGCAGGGCCGTTTTTATAGATGTGGAAAATGCCCTCGATCCTCGTTATGCCAAGGTGGTGGGTGTTGATCTCGACAATTTGATCGTCTCTCAACCTGAAAGCGGCGAAGACGCCCTCAACATTGCAGAAACCTTGATCCGCTCCGGTGCCATTGAAGTAATTGTTGTGGATTCCGTAGCCGCACTCGTATCGAAAGCTGAACTCAACGGCCAGATGGGAGATACGAACGTAGGCTTGCAAGCTCGCATGATGAGTCAGGCCATGCGACGCTTAACGTCCGTCATCAATAAGTCGAAATGCATCTGCATTTTTACCAATCAAATCCGAGAAAAAATCGGCGTTATGTTCGGCAGTCCAGAGACAACTACAGGCGGTAGAGCGTTGAAATTCTTTGCCTCGGTTCGCATGGACATTCGACGTATCGGCCAACTGAAGGACGCGTCCGGTCGCATTGTCGGCAACAGAACCCGGCTTAAGGTCGTCAAAAACAAAGTAGCTCCCCCGTTCACGGAATGTGAATTTGACATTATGTACGACGAAGGCATTTCTCAAGCCTCCTCCGTCATCGACCTCGGTATTGAACATCAAATTTTTGAGAAAAAGGGCTCCTGGGTGGCTTACAAAGGCAATCTCATTGGGCAAGGACGCGAAGCTGCCAAGACGTACTTAAAAGAAAATCCCTCGGTCATGGAAGAGGCCATGCGGGCGATTATCGACAAAGTTCGCGTTTCCGGCGGCATGGTTCTGGCCAAAGGCGCCTTCTCAGACAATAAAGAAGAGAATTTAGACGTCTAAGGCAGGACATTCGGCCTATTTAATGGAGGGTACGTGCGAGATTGCAACTTGCATGCACATGCGTAAATTGTAAGCTGTCCCTCACCGTAATAAACTATGTGTGTTTTATTGATATACGTACTTTATTGCTACTAAAAACACGGGGCGAGTTCTTTCTTCTATATATAATAAGACCGGAGCCCATTGGCTGTAAGCTCAATTAATGAGATAAGACGGTATTTCCGATGGCTTATGCTTTGCATAGATACAATGTCATTGGCTTAACAAAAGCAAGTAATGAGAAAATTTTACCAGGTAACGGTGGAGATTTTTTCTAAATGCTTGCATTTTATTTACAAATTACCTAGGTTCGTAATATTACCATGAATAAGGAAGCAATCGATTTAATTCTGGAACAAAATCCCCAATTGAAGTCAAAGCGCCAAATTTTTGAAGCCTTGGAACCAGGCAATTATTTTTGGCACCATAGTTGGGGGGTAGGTTGCATTGAAAAGTATGACGACGTCGCCAATCGCGTCATTATTAAATTTGAGACGCAAGATCAAGCAAGTACGATGGATCCCATTTTTTGCGTGCAAAAGCTAACGTTCATCGACGAAAACAACGTCTTGGTTGAAGCCAGAAAACATCCAGAAGAAATTCTCAAGATGAGTAAAGAACATCCCTGCGACTTAATCGTAAAAGTCTTACAAGGATGTCGCAACACCTCCGCCACTTACTTGGAACTTGAATCCTTATTAAGGCATGTCCTGTCCATGATCTTGACAGAACAACAATATAAAAAATGGTGGATGCAAGCTCAAAAATTAATGGTAAAAGACCCACGCATCGCAACACCTAAGAAAAAACAACACGATGTGTATCAATTGCGCAGCGAGCCCATCTTGCCCGAACAAGAAATTTTAGAGGAATTTTACCTCACACGGAGGCCCTTGGAAAAAATTGCGTTGGCCACAAAATTATATCAACTGGCCGACAGTATCGATGTCATTCGCAACGACCTGCCACAGATTTTGGAAGATTTGACCAAAGCCATACAGAATGCAAAGCAGTTGTCTGCCGCAGAAAGGCTCGAAGGTTGCTGGGTACGCAACAACTTGGCCCGTTACCTTCACGAACGTGTCGAAGAATTACAACCCACGTCGCAATCGATCATCTTGAGCACAGAAAACTTGTCCGAGTTGGCAGAGCAGTTGCCTCACGTCTACTATCCTCGCTTCTTGGATCTCTTAACGCGCACCTACCAAACACCCGAAGAATGGAAGCACGTCGTATTGCACCTTTTTAAGCACAGCAATGGTCGCTTTACGGTAGAATGCATTAATTTCTTGCTCGAAAGGGATTGCGAGTCGCTTCTGAAAGAAACCCTACAAAAATGGTTACAAGAGCAATCCTTAAAGAGCCCCGTGCTTATTTGGATTATTAAGCACCGTGAAATGCCGCATTATCAAAATTTAATTTCGGGCTTGCTCAACCCACGCCTATTGAGTGCGATTTTCCAAGCCATTGACATCGATGCACTCAATACAAATCCAGGACGACGCATTCCACTTGTGGATGCCGTTAACGAAGATCACGATCTCATAGCGGTGCTGTTGAAAGACGCAAGCTTCGATCTGGCACGAGATTTGGCGCGTAGTCTTCTCTTGAATCAAGGGTTCGATACGCTCAAAAAACGTTCCATCATGGCACGTTTCATTCGGGTATTCCCTGAACTTCAATCGCTCACGGAGAAAAAAGAGCACTCGGCTGAAGAACGTCTATTTGTTTCTCAAGAGAGCTTGGATGCCATTCGCAAGGAGTATGAATCACTCATTTCCGAAAAAATTCCGGCCAACAAGATTGCCATTGCGGCGGCGAGAGAGTTGGGCGACTTGCGTGAAAATTCTGAGTACAAAATGGCCCGACAAGATCAAGACGTCTTACTCGCACGTAAGGCAAAAATTGAGCAAGATTTAGCGCGTGTTCAAGTCATTAAATTTGAAGAGACGCCTTTGGATAAAGTTAGCATCGGCTCTGTCGTCACATTGGCGGATCAAAAAGGTAAAGAGGTACAATACACAATTCTCGGGGCATGGGACAGCGATCCCAAGAAAAATATTCTGTCCTACCAAACTCCTTTGGCCTCTCAATTATTGGGCAAAGTTGTTGGCGATACTGTAGAATTACCCTCTGAACAAGTTTTGCAAATTCGTCAAATTGCACGTTGGTCCAAATAATGACCTTCCAACAACGAGAACCTTCAGCGGATGCGAGTTCAAATGCTGATGATGAACTTGTATCCCTCAAGGGGGTCTTAAAAAGCGTACTTTATTACAATCAAGACAATGGTTATACGGTGGGGTTGTTGTCTCTGGCGAAAGAGAAAAAGACGATCACCATCACGGGGTACTTTCCCACGGTCCAATGTGGGGAGACTTTATCCGTCAAAGGCACTTGGATTAAACATGCCCAATACGGGCAACAATTGCAATGCGTCGAATTCACCTCTGAGCTACCTTCGAATTTGCATGGCATTCGCCAATATTTAAAAAGTGGGCTCATTCACGGAATCGGCTCCGTGTACGCCAATAAAATTGTAGATTTTTTTGGATTACGCACATTTGACGTCTTAAACAATGCCAGCGCACGCCTGCAAGAGGTACCCGGGATTGGCATAAAACGCGCTCAGAGCATAAAAAAAGCCTGGGATGAGCAACAGGCGGTCCGGGATGTGATGATTTTTTTGCAAACCTACGGATTCACCAGCACACAATGTTTACGTTTATTTCAAAAGTACGGCGCAAAGACAAAAGAAATTGTAAAAAATAATCCCTACGTCATCGTTCAAAGTATCGACGGTATCGGGTTTAAGTCCGCCGACAAGATCGCGCTCAATTTAGGAATTGCCAACGACGCAGATTTTCGAATTGACGCGGGGATAAATTACCTACTGATGGAAGCGGAATCTGACGGCAACACAGGTGCACCCATCACGACACTTGCGCAAAAGACCTCCGAATTACTCGATGTTTCAAGCGAACGGATCAAGCAACGCCTGTCCATTCTCCTCGAAGATGATCGACTGAACGAATATCCGCCATCTCAATTGGTGCAAAGGCCCAGCATGGCCATTGGAGAAGCCTCTATTGCCAAACACATTCGTCGTCTGCATGAGGCGCCGTCCTCCCTACCCCCCATACAAATCGACAAAGCTTTAATCTGGTCAGAAAATCAACTTCACATTACCTGGTCTGAAACGCAAAAAAAGGCACTGCACTCCATTCTAAGTTCAAAGCTTTCCATCCTGACCGGGGGTCCTGGAACGGGTAAAACAACCCTGCTTCGAGCACTCATACACGTATTACTGGCAAAACACGTCCGTTTGTACTTGGCCGCTCCAACGGGTCGTGCCGCACAACGCATGCAAGAAGCCACCGGCTACGAGGCGCGGACCGTCCATCGGACCTTGAAATACGAGCCCTCCATCGGTGGATTCTCTTACAACGAAGAAAACTTATTGCCTGCCGATTACTTGATTGTCGACGAGGCGAGTATGCTCGACATTCACCTCACACACGCCTTGCTGCGTGCCTTACCCGATGCGGCACACGTACTATTTGTCGGCGACATCTATCAATTGCCGTCTGTTGGACCCGGCAATGTCTTAAACGACCTCTTAAACAGCAATTACTTTCAGGTCGAATCCCTCAAAGAAATTTACAGGCAAGGGCAAAAAAGTTCAATTGTGACCACGGCCTACAACATCTTGAGTGGCAAACGCACCTTGGAAGCCCCCATTCAATCGCCCAATCAATTGACAAATTTTGAGGAAGATTTCCATTTTATCGGCATAGATGGCCCCGCACAGGCGCTTCAAACCATTGAAAAACTCTGCTGGGAGCAATTGCCCCAATCGCTTAAGATAAATCCGCTCAAGGATGTACAAATTCTGGTACCCATGCATCGCGGAGAATCGGGCATTGAAAATATTAACGCGCTCTTCCAAAAAAAATCCGGAGAAAATAGGCCAAGACTAAAGGTAGGCGGTCAAACATTTTGCTTGGGCGACAAGGTCATACAGCTGAAAAACAACTACGACAAAAATATTTTTAACGGAGATCTGGGAATTGTCACGCATGTGGACACCGCTGAAGAACAGCTCATGGTGCAATTCAACAATGAGGAACACATATTGGAGCGGCTCGAATGCCTGGACTTAAAGTTGGCTTACGCGATCAGCATTCACAAATCGCAAGGCAGTGAATTTCCCATTGTGGTGATTCCGCTCCTCACGCAACATTTCGTTATGTTAAAACGAAACTTACTGTACACGGCGGTCACAAGAGGACGTAAGCACGTATTCATTGTGGGCGACCCGAAAGCCTACAGCATTGCCGTTCGTACGCTCGATAGTTCTATTCGACGCACGACCCTCAAAGAACGCCTGCGCAATGGGCTTACAAAGACGCAGTCGAGTACCCCGACGACAAGCAATTCTTAATCTATTGTAATAAGCAAGTAACGCCCCTACCCCCAATGGCCTGTTGATGGCCCAGTCAATCCTCTCGCCTCCCGTAAAGAAAAGGCACACGCGAGTGAATTGAACACACGGCTAATTTTTAATAAAAGCGTCGCCCATAATTAATTCTTTACTAATAAATTATAGAAAAATTGCCCTGCCCTATGCTTTTTCAAAGAACAAAGTTCATTCTCCGTGTAACAAATCATTGGGGCATTCATTTCCCCTCACAAACTTAGCATTAGACAAGTAATTAAAACACGTGTGAGCCGTGAACCCATTACCATTCGCACCCTTATTATGCTCAAAAATAGCACAAAACGTCATTTTTAGCTTAAGCCAAGAAAATCGGCCGTTAGAACAAATCGCTCGGTCAAGGCATGTGTACGACGGATCTATAAATACGAGTGATAAATAAGTTCCAACTCACCACTGATTATTAAATCGTAAGCCCAAGGACCTGAGTCTCTTACAAAAATTTGTTTTCTACATTTTTTAATTGTGTTTTATCTCACCTTTTTACATCGTTCTGAGTCAATTATGGCGGAAACCGCATCGCAAAAATTATTAGAGTTACGTAACGAAGAAGGTGCAATTAAGCTCAAAGTTAAAGACTTCATGTACCATTTCAAGGAACAAAGCCTCGGCACATTTATTACGCTTGTGTCCGTTCCAAGCGCCTTGCCAATTCCAGCACCTGGATACAGTACCCCATTAGGCATTTTGCTAATGATTGCGGCACTTCAACTTCTTTGCGGCCGTGACAGCATGTGGTATCCGAAACGCTGGGATGGCAAAGAATTTTCAATCTCCAAGCAATTGGTCCAAGGCGCCGTCAAGTTCTTGCGATGCATTGAATTTTTTACGCGTTCCGAACGCTGTACGCAATTGCAATGGATATTGAACAAGCGCGTCATTGGGGGCAACATCCTTATTTTAGCATGCATCATGGCCGTTCCCATTCCACTTACCAATACACTGCCGGCCGCAATTATTTTGCTGTTCGGGATTGGACTGATGGAAAATGACGGTTTACTCCTATGCCTGGCGCAATTGTGTTCCGTAACGGCCATTGCCATCTACAGTTTTGCCGCCTACTGGATCAGTGCATTTGGCGTAGAAAGTTTGACAAAAATATTTTCTTAACAAACGCAATTGCATTATTAACAGCTCCAACAGTGTAATTTTTAAGAAGCCCAGCAGCCTTTTTAACAGATCGCGAATTTTCAGGAAGCAAGCAGCTTAACTAACGAAAGCGCCCCTGCACACACACTTAAAGATTGACAAAATTTTCTTGTCAAAACATAATGCCCCTGTTCTTTGAGAGTTTTCCGGGGGTGTTATTGGATTCGATTTTGTAATGTATAATTAAAGTGGCAGGCCGAAGATGATGGTTGGCTTCGTTATCAATCCATTTACAAATAAATGAAAACAATGTAGTAAAATTCCCAAGCGCCTCCTTGGCGATGGCTGCTTAGGATATCGTATGAATTGCCTATAGATGCAATTCTGCTTTTAAAATGGATGCTCGCTTAATTTTAAAAGCTCACTCAGCGAGTATAATTGGAAAGTGTGGTAATTTCCAATCGTATTTTCTATCACTTACACATTAAAAACGTGTGCATACGGGTTTAATGTGGACAACCCAAAATGTACTAAGCTTGTAGAAGCTTTAATTAAATGTGCAGAAGACGCGGGTTCAAATCCCGCCACCTCCACCAAACAAAAGAGACACTTCTCTTAATTAACGGACCATTCAGCAAACGTATTATGAAAAAAATATTATTATTAGAAGCCAGTCCCAGGAAAGCTGGCAACAGCGACCTGCTGTGCGATCAATTTGCAAAAGGGGCAGAATCATCCGGCCATACGGTCGAAAAAGTTTACATAAATGATCTGCCAAGCGTGCTACGCCTGCCAACGTACAGGCAGCTGCTGTCAAAAAGATGACATGCAAGCCCTGCTCGACAAAATGGTAAAAGCAGACGTCATTGTGTTGGCGAGCCCCGTTTATTTTTATTCAATGAGTGGGCAAATGAAGACGATGCTTGATCGAACACTGCCTCGTTACACGGAAATATGCAATAAAGATTTTTATTTCATTGCCACTTCTGCCTCAGGACAAAGTGCCATGGTCCGCACGATGGACGCCCTTCGAGGTTTCACAGATTGTTTACCGGGCAGTAAGGTTAAAGCGCTTATCTACGGTACGGGCGTTCACGAAAAAGGAGCCGTAAAAACCTCACCGGCCATGCAAATCGCTTACGAAGCGGGGCAGCGAGCCTAATCGTGCGCCCACAAGAAGATAACATGAAATGCTTGAAATTCGAATACCTGAATGACAACGGAGAACGTCACATCAAGCAGGTTGAACCGTTGAAGATTTTTTACGACCCTCGCATTAACAAGGGGAGTTGGATGCTTGAAGCGATCGACCGAGAGGACAACGTGCCACATTCATTCGTTATGGAGCGCATACAGAGGGTCATCGACGAAAAAGTTCAGCGGTTCTTGTGCGCAACCGTTTACGTCATCAACGACAAGCGCGAGTTGTTGGTACTCCATCACAAAAAATTTAACAAATGGTGCCCGCCGGGAGGAAAAGTCGATAACAATGAAACTCCCGATGAGGCTGCCGTCAGAGAATGCTACGAAGAGACCGGCATTCAGGTCAAACTTGTGGGGTCCAAATCGCCTTTTGCCAGCTCACTGCTTACGCCCATAGGCTCCCAATGCAACGTTGTTAAAGAGGGCGTCAGACACCACGTTGATCTAATTTATATGGCCACACCCCTGCCTCAACAGACCATAAAGCTATCGGAAAGAGAAGCCTTCGAGGTAAAATGGGTAAGTTTAAACGAATTAAAAACAATGGATACCTTTGAGGATGTGCCCTATTGGTTCCAACGTTGCCTAGATAAGCTGGCCCAATAAATCTCATGCAACACTTTCTGTCTCTATGGGCCAATCCAGCCCTGCTTTCCATTCTATTATTGTGCATCTTGTGCGTACGAAAGGTAAACGTCTTGCTGGCCATCTTATTCTGTACCATTTTCGCAGGTTTATTTTCAGGAATGGGCCTAAAGGACGTGATGGATGTTTTTATCGCCGGGATGGGTGACAATTCTGAAACCGCATTAAGTTACATCCTTCTTGGTACATTTGCCGCCACCATGTCGTACTCAGGATTTACCCAGATTATTTCTTCCAAAATAACCAAATGTGTCGCCGGCAAAAGAGGCCTACTTCTATTTATCTTAACGCTCATTGCCATGTCCTCTCAAAACATAATCCCGATACACATTGCGTTTATTCCAATTCTCATTCCACCCCTACTGAGCACGATGAATGCACTTAAAATCGACAGACGTGCCGTCGCGTGCGTTCTGGCATTTGGCCTAAAGATGCCGTACATTGTCATTCCAGCCGGCTTTGGCCTTATATTTCAAAATCTGATTACAGACAACATGGTTCAAAATGGGCTCGACATCGCTAAAGGACAGATTTGGAAGTCGACGCTCATACTTGGATTCGGCATGTTGGCAGGACTCCTTACGGCCGTTTTAATCAGCTATCGGAAGCCCAGGTCCTACAACGACAAAGCCATCACATGCGCCGCCCCCGAATCTTCAAATTTTACGTCCAAACACTGCTTCGTTCTTTTGGCAATCATATCAACTTTTATCGTTCAAATCCTTACCCAATCTTTACCCTTGGGGGCATTGCTTGGATTGGGCATCATGTTTTCATTCGGGGTTATTTCAAAAGACAAAATGGACCACATGATGAACGAAGGGATCTACTTGATGGGATACATCGCCTTTATCATGCTTGTGGCCGCCGGATTTGCAGCCGTATTAAAGAAAACTGGCGCCATTGAAACCTTCGTCAACACGCTCATTCCCCTCTTACCGTCAAATATTTTTCTCATTTCATTCATCATACTTCTCATTGGGCTATTTATAACCATCGGGATAGGGACCTCTTTCGGAACCATCCCCATTCTGGCCGTGCTTTTCATTCCCATATGCGTTCATATGGGCTTTAACACGCGGCAAATAACGCTTCTTCTCGCGGCAGCGGCAGCGCTAGGCGACGCCGGATCTCCAGCTTCGGACACAACACTCGGTCCAAGTGCAGGACTCAATGCAAATGGACAACACGACCATATTTTCGACACCTGCATCCCAACATTTTTGCACTACAACATCGCACTCATCATCTTCGCACTTTTGGGCATCTACGTATTTGCTTAAGGCGCTCTCATATTTTAGGAACACGTAAAAACGTCATTTTAATTACGCCAAACACCTCGTTACTGGCTGCGTCATGGTCAAATCCTTTATGGCTCCGGCTCAACACCAATACATTATTTTGTTGATAAAAAACAAACTAAATAAAAACACCCTTATCGATCGGCCAAAAATATTTTACCGTAACACATTCCTGCAGTCGTGGCCTGATTGAACAATCGCGCGTGCTACAAGTGAATAGGCACAAGCAATTGCCCTTCAAGGCATTTTCCATCATCACGTAAGCTCTTAGTAAAAAAATGGGGAACAAATCGCAAAATGTATATCCCATTAAGCGAAGCATACGCAACAAAACTGAATTTTTATAAAAGTGCCAACACAGCAACTAAGATCATGGGACCACATGATGACGGGCCAACGGATTTACATTTTAATTGAAGAAATCATTAAACGTCTAAAATCTTACACTTGCCCACGCTTTGGCACCCGTTATAGAGGCAGACATTCTCTTCGCATCCAATGGCATTAAGCTCTTTTGCAATTAATCAACTACGGATCCCTTGAAGCTTGAAGTCGTTAGACATCAAAATAGGACAAGCTAAGCAGCGAACCTTACAACCTTCGACATCCACCCCGCAATTTCGCTATTTATTTTAATCAACTACGGCCTCCCCACTATGCCAGTGGCTTAAACAATTATGAGGAATAAATTGGGGTGGTAGACCGGTCTCGAACCGGTAACCCCTGGAACCACAATCCAGTGCTCTAGCCAATTGAGCTACAACCACCACTCAACGTGCTTATAAGATAAAAATCACTCGGGTTTGTCAATGAAAAATTTATGGACTGTCAGGTAGTCCTAACAACCGTCAACAATTTGCTTATTTTACTTCCAGAAAAATAAGTAAGCCATGTATCAGTACTTTTAACTGACTTTGTCTTGTCACAGGTACAAAATAAGTAACCTATACGCAAATTCTACCATACTTAATGCAGCAAATACATATGTATTTTTGATATCTCCCAAGCTAATTCCAAGCACATCAAAGTAAAAAAGCCACGAACGCCTGCGTGGGCAGGCACTTAATTCACAAGAAAAAAGTGAATTTTTATAAATAAAAATATACGATTTCCTTTTTACCCCATCACATTAGCCAATTAATTATAAATAATAACGAGACCCCAAGGAACGATTTCCTATTTATTTGATAAATAAAAATCAAAAGCAATCGTCAAAAATAAAATTTTTTATTGCCATAGATAAAAAACTCTTTATATGACTATTCATGCTTACTAAAACAAATATTATTAAAAAGTATTTCTCAGGGAGTATTGCATTTCTATTCAGCTTTTGCGAAAGTATGGCGGATGGGAAAAACTATGGGTTTTCTGCAGAAACTAAGCAAAAGGTTCAAGAAAACGAAGCACAGACCCTTTGCCGTATAAAGCAATTGACTCTCGCGAAATGAGGGAATGGGAGAGGCAGGAAATAATCTCTCCCTGATACAACAACCAGCAAAGTTAGTACTGAATGGATCGCGTGAATTGGATCCTGCACGACAACTTAACTTGGAATTAGGCCAGGTAAAAGAAATTATCGGTCCTTATAAAACCTATTTTGATCAAATTTGTCAAAAGAAACAATGGTTATATGAGTCATACGAGTCACTATCAAACGCAGCGACTGGAGAAAGCTGTTCAACAGGAACAGCTGCCATTTCTAACGAAGAAATATTACAAGCTTGGCATAATATGACAGAAAAAATGCTGATCATGAAAAATGGAAAAATACGAAATTTTGCGGCTCAAGTTGTAAAGACTTCTTTAGATTCAAATAGTATACATTTGGCTCCCAAAAATTCGGAAGATAAAAAAAATATAAAGATGAGTTGAAAATAGACGACTTACACGGTGGGCATTATTCTTACAACGAGCAAAAATTTTGTTTAGTGCGCCCAACTTTCGCTGACCTAATGGTTGGTATGGCGCATGAAAGCGGTCACGGGGTCGCACATGAAATTTTCTCGAAAGGCGATAATGACGAACTTTACTCTAGTTTTTTTGAAACAGATGCACTTTATGCCACATTGAACAATGCAGATCTTCCTCTAAATGAAAGAGCACAGGCAGTCACCAGCTACGTACAATCAATGTACTTTGAATTAACGATGTTCCACATTTCCATACAATTGATAGATGGAAATAATACTTTTTTAGAAAAAGCATCAAATCCAATAGATTCTTTAGTAGCATGTGTAATGGAAGGGATCCCAGAAAATTTACGCTCTGAAGAACTGCAAAAGAAAACAGAAAATTACATTTGTGCGTACATAAAACGTAATTTTGTACACGATCTCGCCCATTACGGACTTACAAGGGTTATTGCCTTAATAGAATATCAAAGGCTTCAAGAAAAAATAGGGAAAAGTTCAAATGCAGCAAAACAAATGGCATGTGTGTCTGAGACGATAAATCGATTAGCGTGTGCGGGCAAACATTCAGCATATTTATTCGAAATTTTAACTCAAGAATCCATAGAAAAAGCAATGCGGGAACTTATATCTGCAGTCACAAGTTCTGGAATAATAACAGAAGAAGCTAGTGATGTGTGTCCTCGAAAATCTGAAAATTCCTGTTGCTTAATTTATTAAAGATAATTGTCCCTTGGTAACAAGTAATTGAAATAATATGAAAAATAATGGCCTTTGTTTTTATGATTCAGAGGCCATGATTGGATAAGGTGAGTAATTTGACTCCCAAGCACTTAAATATCACAAAAGCGCAATTCTGTAGACGTAACCGTAACTTACAATGGTAAATTTTGAAATGAAGCGAAAAATCTATTCATTTTAGAGACAAATTAATGGTATCAATCAATTTTCAAAGCAGTATTGCATTGACTCCCTATTGAATTAACATTTCAATAATACTATGTCAATAGGCATTCATTCTTCTGTTACGAACATTCAAAATCCCATTGGACAGCAAGGGGTAAATTTCAATTCATCCGTAGGGAGTTTTGATGGGCAAAAACTTTCCTTACCCGAACAAGCTTCCTTGAGAGGGATTGCATTGGAATCTACAAGCCATGAAATTCCACACACACCATTAGCTGATCGCAAGGCACAAGTTTATAAAAATCAACAGCTAACGCAAAGTCAATAAGAGCTTATTGTGCCCGGCGTATGGCACAACGCTTGTTACTTAAAGTTGGGTAAGAGGCAAGGATGACAAAGCGTGAGAATGTAATGCCTAAAGAGCTATTCTAGGCATTACGAGATGGTCATTATCTCCAAAAATGCCCATTCGTTCTCAAATCTCGGTTTTATTTTCATGAAATTTTAAGAATTAACCCAGCGACCTTACGGGTGGAATTTACACCCATCATTTTCAGTTTTTATTAACCTCTTTCTAAACGGGCATAAATTAAACTTGTCAATCGACGCTTTCTACCAAAAATAAAATACATGCAACAATACTTAGACCTCCTAAAATTTGTCCTGGATAACGGTGAACAACGTAAAGATCGGACAGGCGTTGGCACCATCAGTTTTTTCGGCGCACAAATGCACATTGACATCTCTAAGAGTTTTCCGCTATTGACCACCAAGTCGGTACATTTTAAGTCCATCGTCTACGAACTATTGTGGTTTTTAAGAGGAGACACAAATGTTCATTTTTTACAAAACAACGGCGTTCGAATTTGGAACGAATGGGCCGATAAAGAAGGCAATTTGGGTCCCGTGTATGGAGCCCAATGGCGTCATTGGGCTTGTTCAAATGGTACGCACGTTGATCAAATCAAGTCGGTGATCGAAAGTATCAAAAAAGATCCATTCGGCCGACGGCACATTGTCTCTGCCTGGAACGTCGGCGATCTGCCGCACATGGCATTACCGCCCTGTCACGCATTTTTTCAATTTTACGTCAGTACCTCGGGTCAATTAAGTTGTCAATTGTACCAACGCAGTGCTGATTTATTTCTCGGGGTACCATTCAACATCGCATCTTACGCCTTGCTCACGTACATGATTGCGCAAGTCTGTCATCTCAAGCCGGGCAAATTTGTTCACACCTTGGGCGATGCGCACATTTACCTCAATCACGTCGAACAAGTGAAAGAGCAATTGTCACGCACACCTAAGACTTTGCCAACACTCACACTTGATCCAAAGATTCAATCGATTGACGACTTTACATACGACTCCATCCAACTTAACAACTATGACCCCTACCCCAGCATTAAGGCGCCCATCGCGGTTTAAATTATGCCAGTCACATTTAAAGCAATCGCGGCCATGGCGTACAATCGTGTCATTGGCTGCAACAATCAAATTCCATGGCATCTGCCGGAAGAATTGAATTGGTTTAGGCAAACAACCCTTCATCAGTCCATTCTCATGGGACGTAAGACCTTCGAATCACTGGGATGCAAGGCATTACCCAAGCGTACGAATTATGTCCTTACACATCAAGCATTAGCCGTGACCGACAACGTCATTGTCATCCACGATCTGTCAGCATTGGAAGGAATAAACGACACGGTTTGGGTCTGCGGAGGTGCCAGCATTTACAAGGCACTATTGCCCAAGTGTTCAGAATTATTACTCACCGTTGTAAAACAGACGATTCAGGGCGATGCATTTTTTCCAGACATACCGTCCTCCTTTACAATGTGCGAAGTGATTAAAGACACTATCGACTTTACAATTCAACGTTGGATTAATAATCAAGTAGATACATGCTTACAGTCTAAATGATCTGCTTTGATAAATCGCGTTCCAATATAGGTCGTTTGAATTTTTTACGATTTGTCGTCGTTGTTGCCTTTGGACTTCTCGCATTGGCCGTGTTGTGGCGACAATACTTTTGCTATAACCTCTACGACAAGCTCAATCAAAGGCAGTGCCTGCGTCGAATTTTATACCCCGGACAACGAGGCCGTATTTACGATCGATTCGGGAATGTCTTGGCGGATAATAAGGATTCGTACTGTCTGTACGTAGACCTCAATTACTTTCGAACGCGTCTCGCAAATTTTAGTAAGACCAACAAAGATTCCAGTGCCCTAGCTGAACAACTCTGGGCCCTTGTGCACGACGCTTTACTGCCGTATTCCAAAAAAGTTGGCCCCATACCATTCAACATTTCAAAAAAAACAATTTATACACATTATCAACAAAATGCATTACTCCCACTTGCCATTTCGAAGCACCTGACAAAACAAGCGTACGCCAGCTTACTCGAAACTTTGCCGGTGGACGGCCCTTTCCAAGTAGGTGTTGAAAAAATCCGCCATTATCCCTATGGACGAAGCGCCTGCCACGTCATCGGTTACGTCACACGTACCCCTCAATTAACGCACGACAACTTGCCCGGAGAAGACCTACGGACCTTCTTTTTACCCAAGCAAAAGGGCAAAACAGGCGTCGAAGCCTACTACGACGATCAACTCAGCGGATTAAACGGCGGCGACATCTGGCGCGTAAGCCCTTCGGGACAAGAGCAAGACTGCTTGATATCCCTCCCCAGTAAAGACGGGGATGACATCCATCTTACACTCGACATTCACTTACAACAAGTTTGCGAACAGGCTCTGAAAGATCGCCAAGGCTCCGTCATTGTATTGGACGTCAATAGCGGCGACGTCTTATCGCTCGTCAGCAAACCCGACTTCGACCTCAATCAACTCACACCGAGTATTTCACGCAAGACTTTTCAGGAAATCACCGAACAGGGTGCTTGGTTAAACCGAGCCATTCAAGGACTCTACCCGCCAGGATCCACGTTCAAATTAATTTCCCTGTCCGCTTTAATGAAGTCAGGGGTTGTCAATGAACACAGTCAATTCACCTGCGAAGGGTCTTACCTCATTGGGAACAGAACATTCCACTGTCACAACCGGCAAGGCCACGGTCTTCTCGACGTAACCCGCGCCATTCAAACCAGCTGTAACCCTTTTATCTACCACTTCGCACTTGCCTGTGGCCCCACACGTATTTATCAAGAGGCCTGCGAATTTGGTTTAAATAGCCCCACAAAGATCGACTTACCCTACGAGACAAGCAACACGCTGGTGCCCTCCGAAACTTGGAAAAAAAATCATCTTTACGAGTCTTGGACAGACGGCGACACGGCTAATTTTTCTATCGGACAAGGATTTTTACGTATCACACCCTTACAAATGGCTTGCGTGGCCGCATCGTTGGCAAAAAATCAAAAAAATTTAACACCGCATGTATGCCTTGACGCCCCTATCCCTCCAACAAAGACGAAGCCGTTAATGCCAGAAAAAAATTGGCAATTGCTGTTGAAAGGCATGGAAAGTTCGGTTGAAGCGGGGACCTCAAGGTTTGCGTACATTCAGGGCTTAAAGTCGGCCGTAAAAACGGGGACCTCACAGGTTAAAATTGCCGGCACCCACACGTACGCTCACATCGGATGGCTCATCGGCTTTGCACCTGTACAAGCACCCAAAATCGCTTTCTGCATCATGATCGAACAAAAAGACCTGACAGAAAACTTTTGGGGAAGTCACGTTTGTGGGCCCGTCGCCCGCGAAATATTACAATTTTGTATCGATCAAGGCATTATTTCCAAGTCTTAGAATGGACAAAATACATTTAAATCAACGTAACCGATATTTTTTCACTCAATTGAACTTCCATTCTGTGCTTCCAAGGTATGAAAATCTCGGGCTCCTGCAAAACCATATAATGTCTTAATATACAGTCGTTTAATTTCACCAGACACACGAGGCACACGACTGTACATATAAGTACAATCTAACCAGCGAGTAACTCACCCGCTCCATATTCGGAATAATTATTTTTAAGGGTACAAACTATTTTGCCCAAGATAACAACACATGCCTCATAAGGTGGGCAGAAAGATCCGTTTGCACCCCCCATATAAATAAAGGGCAGAAACCGCTAAATTCAAGGCGCAAAATCGATCAACTTCCAATGAACGAGCGCATTTAATCAAAAGAGAACTCACCTTGTGCCTCCACAGACGTCTGTCTTCCCTGCATTCGCTTTATAAGGCTATTCAAATGTAATGATTGAAAGATGTCGGCCAATGCGTCAAAATCTGTCATAACACGCGAAGAAAGATCGTACTCAGCCACAAGTTCTTCAGAACAATCCAATTGTGCCAATTGTAAATTTCGTGAAATAAGCGCCTGATTCTGCTCCAAAATGGTCCGAAATCTCACCGGCTGAATTACCTCTCGATGGGCCCATATGCCTTCGATGGACTGATAGGTCTGCAACCAACGAGCGGCGGTTTTAGGCCCAACCCCGTGAAGCCCCTCAAAATTATCAACCGTGTCGCCCATAAGTGCCAAATATTCGACCACTTGGTTCGGCCAAAGGCCCAGTTTGGCATGGACCCCTTTCACATCCAACAGTTGCCACGATTGCTGTGCTGGGATTAATTGGCTCACGTTTACGTTCACACATTGCATGAGATCCTTGTCCGCACTGACGATGATTGCGTTCGACTGGCAAGATACAATTTTTTTCGCCAATGCCCCCAATAAATCATCGGCTTCCACTCCCATTTTTTCCACACAATGTCCCCCCAAGCAGCTCACGATCTGCTTAATGTAAGGTAACTGCGGTTTAAACAATGCAGGCGTTTCAGCGCGATTGGCCTTGTACAAGGGGAAAATTTGCGTTCTACGAGCCGACCGGCTGCAGTCAAAAAACACCCACCAGTCCTTAAATTTTACTAATTTCTCCAAGGCCCACAGCGCATTTACAAAACCATAAATTGCGTTTATCGGAACGTCGTCACTGGATAATTGCTTGACGCCATAAAAACAACGAAAAGCTAAATTTGTGCCATCTATAAGCAAATAATCTGTCGTATGCATCGTCTTGGCTAGCATTGCACGGATCAAGATTCGATGTAAAGCTTAAACATTTTTTCACTTCCATCAGTTGGCATGAATTATGCTCATATATTTGTTATTCTTAAACGATCGTGATCAATGATGAAAGTATTTCATAAAAAGCTGACAAAATTAAGTACCGCCCTTGTGCTCATAAACCTTGCCTTCCCAAATGAGACAATACTGGCAACTGAAACCCCATGGGACGCTCAAGACGTATTTTTCGACGACACCCCTGACAAATTATTTGCCGATCAGCCCACCAAAGTAGAAAACGCGTCGTTTAATGAAAGCCTAGATGGGACGTCTGCATTCATTCTGCAGAAATCGGCGTTAACATCAACAAAGCCGCTGATCCGTCAAGAAACGGGAAAACGCATTGTAAATTCTGAATTAACAGCGGATAAATGTTTTGTTTTGGCCTATTTAAATGCCAACGCTTACGCCAATACAAAACGGACCAGTGCAGGACAATACACGTACAACGAGCTCGGGGATATCGACGGAAGGACTTCTCCGGAAACAGAATGGTTAAAGAACACGGGGATTATATCAATGTCCCCCTTCGTAGGACAACAAGGGGCAGGGAAAAACACTGAAATTGATTACCCTGGCTTTTTAGCTTATAAAATAACCCCCGAAGCCAATGGTTGGAAGCACATTGACATTTTTGTCACATTACGAGGTTCACAAGGTGAAAAATTTCAACCCTTGCAAGGCAATGCCGGTGCCAGTTGGTTCAGTAACTTTGATGGCGCCCACAAGAGCATTCAAGCCAGCGAGCTTGGCATCCCCAATAAATTTTTATCTGAAGGCAAGGAAGCGCTTTGTTTTCATCAGGGGTATTGTAATAAATTTTTATCTTTTCGCCCCTCTCTCCACAGAAAAATACAAAAATTACTCATCAAAGAATTAAAGCAAGATTCTTTCAAAATTCTTTCCGAGCAGTCTAAAGGAGTGCAAGCTTTAAGCGGCCAAGCATTGAAAGACTTTGTTGATAATGCACGCAAGTGTACCTTTCAAGTGTATTGCACGGGACACAGCCAAGGCGGCGGCATAGCCCAAATAACAATTGCCGACATAACGACTCAAATCGGCGAATACTTGTACGGTCCAAATTTTGACAACAAAATCTTCAACTTGACCTACGGTATCTTTTTTTCACCCACACGGGCGTGGGGAAATACGTACACGCGGGAAGTGTATGAAAATGTCATCGGCGTAAACAATATGCTCGGGTACAGCAGCGTTATGGACATTGTCACCAACTTACCTCTCGGGCACAACATTGAAAAAGATCCAAGCAAAATTGTCTTTCTGAAGATTGCAAAAATTATCGTCAATGGCGTTGCCACGTTTTTTGACAAAGCTTACATCAACATCGCCAAGTTAATTTGTAATTGCGATTACGGTTATGAAACATTAACCCATTGGGCCTTTGAAGATACGGTCGACCTCTTGCGAAAATATTACGCATTGAACATAAACACGATTGATAACTTTATCAGTGACGTTAACAAGGGGCAATATGTCGTGGAGAATAAGGAGGCCTACCTTAAGCAATTAAATAGAGAGCGTTCCACTTTTCAACAATTACTGAACGACAGTAAACTTTCCGGACGTATCAATCAGCTCTTAACTCAAGCACAAGAAGAATATTTTTATGCACACCGACAAAGCAAGTTCTTCAAGGAAACAAAAATGCGTTATCACTCACTTAAAGCCACAAAATATTTGATAAAGGCTATTAAAAGCAGTGGAGGCCTGATTCCATTTGTTTCCTCCCAACACTTCGGCAGCTATGCAGTCAACCTTTATTTAGGTAAAGATGGAAAAGAAAAGGCTGAGTTGGACTCATTTTTTCAAGTAAATCTCCCATCTTACGATCTGCAAACCTGTGTTGAACGGGCCGACACTTATTACACAAAGAAAGAATATTTTATCAACCAATAGCATTCTTATTCACTAAAACGACGGTATAACCCTGACCCTGGTCATACCGTCGTCTATTGTTGACATGTCTTTCAATAATGAAGGCAGAAGTGCGAAAACATTTTCCACATTGCTCAATTCCTTAACAACAGAAAATGCAAAAGATTCATTGATAACCAAAAGAGAGCTACGTTTTCATCACCTCTCCCAACTAGGCGTGACTGTGTTTCCAAGCTCCACTCATACCCACTTATTAGCTCATCAATCAATTGATGAACAAGATATTCAACAAGAGCAATTTCCCAATCTTGCATTATGATTTAAAGTTTTACATCCATGGGCCTTCGCATTTGATTATATTTTTGGTTCATGACATCTGAGAAAATCCACAACAAATGGGCCGCCGAATTTTTACCAGATCATGATTCGCTAGGAGTACAACCTAAATTCACTCACTTACAGCACCTTATATACCGAAAATATAATGATCTTTTACATCTCCCTCTACTGCAGAAGATGCCCAATATGCAGCCTAGATTTCAATGCCGGGCATTTCCTTTACACACTTGCGTCGATAACATCTTGGGCGTTGACGTACATATAATACACTTCCAGATAGCTTGCCATCCACGCAAGCCACAAGTGACCATTCTTAATATCCATAAAAACGAGTCTATCACAATTCGTCAATGTTCCAAAGCTGTTGCCATCCTTGTCTCGAAATTCCGTCTTTGTCATCAAATGAAGATGCTTATCTTTATCGATATAATACCTCGCCGCTCCCAAAATAAGTTGTTTAGATTTACCGGGATAACAGTACGCGTAGATAATGTAATCTTTGTAAACTACAAACTTGTGTGTATTTTTACACAATGCGTCTGAACATACAATTTCATTTGTTACATAAATGATATTTTCAGGGTGTACATACCAATTGTCACTATTTGTACCATCATTTGAACTTATAAGTAATACCAATCTATTTATACTCCATGATAAGTAATTGGCATTCCAATAAGACTTAGAAGTCCCAAGGTGATAAAGATTAATGTCATCACCATATTCGAATTTCATCACCAAATAAATCCCATCAACTATATTCATATCCGCATGGTAAATAGATGATGCACCTACCTGTAAAGGGCATCCACTTCCGAATTCTCTTTTTTGGCTACAGTCGAGGAAATACTCACTACCAAAAGAAGATTCAAAACTTCCTGCTGAATTTATTTTATAGATAAACAACTGTCGATCTGTACCCCAAATTAAGCTAATTACGAGAAGGTAAACTTGGCCATCAACCTTCATTACTTTCTCCAAAGAACAGTTTTCATCCTGACCATGTAAGGTCTTAAAACTTTCAACAAAGGCTGTCTGACTCGCCGCAACGTTAATCCGTCCTCTACACAACATATTGTAATTGCCTTGCATATTTATCCAATACCAATCGAGTTGATTTCCATTCAAATAAGCTAAATGAGAAGGCCTACTGTTCACTGTCCCAATTTTTGGAAAGCCACCGAAAGACATTGCATTTCCATATTTCTCTTCAGTAAAACTTTCCGACCATTGAATGGTCATATTACTTTTATTAATTCTGCACCATAAGAAACGTCCCTTGGTTTCGCTACTAGATGCATCCCAATAACAGCGAGGCAAAATATAAATCATAGTGTGTATATAAGAGGATGAACCACTAGGTTGAGCAATCTGCGGCGTTAAAGTCAACCAGGCGCAATTTTGAAAATTTTGTTTCTCGGTGTCATTCCGAAAATTCACTTCAGTAGTCCAAGTACCCTTACAACCTAGCAGTTCATCGACATCAAAATAAAAACCCGAGCAAACATCAGTGCTACTATTATAACCACCGACTTCCTTAGGGACTCCTCGTTTCATAACATAATAAGTTTTACCTCCAAAACCACCTGCCCAATCTGAGTACACGGCATATAAAGTGCCATCAGAATCAAGCATAAAACCGGGTCGATAACTTTGAAAGCACTTCTCCCAACTTCCTAAAGCTGAATAAAAGGAGTCTCGCCACGTAGTGCCATCACGAATGTAGGTTGTATTAAGTAAGGAAAATGTGTTATACTTAAACGGAGGCGTATAAGCGTAGCTGGAAATCCATCCAAACAAATAAAATAAAAGAGAGCCTAAAAGGGCATTATGCCTTATTATAGCCGTTGAGCCGTTGAGCCGTTGAGCCGTTAATGTCCATGTACTTATGATACCGTCCCTCAAGCATAACGCAAGCTTTTTATTCATAAATCTTTTGATTAGCAGTCAATTATGGTAAGTGGGACGACGCTATGACCTTCGGCTTACAGGCAGACGCTAACGTCTTCACACCGGTGACCATTTAATGCAATTAATCTTGCCTTAAGCATTATAAATAAGTTAGTTAGGGTAATATGCAAAATCCTCAATTGCTTTCGGTCATTGATAACATAAGGAGTAAATATCCCACTTACAAGCGCGGCGCCTACCTCTTTGTTTACAATGCACTGGGCTTTACCGGAAAACGTTTGCAGGTAAGTCCGACGCAACACATTTCCGCCAAAGATCTTCTTCAAGGATTTAAAGATTTTGCCCAGGAATCCTTTGGTTGCATGGCCCTCGATGTCCTGCAATCCTGGGGTCTCTATCAATGCAAAGATGTCGGACAAATTGTACGTCATCTCGTTGAATTTCAAGTTTTACGTCGTAACGACTCTGACGATTTCGACGATTTTACAAAATACCAATTTGATTTTAAAACGAGCTTGTAAAATGTTCTCCCTGGATTGTCATGTGTTTGGACCTTACAAAACGTGCGTGTACGTTTTAACTTCCATCGAAGAAAATATAAGTGTCATCATTGACGCGGCCCCCGGCAGTTTTGAAGGCTTAAAAGATCAAGTTGCCAAGCGAGACATCCATCTTTTTTTAACTCACGGGCACTGGGATCATATCAGCGATGCCGCCAAGTTTCAACGCGAATTAAATGCTCACATTTACGCACATCCATCGGATGCGATGTGGTGGTCCAATCAAGTTAGCCTGTTTCCTCTTGTTGAAACATTTACACCCGACACGTACGTCAAAGATTTCGTCGATTGTGGATCACTGCACATTCAAACGCTGCACACGCCTGGGCATACCGCCGGTCAAATTGCTCTGTACATTGAATCCATGCAATGTGTTTTTGTGGGGGACAGCTTATTTTACAAGACCATTGGCCGAACGGATCTCCCCGGAGCTAATATAAATCAACTCAAGGACTCCATTCAACATACCTTGTATAAATTACCCGATCATACGCGTGTCTATCCCGGACACGGCTTGCCCACACGCATAGGGGTTGAAAAAGCCAACAACCTTATGGTGCGAACTGATTCCTCATCGATCTAGCAAAAAAGGCTCAGCTGGGCCTCAAATTTTACTTTATTTCCAAAGCACACACGGTTACAAACGAGGCACCGACTCCAATAAAAAGCCTCATTCGTCCTTCACAGGGTGCTCATCCCCATCCGTCGAAGGCCTCTGTTCTCTTAAATGCTTCTTCAAGTTTTGCCGATACGTGTACAAGGATAAAAAATTCTGCTCAGCGCCAATGGGCTTCAAGTGATAAAACTGCTTGGATTCATCCCAATACGCCTGCCCCGTGACATTCACTTTGTAATCATGCGCGTAAAGATAGGGCTCTTCGGCGTGCAAGGCTTTTCCTTTCAAATAATCGGGTACCTCCTGTAAATTGCCATGATCCACAAAATCACGGGCCGCATTCCAAGCCAAATACGTGCTGTTACTTTTAGGAGCCAAGGCCAAAAACACAGTCACGTGCGACAAATTTAACGCACATTCTGGGAGGCCAATGTGCTCACACGCCGCGTAAGCCGCCGTCGCCAAATTGAGACCTCGCGAATCCGCCAATCCCACATCCTCCGACGCCAAGATGATGAGTCTCCGCGCAATGTACAGGGGATCCTCGCCGCCCTGTATCATACGGGCCAACCAATACAAGGCCGCATCTGGATCACTTCCACGTACACTCTTAATAAACGCCGAAATGCAATCGTAATGATCCGACTCGCGGGCATTGTACGATTCCCTCCAATGTCCCAATTCGTTCTTTACCCAATCGACGCCCATGGAGCTTCCCACAGGTAGACTTAGGCACAGGTATTCCAATAAATTCAGGGCACGCCGTAAATCGCCATTGGTCGCATTCGCAATGCACGCAATCGCACTTTGTTCTGCCGTAATATTTAAAGCGCCCAACCCCTTATCGAGGTCTTTTAAGGCCAGCATTAAAACCGTCGCGACATCGTCGGCCGTCAGAGCCTTCAATTCGAACAAGTAGCTCCTGCTCAACAAGGGCGGAATAAGGTAAAATGCCGGATTGCGGGTGGTGGCTCCGATTAATTGCACGCGCCCCGTCTCACAAAACGGCAATAAAGCGTCTTGTTGGGAACGGTTAAAACGATGGATTTCATCGATAAACAGAATGGAACTTCCATGGCTTCGCTCAACGCGCTTTAAATTTTCTCTCAGCTCCCCGACATTGGACAAAACTGCATTTAAGGTGAGTAATGACTTATTTAATTTTTGTGCCATCACCTGCGCCAAGCTCGTTTTCCCACAGCCAGGAGGCCCGTAAAGCAAAACATTTCCTTGTCCCCCATTGAGCAACCAACGATTGAATGAGCTTTCGTTGGACGTCAAATGAGGCTGGCCTATGATATCTTGCAAGCAGCTGGGCCGCATTCGTTCCGCCAACGGCTTACGCACCCCCTCGTACGTGGGCTCAAACAAATTTGCTTGGCAATCATCCATGAAAGTTAAAATCGCACCGTACCCGCTTGGGCGTACAGACAACTTTTCAAGATACTCGATTCTAAATCACATTGCAAAGCATTCAATTCTTTTGACCAAAAATGCTCAATGAAAGCGTAAAGGTTCGACGACAACATTTGACTGGATGAGCGTGCCACCTTACGTTCCCAATAACCTTCGCCCAAGATCCATACTCCACCATCGGAGACAAAATTCTTACCTGGGATCAAGCCTTCCGTATTGCCTCCCGCTTCAACCGCCAAATCGACTATCACACTGCCCGGACGCATTTGACGAATGATTTCATTATTAATGATAAGAGGCGCCTTACGGCCGAACACCTTGGCTGTCGTAATAACGATGTCAGACTTCGCACAGGTCTTGGCCATCAGCTGACGTTGTAGCGCCAATTGCTCTTCCGTCAAAGCCTTTGCGTACCCTTGGGCCGTACTTCCCGTTGCCCCCAAGTTGATCTTTACGAACTTTGCTCCCAAAGAATTGACCTGTTCTTCCACCTCGGGACGCGTGTCAAATGCCTCCACACGCGCGCCCAAACGTCTGGCGGTCGCAATTGCCTGCAAGCCCGCGACACCCGCGCCAATGACAAAAACACGGGCTGATTGCAAAGTTCCAGCGGGGGTCACCATCATTGGCAAAACGTAAGCCAGATGTTGAATTCCCTGAAGGACACCCACATAGCCGGCCAAACTCGACTGTGAACTCAAGGCGTCCATCTTTTGTGCTAACGAGATCCGAGGAATACGCTCCAAGCTCACCACATTTAACTTACGTTGTTGAAAACATTCCACCAATTGCGGGTACCTAAAAGCATCAAAAAAGCTAACGTGCCAGGCCCCTTCTTTCATGTTTAATAATTGTTCACAAGCGAGGGGCAATACGTGTAGGACACAATCCGCCTCCTGCAATTGACGGGTGCATTGATCGCCTGCAACAATATTCGCACCGGCCTCTCTGTACGCTTCATCCGTAGACAAGCTCAACTGCCCAATTCCAGACTCAACATTAACCTGAATTCCCAATGAATTAAACTTCTTAACCGTATCAGGTGTAATCGCAACACGCGTTTCTTCTTGAATTTCTTTTGGAACAAAAATTTGCATAAGTCTTCGTACAATTATGAAACTAAACTCACTAAAAACACTCAACGTTTATTTGCAAGTATTTTTATACATTCATGCTAATAATTTAATTGCAAAATCTTTTATTCGTGCTTCCATTGCAAGGTAAGCTATGTCAATATTCTTAAACCTATGGGCCATATTTTGGATGCTCGCATTTTTTGGCGGATCTATTTTCGTCCACGAGCTCGGCCACTTCCTTATCGCAAAAAAACGCAAACTGTACGTGCCAAAATTTTCAATCGGCTTCGGGCCCAAGCTCTTTTCCTGGAAACGCGGTGAAACAGAATATTGCATCTCGCTGTTTCCTCTGGGGGGCTACGTTGCATTGCCACAAATGGGAGAAACGCCCATCCTGGAAGGAACCCAAACGACTCCGACTCAAAGGCTCAGCTTTACGGATAAATTTCTCGTGGCCATCATGGGGGCCATGTTCAACCTCTTATTCGCTTTCATTATCGCCACCATTCTTTGGATGGTAGGCTTATCTGTCCCCGAACAAGATAAAAGCAACGAAATTGGTTACATCATCCCCCAATGGACGGAAAATGGACAAACTTTACCCAGCCCCGCCCTTCAGGCAGGCTTGCAAATTGGCGACAAGATTATTAGCATTGACGATCAAAAAATTAACAACTTTTCGGACATAGAAAAATACATCATCCTTGGCACACATCGTGATGAACAAGGACGGGCGCAAGCAAAAGTTACGTTCGAAAGAAATCAGCAAATTCACACCGCAATTCTACACCCGCTCAAAATTCAAACGAACCCACTAACTAAAGATTTCATTCGTTTTAGTGGCATCATGGCCCCACAACAATCACTGGTGGTGCAACAGGTCGAAGTGGGATCATCTGCCGAAAAAATTGGCTTGCAGGCCGGTGACATCCTTAAGGCCATCGACGGGCAAGCGCTCCATTCATTTTTGGGCTTACGCAGTTACCTAAACGATAAAGAGCCCAGTCTCGTCACTCTCAGCATTCAACGCGGCAACAATCTACTTCAATTAAGCTGTGAGCCTTCAAGAGTCCCACAACAAAAAGAATGGCTGCAAATTACACTGAAGAAAGACAGCTTGGAATTCTATTTTGACGAAACGTCCAAAAGCGTCAAAATTCTCTTGGCGCACGGCAGTTCTTTCGGACCGTTTGCGGAAGATGCGATCATCAAATCGTGCAACGGCGTTAGCGTTCATAACTTACAAGATTTGTACGCCACATTGGATTCCTTCCGCGACAAAAACCTCATGTTCGAAGTCGAACAGGACCGCCAATCACGGCTTATCTCTTTGCCCACAGTGGATGGAATGGAACTTCACCCCATGCAATACACCTACCGTCTGGGAATCTTCTTTCAACAAAAGATGGTGCTCACTCACCTGGCCCCCTGGCAACACATGGCACAATCCTTTCAATCTACCGTTGAAACCCTATCGAGGCTCCTGAATAAAAACTCGGACATTAAGGTTCAGCATTTAATGGGCGCCCCCGGTATCATGCGACTCCTACACAGGTTTTCCATTGATGATTTTCGCCGTTTATTGTGGTTCATCGTCCTATTGAACGTCAATCTCGCCATTTTAAACCTACTGCCCATTCCCGTCTTAGATGGAGGTCACATCTTATTCGCATGCATCGAGAAATTGATGCGTCGACCATTACCCGCCACATTACTTAACTCCGTACAGATGATTTTCGTCATCTTATTCTTGGGACTCATGTTTTACGTAACGGCAATTGACTTACGACGTTGGCAAGGGGATGTGCAAATGGAAGCGGAAAACAAACGCATTGAAAAACTCGCGATCCCTCTGCAATTACATTTGCGTTAGCACATGCTAAAAAAAGTATTAGGGCTCATATCGGATACACTATTCCCACGCTTCTGCGTGTATTGCCATCAAAAAATTCCTAAAGGGACGAAGGGCTTCTTCTGTGCAAACTGCTTAAAACATTTTGTTGTATTAGACCACCCCGCATGCTGTCAATACTGCGGCCGACCGATGCTTCCACAATCTCACGATCTACTGACCTGTAAAGATTGCCTGGACTTATCTCCAAAATTTCATTTTGGGCTTTCCCTGTTCCCTTACAATGAGGTCGTTAGAAAATTCATCCACTGTCTCAAGTACAATAACGGCCGGTACCTCCAACACAATCTAGACCTCATTTTCCAACAATGTAAAACACAACTGCAGACATTCAACCAAAGCACCTTTGTTCCAGTGCCCCTGCATTACCTCCGTTATTGGCAACGCGGCTTTAATCAAAGCACGTGGATTGCCAACACGCTTGCCCGGCATTGCCACGGCCAGGTTCATCAAATTTTACACAGAAAACATTACACGCGCTCACAAACAAGCTTGACTCGAGAAGCGAGAAAGGTGAATGTAAAAGGCGTGTTCTTTACGAAAAAACGTTTAAATGCGGCGGAACAGTACGTATTGGTAGACGATGTTCTTACGACAGGTGCAACGCTCAACGCCTGTGCAGAAGCTCTGTGGCAGCAAGGAGCTCGTAAGATAAGTATTTTTACGTTAGCACACGGGTAATATAAAAAAGGAATGCAATGTCTTTGTTTAGTAAACCAAAATATTCTACTGTAACAGTTCGAAAAAATGACATCCCTAAAGATGTTTGGACAAAGTGCCCCATCTCGGGTGAAATCGTGTACAACAAGACTTTGAAGGAAAACTGGATGGTCGTTCCCAAAAGCGGGTATCATTTCCCACTATCTGCCCCCGAACGTATTCGCCTGCTGATCGACGATAATACGTTTGAAGCCTACGACACACAGCTCACTTCCACAGATCCATTGAATTTCACAGGCCTGGAATCTTACCCACACAAGCTGGAAACTTATCAGAAAAAGACGGGGCTCGTGGATGCCGTCATCACGGGCATGGGCAAAATGGATGGCCAATGGGTTTCCATCGCCGTTATGGACTTCCGCTTCTTGGGCGCCAGCATGGGTTCTGTCGTTGGAGAAAAAATTACGCGCTGCATCGAACGAGGCATTGAAAAAAAATGTCCCGTCATCATCGTATCCGCTTCCGGAGGCGCACGCATGTACGAAGGCATTTTGAGCCTCATGCAGATGGCAAAGACAAGCGCAGCCTTGGCAAGATTGGCGCAAAAGCATCTCGCCTTCATTTCCGTATTGACCAATCCCACCATGGCCGGCGTCATGGCCAGCTTCGCTTCATTGGGTGACTTAATTATCGCGGAACCCGGCGCTCTCATTGGTTTTGCGGGCCCGCGCGTCATTAAGGATACCACGCAACAAGAATTGCCCAAGGGATTTCAAACGGCAGAATTTTTACTTGAACACGGCCTCATCGACCAAATTGTACCTCGGAACCAATTAAAATCGCGCATTTCCTACTTTATACACGCCTTTCAACGAGTATAAGGGTCAGGCGTTTTCAAAAAGACTGCAAAGAGATTGGCGCATCTAGGCTAATTAAATACGGATGCTCGTTTAATTCCCCTCGTTGGGCTACGTGTCGCACACAAAAACACTTGCCAGCACTTGAAACTGACAGCTGCTCCTTAGTTACGATCTCAAAGCTGGGAAACAACGAGCCATGGATCTATAAATTTTTGCCAACCCACGTTGCCTTGTCGCGCATCAGATGGGCCGACAATTAGCAAATTAGTTAAAACAACGATCGGTTAAAATGCGTAAGCATCCATTTGAAACGCTGTGGTCAATTGATCCGCCGAAGGTGCTATTTTGAGGACTGAGAAAAACCTTCCACACGAAAGATCCTTCTAGCCCCAGCCCTCACGCCTCCACAGCGATCATCCGACTGAGTTACAGAGACCCGTCACTGCCCCGCTTAAGCCTCATCCTCATGTTTCGGCTCGCGGCCCCAATAGTAGTACAATACCGTCCCCAACATTAAAAAGCCAACGACACTCAATAAAGCCACCTGGTAAGTTTTTTGTACGTCGCAATACAACTTAAACAAATCGATCAAGTAACCGACCAGAGTTTGCACAATGCCACACAACCACATGATAATCATGTTAATAACTGCGATTGCGCTTCCACTGGCCTGGCGCGAATTAAATTCAACACAAGCGATAAAACCAACCACTTGTCCCCCAGAACATAAGCCCAACAAAAACAACGAACAGGCAATGCTTGAAAAGCGCGCTTCCGGTAATAATAAAATCCACAAGAAAACAAGACTGCTTAAGAGTCCACTTGTCAACAACGTCAACTTTCGAGTTTTAAACCGATCGGATAAATTGCCGACAATGGGGGCGCCAATGGTCCAACCCAAGTACAGGAAAGCCGTCAATTGGACCGCCTCACCACGGGTAAAGTTAGAAACATTAACGAAGTAAGGAATCGCCCAAAAATCTGCGAATACCGCTAAAGGCATGAACAACGCACTGGCCAACAAACCGATGAGCCACGTTTGCCTACTTTTAAACACTTGGACTAAGGTTGTTTTACACGTCATCCAGAGATGTTGACTTTTGGGCTTAGGCAACCAATCGGGATGCTTGGGGATAAAAAACATCAATAGGCAGGTTACAATCAGACCGAACACCACAACGAACAACCACGTACCGTGCCAACCCAAGAGCACATAAAGTGAGGACAAGCATATTTGGGCCAAGATGGCTCCGATCATTCCAAGCGCCGTCGTTAATCCCGACAACAAGGCAAGGCGTTTTTCCGGGAACCAAACAGTGCACAAGTACATCACGCCCACAAATCCAAATGCGGAGGCAAAACCCATCAAAAAACGGCCCAGGCCAAAAAAGAATAAGTGATCACTGGGAATTAATGGCAACAAGCAGCTCAAGCTTAAGATTAAGCTTGCGGGGACCAACAACTTACGCGTACCGAAAATGTCAAATAAGACACCCACAATCAATTGCATCGGCGAGTACGCCATCAAATACATACCGACCGCCGTGGCCACTTGAGATGCCGTAGCGCCGAAGAAGCCCTCCAATTCATTCTCCATAACACTCGGCACAACACGGACAAAGTATTCATACAAATAGAAGAGTGAGCCAACACCCCAAATAAAATACGCATGTGTTCCACCTTTTTTCATAAGCCGACTCATAAACAATTAAAAAGTAGGTTTTAGCAAGCCGGGTATGGCTGGTCAATCATAAAATTTCACACGCCGCTTTTACTCGAATAAAAAGCTTGCCCATCAAGAAACTTTGTTTTTTCTAAAAAGCGTGAAGTTGCTTGTAGGATTTTTCTTAGCCTGTGCCCTTGCCACGCTTTTCCAATTTTCTTGTACGCACGGGACACAAGCTATTACACGATCCCACGCCCCCTTAAAAGATATCCCTCAAGATTATTACAGGATGCAACAAGCACCCGGTCAATACGGGGGCATTCTCGTCACCTCCTTGGAACAAGAACCTAAAACATTTAATCCGTTGGTTAAAGTAGACGGCCCATCGAATAACGCGCAAAAATTACTCTTTGCGAGTCTTCTGGAGTACAATTACGAACAACAAAAATTAGTTCCAGGCTTGTGCAAGAGCTACACCATTCATGACAACCGAATTTACCAATTTCACTTGCGACAAAATTTACAATGGAGTGACGGACACCTATTTTCCATCGATGATGTATTATTTACCTTCGACGTATTGTTTTCAGAATATACAGACGATCAAGGGGAAAAGCATTGGCGATTTCCCAATACGGCCGTCAACAAATTTATTTATCAAAACCGAAGGCTCCTTTATAGAAAAATTAACGATACGACCATTGAATTTGAAACACCCATTGTTTGGGCAGCTTTTCTGGAGGATTTGTCCAACGTATTCATTCTACCCAAACACAAACTGTACCCCTATGTCTCCCAAGGGACCATTCTTAACCAATGGAATTTGAAAACTGCCATAAATACACCGCAGGAAATTGTCGGCATGGGCCCATTTTGTATTCATCATTTTCATCCAGGCGAACGACTCATTTTAACGCCCAACCCGTATTATTGGAAGGTCGACCGACTCGGTCAACGTTTGCCCTATATCGATGCGTACATTACTCAGTTCGTTTCCAATTCGACTGTAAGAACCATTTTATTTGGCTCAGGACAAACCGACGCGGCCCCCATCGGCCCCAGCGATCTGCAATGGATAAAAAAAATGTCGCACAAGCACGATTATACGGTTTACGATCGCGGTCCAGACATTACATTTAAGTTCTTTTGGTTCAATTTAAATCCCGGTAAAAGTAAAAGCGGTCAAGCGTTCGTTGAACCCCACAAATTGAAGTGGTTCCAAAACACCCAATTTAGGCAAGCCATCTTGTACGGATTAAACCGGCAAGGCATGGTTGAAGCGAGCTACCTGGGCGAAGGAGAAGTCTGGCACAGCTTCATTCATCGACTCGACTCACTTTGGTACAACGATCATCTGGAACATTACGAATACAAGCCAGATAAGGCGAGACAATTACTTCGGCAAGCGGGATTCTCATGGAATGCCAACGGACAACTCATCGATGCGGAGCAACGACCCGTTCGCTTCAACACCTTGTGGTCCACCTCCGGCACCGACACGCTTATTTCAACCCTCAAAAGCAACTTGGCCGAATTGGGCATCGAAATTAACGTCATTACCCTAGATTTTAAAGCACTGCTAGAAATTATTAATCACAGTTACTCGTATGACAGTGCGATTGTAGGCTTCCGATTCGGTCAAAATGATCCCAATGATTTGATGGAAGCGCTCAGGAGTTGTGGCAATTTCCACTATTGGTGGCCCAAGCAATCGCATCCACAAACCCCCTGGGAAAACGAGATTGACCAGCTGCTCAATCTTCAGGCCCAGTGCTTGGATCAAAGCATACGCAAATCCTACTGGATGCGTATCCAAGAAATCATGAATAAGCAGGTCCCTTGGCTCCCTCTCTATTCAGCCAATCATTTTACGGGCATAAAAAACAAGTGGAAGAACCTACGAATTCCGCCCAGAGGGAACATCCTTTGGAACATAGAAGAGATCTGGTGCCAACCATGAAACATTACATTTGTTACAGATTACTGATCTCAACAGGATTGTTGGCCGTCATTACATTTTTTACTTTTATCCTCATGCACTGCAGTCCAGGTGATTTTGTCAGCCAATTGGAGGCCAACCCTTCCATTTCTCCCTCCTACATCAACGCGCTAAAAGAACAATTCGGCCTCAACAAGCCGTGGTACATACAATATTTTTATTGGGTGAAGTGCATATGTTCTCTCAACTTTGGCGAATCTTGGATTTACCACATGCCGGTGGTTCAATTGTTTAAACAACGCATTGCCTCCACCCTATTGTTAACCACAAGCGCCCTGGCCTTGGGTTGGACAAGTGCCATTATCTGCGCCATCATCGCCGCGATTTACAGGTACAGCTGCTTTGACTACTTCATGCGCTTTATTTCCTACTTGTTCATTTCCTTGCCAGAGTTTTTCCTGGCCTTGTTGGGTATTTACTTCGCCGCCCACAGCAGCTTATTCCCCATGATAGGACGCAGTTCCATCGCTTACGATTTTCTCCCGGCGCACGAAAAATGCATAGACCTCCTGCAACATCTTTGCCTCCCCGCCTTTGTCTTGAGCCTCAATATATTTGCCCATATTTTCCGCATTACCCGCAATTGCTTTTTGGACAATATAAATACGCCTTATCTAAAAGTTGCAAGGGCCAAGGGCGTATCGGCGTTTGGCTTGTACTTTCAACACGCCTTACGCAACACCCTCAACCCTCTGATTACACATTTTGGTTTTGCTTTAGCCAACTTACTGTCGGGTGCATTGTTAGTTGAAAATGTATTCAACTACCCCGGCTTAGGACAACTCCTATTCGAAGCGTTCATGGCAAAAGATCAATACGTCGTCATGGGCTCTGTAATCATCAGCAGTTGCATGCTCATGTTGGGCAATTTCCTAGCAGACCTCCTTCTGTATTACAACAATCCCCGCCTACGTCCCAAAACGTAGTTTAAAGGCAATCACTTGGCTTGTTTGAATAACATTTCAACATGTTCCCACGCAACACGCTCCCAAAAAGCCTCGAAATAAGTCCTTTTATCATTCTTGTATTTCAGATAATACGCATGTTCCCACAAATCAAGTGTCAACAGGGGTACACCGTGCAAGTGACATTGTGCCATTAGGGGGTTATCGTGATTCAAGGTAACACCCACCTGCAAGTTTTTTTGCTCGTCCACGTACAACCACGTCCAACCGCTTCCCACCCAATTCATACTCGCCTCAGTAAATAAATTTATCAAGTTCTCTAAGCTTCCAAAACGTTGGCACAAAATGCGTTTGAAATCATCCGACATCGTTTGCTTTCGTGGCGACAACACAGCCCAATATAAATTGTGATTAAAAAAGCCACCGGCATTATCTCTCACAAGCTGGCGCACGTCAGCTGGAATCTCGTCCAAATGATGTAAAACATGTTCCAACGACTGCCTTGGATACTGTATTTTTTCTAAAACAAGGTTTAATTTTTTTATGTAATTCCAGTGGTGTCCATCGTGATGGACTTTGGCCGTTTGTTCATCAATGAACGGGGCCAATGCATCGTATGCGTATTGCAATTGATGTAATGAGTAAGACATATTTTTATCCTGCGGATCGGATGAGTGAAATCAAGTTTACAATGATAATTTTTGCTGAGCATTCCGAACGCGCGTCAAAAAATCTTGAGCATCATAGTTCGCCTTCTCCATCAAAAACAGGACCAAGCCCTTTCGCGAAATTTGATAAGACTTTCGCTTCTCCTCACCTCTCTTTGCTTTTCCGTTAAAAGTATGTCCCAAAATTTTTTGATTATCAAAACAATCTCGAATGTACTGATCGCTCTTGCCAAAGATAGCTGCCGCCTCCTTTGCCGTATACCACTGCTTAGAATCTGGCAACAATGACTCAAAAAAGTCATAACTTGTTCGTTCATCCATCATATTAAATGCAAGTTAGAGAGTGTTAATGCAAGGTTTACATTATAGACAAAATTTTTAACAAACTAATTCAAACGAAAGATCGCAAAAACGATCATCATTTTCTTAAATTTGAAAAAATTAGTACTTTTATATCCAATAAAAAACAAATTAAGTCAATAAATAAATTTACATAAAAACAACCCTTATAGGAGCATTTATCAAATAAAATGCCTCAAGACATCGGAGACAACACGTCAACCATGGCACACGAAGGCCCATTTTTGAACGCATCATTGGACCAAATTTTGAGGCAACGCTGCAATCAAAGTTAACTTAGTACGACTTTGCGAACACGGCAAGCGGGCAAGCGGGCTTACCCGTCATAACGCAGGGGCCCGTATCTCCCAAATATTGCTGCGGAATGCAACGTACCGTCACCTTCAAGTCATTCTTAATTTTTGCTTCAGCCGCGGGATCTTCTGACCAATAAGCTAAAGCAAACCCGCCCTGATTTTGAAAAAATGCGTACAGCTCTTCCTCGTTAGAAATGCGTACACTGGCCTCTTCACGTCGACGCAATGCATTCTCGTACAGACGCCCTTGAAAGGCTTCCAAGTACGCAGATATGTTTTGGACGAAACTGTCACGAGAGGCGAGTTCTCTTTGAGATATACCATCCCGCATAGCAAAGGTAACGGCTTGATTTTCCACCTCCTTTGCCCCCACTTCCACGATGCAACACGCACCTCGTTTAATCCACTGCCAACGTTTCTCACCGCCACGCATATCGCGCGTATCCACCTGAGCCTGAATGTGGGCAGCCTGCAATGACTTTTGCAAATCTGCACAATAAGTTTCAATCGCGGCCCGCGTTTCGTCGGCGTGAATAATTGGCAAAATAACAACTTGCACACTGGCGATATGCGGTGGAACAACGAGACCGTCATCGTCCGAATGTGTCATAATGAGCGCACCGATGAGCCGCGTTGTCGAACCCCACGAAGTTGTCCAAGCGTACTTCTTTTGTCCGTCCTCATCTATAAAAGAAATTCCCATGGCGCGTGCAAAATTTTGGCCCAAAAAGTGCGATGTACACAATTGCAAGGCCTTCTTATCCTGCATCATCGCCTCCAAAGTGTAAGTTGCCACGGCACCCGGGAAACGTTCGCTGGCGGTCTTTTCTCCAACAATCACAGGAATCGCCAATTCTTTTTCTGCGATTTCCCGATAGACTTCCAACATTTTTAGAGTCTCCTCCATAGCCTCTTCGGGAGTGGCGTGCGCGGTGTGCCCCTCTTGCCACAAAAATTCGGAGGTACGTAAAAATAATCTCGTCCGCATCTCCCAACGAACGACGTTGGCCCACTGATTGATGAGTACGGGCAGGTCGCGGTACGACTCAACCCAACGAGAGAAGGCTTCTCCGATAATGGTTTCAGAAGTCGGTCTAACGATGAGTGGTTCCTCCAACGGTGCACACGGAACAAGTTGATGATCATCGTTTAACATCAACTTTGCATGCGTAACCACCGCGCATTCCTTCGCAAAGCCCTCGACGTGCTTAGCCTCACGTTCCAAATAATTTAAAGGAATGAACAGAGGGAAATAGGCATTTTGGTGGCCCGTTTCCTTAAAGCGCCGATCCATCTTGTGCTGTATATTTTCCCACAGGCTATAACCTTGTGGCTTAATGATCATGCAGCCTCTAACGGGGGAATTTTCGGCCAAATCCGCCGCGCGAATGAGCTCTTGGTACCATTCAGCATAATTTTCTGCTCTTGTCGGAGTGATGCCCGTCTTTTTCATAATGAGTAATATCAAAGCACCGGCTAAGGTTTTTTGGCAAACATTTTTCCAGCATTTCTCAGACGTGCAGTCAGATGCAAGTAGGCCTTCACAGCGCAAGCGGATCGAAACTTGACAAGTGTGCCGTTTGCAAAGTTAATGATGGTATGGCGGCCATCAAATACTCAAGATCACTCCTAAAATTTTCCATCTTAAGTACACTGCTTGTGTTCCCCTCTACCTTAGGGCGTACACCCTTCTTTGCTTGCTTCAAACCCTATCTGCAAGACCAACTCAACATAAGTGACAAGCCACTCTCTCTCACCTATACAATTGGAACATTTTTGGCCAGCTTGTGCGTCATGTACATAGGCCACATATTTACCCAAAAATTGTCCATTAGAAAGTTGTTCACGGGGGCTTACGGGCTACTTATGTTGTGCTTAATCGCACTCATTCAAGTCTCCTTTCATCACAGTTCGACCTGTCTAACATTTCTAATTTTAGGCCTTACATTTACGGGTATGCGACTTTGCTGCCAAGGCATTTTACCGTTATGTGTAAGAACGTGGACGGCGTTATCCTACCCGCAATACGTCTGTGCATGGATCGCCACGCTCCACACCAGCGTTCTGATCGTAGGTGCCAGCCTGTTCATCTACCTGCTTGCAAAAGTTCAAGCGACGTATCAATGGGATAAGATTTGGTGGTTCGAAATTACATGCATTGGCCTCATTGTATTTTTCATACCCAAAAAATTTCCGAGCCTCACAACAACTTCCACCGCAGATCAAGCGCACCTTCGATTTAAGCAATATCCGCGTGCCTTTAAATTATCTCTTGCACTCGTGGCTCTGTACAGCTTACAAGCAACAGGCTTGACCTTTCACCTTTCCGATTTCGTCGTCGAGAGTGGGCTGCCCGTAAGTGCGGCTTACAAGTTGTTCTTGCCCATGTCCATTGCCTACCTTATTCTATCTCCCCTGTGTTCCTTTCTCATTACAAAAATACGTGGGCTAGCCATTTACTTATTATCCATAACACTCATTGCACTCAGCATGAGCCCACTGTTCTTGTCAACCCAGTTCGGCTCTTGTGGAATCATTGCCAGCTACTCAGTCAGCATGAGCCTCAGCCGCACACTCATTTACGTCTTACCACCACTGACGTTATCTAAGGAACAAATACCTTCCGGGTGCGCAATTTTAACCGTTTATCAAACCTTATGCAGCGCGTTCGGCCCGTATTTGTACAGCTTACTGGCTTTTCGCGGCTATCTGACAAGTGCTCAAATTTTCTGCGGATTCAACCTCTTGTGCTTCATAAGTCTCATAACTCAGTACAGGTATCTCAGGCCAACACAGCAGTAGCTCGATTCAATCGAGTTGTCATCCATTTTTGACAGCGCGCTCATCAGAGCTTTCTGAAAGACGGGACATTAACAAAACAATCGACGACAATTCCCCGAAGCGAGTTCATCGTTTAGTCAAACTTCCGTAAACGACATCACTCCTCCAACGCAAAACACCACACGCCTCGATAAAGCAAGCTTGTAAAAATAATCACGCTAGGACGTAATTAACTGTAAATAAGGACGATGAACACGTTTTCCGTCCCTTAGTTAACGTTCTACCAGCTTACAAGCATCAACTGATACGCGACACAATGCTCGAGTAGGTATCGTACGCGCGGTTTCTAAAGGTTGAGGATGCGGAATCGAACGTATCGATTTTCGTACGCATGGTCGACACGTCATTATTGATGGTTTCAATGTACGTGTTGATGTACTGCGACTTATTGGTAAAGGCCGTCGTCCAAGAATTGAGCACCGTGGCATCTATTTTTTCGAACCAATTACTATTATATCTTTGGGCACTCGATGGGAGTACTTTGTCAACCGCCAGTTGTTTTGGAAGCCAAGACTTAGCAACATCAGCGCTGCTTGGAACCGCTACGATATACTCACCGTTTTCATTAGTTTTGGTGTCGTTATAAGAAGCGGTGGGCCTTAAATCAACTGTATTGTCTTTAGGATCTTTATTGAAATAAGTGCGTGCAAAACCTTTATAAAAGCTAACATTATCCATTCCATCAACTGTAAACTGGACCCCTAATGAAGTTCCCTCTTTATCTGATAAGGTTTCATTATACTTTTCAATATCCCAAGTATATTTATTATCTTTTCTCCACCAATCAGTGGCGTAGCCCGTCGACCCACCTAAGAAATTATCCAAAGTTGAGTCATCCGATTTAATTAACAAATAACGTCCATTGCCACTCTTCTTTGAACCACTTAAGCTATAACCATTGCTATCATATTCATCCGTTGAAAAGACAAAGTACTGCGCCTCTCCACCGTCCGGGTGCTTTATCGTTTTCAAACCACGCATGGTCCCTCCGCAGAAAAACGTTAAAGCCACGTAGGCACCTGGAGGAATCGCCGAATTACCTCCTGATTGACTTGTATTGAGCAAATCTAGGCCTCTATTGATAAAACTCAGGTAACGATTACACGCCCCCACCTTCTCCATCATAAGAGCAATATTTTGACGCAAGGCTTGCGTTTTCACTTCTAAGAAAGAAGACAACGCATTGATGGGCCCGTCACGGCTAATTAAATAACCGATGTAAAACATCTCCAAGCCACCCATTTCTTGCACTTCACTCGTCGCGCTCTCCGAGCTGCTATCATTGGGGACACAAGGGTAGCCCGTACTTAAATCATCTGGGAATACCGTTTGCAAACCTGTATTGCCCAAAATGATATTGTAGTACATCCGAATGTATTTTAATTTTTCCAGCTTACGCAATTGATTGAAGACTTGAACATCGGCACTGCTACGAAAATCATCAAGGTTAGACTTATTCCAAAGATCACTCATTTCCATCACAGTGGCAGCTTTCAAGCCCTTGGTATCTAAGCATTCTGTGGATTTGGCAGTTGAGATTACATACTCGCCATTTTTAGTATCAAAATGTTCAGTAAAACCTTGTACAATCTCCTCGCAAAATTGATCGTAGGTACTCAATTTATCAAAAATAACGTGCGCGTTGTCGCTGTTGGCATTGTCCAATTTTTCTAAAAGTTCTTGCGCTGCACTGACGTAAGTGCTCATCTGCTTTAAATCCGCGACGACATCCTTTAAATAAAAAATATACGCGTGTATTCCCTCCTTACATAACTTATTGTTGTCAGTGTTTTTAAAATCCCAGGTAATTTTCGTTTCTAAGGCTTCTACAATGGCATTTAGATCGTCCGTCGAATTAAAGGTATTCTGAATATTTGTTAGCTTATCTTGACCTTGGCCTGTATTACGCCCATTCTCTAAAATATTTTTTAATTGCTCGAACAAACCATTTAAAATCCTCGTATGAACGCCAGTGTCTCCGAACAAAGCTTGGTAAGCAGCTTTAATCGACTGTATATCCGAGGTACCACTTGAAACAATGGGTTCCTTTGTCGCCGCCGACAATGGCACTGGATAAGAATAGGTTGTAGATATAGACATGACTAAATCAATCGATTGCAGGGGATTTTACATTTAACTTTTGAGGTGAAAGCAGTTCCTTCATGGGGTTCATTTGAAGGCTCAGACTTGATTTTCTCTCGATCCGCCAGGCGTTCCAATTCGTCATCTGACTTTTCCGCCAATGGAATCATGCTGCGAAGCGTGTGGATCAAATTCTTATCTTCTGGATTAACTTTTTCTAACAATGCTATGGTCTCTTTTATGTTATTCGCCGTAAAAAAGCTGTTTTTGATGCCTCCTAGCTTGGACTCAGCTAATTTTTTTTGCAATTCACTCAATTGCTTGTCCATATCCTTTAACCTTTCAAGCAAGGCTGCGGCCTGATTTTCACCATTTTCACTCAAGTCCATGGCTAGCTTAATAGCAATTTTCACGCCAAGTTTTTAAAAAATTTCCGACAAAATCTTAACATTTTCAAAAAATTTCTTTTACAAAACACATCTCATCAGCTTAGATAAGCCCTGTGCACTTACTCCTGAAACAATTATTGGATTTGCAGGCTCTTGACCAATCCGCTATCGCTCAACAAAAACAAGTTCAATCGTTAGCCTCTGAAATTTCACGCATTCAAAATAAAATTGAAGCTGTCCATCAAACGTTAAATCAAAAACAACAAGCCATTCATGCGCTTGAAGTGCAGTACGAACACAATGAATTACAACTGCACACATGGGAAGAGCTTCTCATCAAGCAAAAAACTCAACAAGCCATCACAAAAAAATCGGGTGAATACCAAGCGCTGGAAAAATCAATCGCGGACTTAAAACAAAAAATTGGGGAACTTGAAACAGAATTGCTCAACGCCTTGGACGAAATCGAACATCAAAGAGCTCTCTACCAAAGTGACATCGACGACTCAGCCAATGTCATCAACGCGCTCAAGCAGCAGCTACAACAACTTACCCAGGCGTGTGCACAGGCCCAATCTCAGTACGAAGAGCAACAACAAGCGCTTCACGCCTTTGAATCGGCCCTCAAAGGCCCTTTTTATGAGGCTTACGTCATTTTAAGAAAATGCACCAAAGCATTCCCACTTATCGTCCCTCTGACCAACGGAAATCGCTGCTCAGGATGCCACCTGACGGTGTCCAACGATACCGTCGCACGCGTTACGGCCTCCATGACACCCGAATTTTGCGAACATTGCGGTCGATTACTTATCCCAACAATCCCTCAGTTTTTAGAGGAAGAGCTGTAGTTATTTCCCTTCAACACAAGCTTCATTGTTCTACGCCATAAATCCTTTGCACGTCGACAAGCTCTGATAAATTGAATCCCACGCGTAGCCGTTCAATTAAACATCGGATAATTGGACAAATGGCTCTTTAACTTAAAAAAAACTTTTGACTTTTACAGATCGATTAACACTTCTTCCAGACTTAAAGTGTAAAAATTTCCCAATAAAATTCTAGAATATCACATCCAAAGCACAAAACGTTTAAAAAAGATGGATTTTTACTAAAATACCTGTATCTTCATTTACTTATAAAGATCACATATGTTTACGAAACTTTTAAAGCATTTCGCCGGCAGGCATTACAAAAAATTCTGGCAAGAGTGTAAGCCCATCGTTCAAAAAATTAATGCGCTCGAGTCACAATATCAACAATTGTCCGACGATGATCTCAAAAACCATACAGAGCAATTCCGCAATCGTTACAAAAATGGAGAAAGCCTGGATCAATTACTCCCCGAAGCTTTTGCAACCGTTAAGAATGCAGCTCGCCGCTTAGTGGGCCACCAATCCGTCGTCTGTGAGCACAACCTAACCTGGAATATGGTTCACTACGACGTTCAATTAATCGGCGGTATCGCATTGCATCGCGGGTATATCGCAGAAATGGCGACGGGCGAAGGTAAAACTCTGGTCGCGACCCTCCCCCTCTATTTAAATGCTTTAACGGGCAAAAATTGTCAATTGGTGACGGTCAACGATTACCTCGCCAGGAGAGATTCCCAATGGATGGGATTTTTATTTAACTTTTTGAATATCAGCGTTGGTTGCATCCAACACGACATGTCACAATCCGATCGTATCGACGCGTACCGCAAAGATATCACGTATGGCACCGCCTCCGAATTCGGCTTCGACTACCTACGTGACAATGGCATGGCTTTCCGCGTGGAAGACCAAGTTCAACGTGAACATTATTTCTGCATCGTCGACGAAGTGGACTCCATCCTCATCGATGAAGCTCGTACCCCACTGATCATTTCAGGTACCGCAGAGGAATCGAGCGAGGGCACCTTCCTAAAGTTAAAACCCGGCGTCCAACGCTTATTCCGCCTGCAAAATCGTCTGTGCATCGACTTGATAGAATCGGCCACAACCAATTTAGAAGCCTCCGAAAAAGATCCCGAGTTCGAACAAGGTCTTGAAAAACTGTACCAGGTCAAAATTGGAAATCCCAAAAATCGCCAACTGCTGCATTTATTGGAAAATGGAAAAACTCGACGCGCCTTTGATAAATTCGAGACTCAAATGATCGCCGACTTTAACCGGGAACGCGCGCACAAATTAAAAGAAGAACTGTATTACACGATTGACGAAAAGAATCAGCAGGCCGATTTAAGCGAAAAAGGCCGCAACACCCTACAACCCAATGACCCTAATGCATTCACTTTACCCGACCTGCCCGCTATTTTTAGTGAAATTGACGGCCGAAAGGACATCAGTGACATGCAAAAGCAGGGCTTGCGTCAGGAGGCTGAAAAAACTTTCGTGACCCGCAGCGAAGGCATCCATTGCCTGAGTCAATTATTGCGCGCCTACACGCTCTATGAAAAAGACGACCAGTACATCGTCATGGACGGCAAGGTCGTAATTATTGATGAAAACACGGGTCGTGCCATGCCGGGACGGCGTTGGAGCGATGGCCTTCACCAAGCAATTGAAGCCAAAGAAGACGTGTCCATCGACAAGGAATCGAAAACTTACGCGACCATTACCTTGCAAAATTATTTTCGCATGTACGAAAAACTCGCCGGTATGACGGGAACCGCTGAAACCGAAGCCCAAGAATTTTTCGACATCTACAAATTGAAGGTCATGGCTATTCCTACCCACCGCCCATGCATTCGACAAGACGATCATGACGTTGTGTACAAGACACGCCGAGCCAAGTATCACGCCGTTCTTAAGGAAATTGAAAAGGCACATCAAACGGGACAACCTGTTCTCGTAGGCACGGCGTCTGTCGAGGCGTCTGAAATTCTCAGTAAGATGCTGAAACAATTGCACATTCCGCACAACGTTTTAAATGCCAAGTATCACCAACAAGAGGCAGAAATTGTCGCACTCGCCGGTCAACGCGGGGCCGTAACCATTGCCACCAACATGGCCGGTAGAGGCACCGACATCAAACTTGGCGAAGGCGTCGATAAATTAGGAGGCCTATTCGTCATCGGAACCGAACGCCACGAATCCAGGCGTATTGATCGGCAGTTGCGCGGACGCTGTTCGCGTCAAGGAGATCCGGGACGCTCGAAATTTTTTGTCTCACTGGAAGACGACTTGATGCGCTTATTTGCCAATGCGGGTCCCATTGGTGCATTTTTAGAAAAATCAATGGGTGAAGATGAGGAACTCACACACCCATTCTTAGATCGCTCCATCCAATCCGCACAAAAAAAGGTGGAACAACACAATTATTCCATCCGCAAACGATTGTTGCAGTACGATGACGTTCTCAATCAACAACGCGAAATCATTTACGGCTTGCGTAATGAAGCGCTTTCCATGGAGCAACCCTTGCAGTTAATTTGGGAGCTCGTTGAGGAAGAGATCAAGTACCGATCAAATGTCCTAGAAGACCAAAAAGGCCCGCTGCAAAGGTCGGATGCATTAAGTAATTACATCCATTGGCTAAACATCCAATTCCCCATCTTTTTAACGGAAGAACAATGCGTTGGCAAAAGCCAAGAAGAGCTTTATACGTTTATCATCAACACGTTAAAGAGCAGCTATTCCGCCAAGCAAACGATTGAAGGTGAGGATGCCTCCAAACGATTGGAACGCTGGGTAATCGTAAGCGCCATCGACAACAATTGGCAAAATCAATTGACGGAGATGGAAGATTTGCGCCAAAGCGTTGGCCTTCGCGGTTATGGGCAAAAAGACCCATTGATTGAGTATAAAAATGAAGCCTACCATTATTTTGAACGTATGATTTCCAACATCCGGCAATCCATATGTTATCAACTATTCCGGGCTTCAACACGCGTTGAAAATTTAGAAAAGACCATCCAAACCATTGGACGGAATCTTCACTTAAGCGGTGGAGAAAATAACGCGGAACCTGCTCGCTCAGACATTGAACTGCCAAAGCCACAAAAGCGTGCGTTGCCAAAAGTAGGTCGCAATGATCCATGCCCATGTGGCAGTGGAAAAAAGTTCAAAAAATGTTGCGGAGCCCAGCTTGATGAGGACTAAACGCATATTTTAAGTGCTGGCATGGCATCCTACATCGGCATCGACTACGGTTCAAAGTACATAGGACTCAGCTGGGGAACTCAAGAACTGGGCGTGGCTGTTCCTCTACCGGCCATTGTGCATTGGCACTCACTGGATCAAGTGATGCTTCATTTGAGTAAAATCAAACAGGAAAAAACGTGCGATGCCTTTGTCGTGGGCTTACCCGTACACATGAATGGCACGGCCGGCCAACGCGTTGATGAGGTCAAACTTTTTGTACAGCATCTACAAAAAAATTTTAATTTACCCGTTCATTGGGTGGATGAACGATTGTCGACCTACGCCGCCGAACACATGTTTGGGCTAAAGCCATTGAATGTAAAAAAAGCAAAACAAAAAAAACGTTCCGGCGTCATTGATTCACGGGCCGCCAGCATCATCTTACAAGACTTTTTAAACGCCAACGCGAACAATACCGTCATCGAATAATTATTTTAAGCACGTAAGTTATTGTTAAGCACGCTTACGATGTTACGCTTCCGCCATTAAGATCCGGTTAATGAACAAGTTACTTAATAACCGTTATCACGTCATAACCGCCACAGACAACATAATTGATGGGCTTGTACGACAAACACGAAGAAACACATTTTTTAATTATTCGTAAATGATGTAAAAAAGCAAAGCACTCTATGATTAACATAATTTGTTAACAACCATAAAAATAAAACAAAAATCAAAAAGCTCCCAGTCTTCTGCACCCTCGTCCCTCATCAAACAACCGCTTATCAAAAATAGCTGCCCTATTAATTGTCTTCAGATTAAGTCAAAATTGGAATGCTTTCAATTTAGGCTTAAACTTCCTCATTGAGAAAAACTTGCATCACAGGGGCATTTACCCCAAAGCGGCAAGCGGCATAAAATTAATTTCGAGAGACAGACGCAGAAGTCACAGCCCCACTTATTCTCTCTTCATACAGCACCCACTCACGTCAGCCTTCTCTCGCCCCTTCGTCACAGTTTTTTTCGTCCCTTCGCCCCTTAAAAGCACATCTACGCCTACTCGGCTTCCTCGTCGGCAGCTGGCTTTTGATTGTACATGAGGACACGCTTAGAAGCTGGCACTGGAGAAAGTAGGACAAAAATATTGCGACCATTTCGTACCACGTTGGAATCCGTGGTGCCTATGTGTTTCAAATCGCCGGTCATACGCTCTACGACCTCCACACCCAATTGAGGGTTGCCCATTTGACGGCCTTTTAAGTTAATGTACAACTTAACCTTATTGCCCTTAAAAAGAAAATTCTCAGCCTGCTTCAGTTTGGTTTGATAATCATTCAGCTCGATGCTCGCACCTAATTTAATTTCTTTCAGTTTAGCCGCCGTCGATTTCTGAGATTTATTCTTTTTCCCCTCTTCGTACATGTACTTGCCAAAATCCAAGATTTTACAAACGGGGGGTTGCGCTTTGGGGGAAATCTCGACGAGATCTAAGCCATAATGCTGCGCCAATGCCATGGCCTCTTGTGTTGCGAGAATCCCAACTTGTTTTCCATCAGGGCCGATGACTCTGAGCTCACGGGCTCGAATTTGCTTATTCTTCCTCGGCAAATTGGAAATATTCTTTTTGTAATTATTTGATTTAAATGGAAATTTTTGCGGCGGTAAACTTGGATTCATGCAATTTTACAAGTAATTATAAACTTCATTTGCAGATTATTAGATGAAATATCGTTCTGTCTGTCAAAAATTTTTTGTACATTTTATCTCAAATAAACAACAGCGCAAATATGATCTTGTAATATCCCGCAGATTCATTCCATAATTTTTGACTTATGTTAGTGAAAAAATTTTACGGCTGGTACGTCATGTTGGTGGTCACATTAATGGAAGCCGCAAGTCACATCGGCCACTCGGCAGCTTTCAGCCCGTTCTTGGAACAATTGAGCCAAAGTTTGAATATTTCAAAAAACACCATTAGTACGGCCTACACAGCAGCCAATTTGATAACGGGTCTGCTGTTGCCTTTCATTGGAAATTTGTTTGATCATCTGTCGGGGCGCATTTTCTGCAGTGGCCTGGTCATCGCATTCGGGGCATTGTTTTTCACCTTGGGCAGCAGTCAATTTATTGTAATTCACATGGGCATTTCAGCGGGCCTTGTGTTATTCATCTGTTTTGCAGGTGTGCGCACCTGCACCCGCGGTTTTTCCGTCTTGACGAGGTCCATCACCGCAATGTGGTTTGATAAAAATCTCAAATGGGCCGCCTCACTGTCGGGCGTGTTGTTGGCAATCATTGCCTCGATTGTCCCCTGGTTCGTCTATCGACTCAGTCAATTGTTCTCACAACAACACCTGTGGCACGCAGAAGGCATCTTATTTATCTTATTATTTTTACCATTTTGTTTGAGCATTAGAAAAAATAAAGACCGCACGCTTCCGAGTAAATGCGCGTGTAAAACCGATTTTACATTTTTGAAAAAATACGTCTTTTGGGCATTTAGCTTCGCACTATTCATCCAAGCTCTGCAAAACACGGGATTGGCCTTCCATTTAGTTCACCTCTGCAACTCGATGCAGATTAACCCAGAAAAAATCTTAAAATCCTTCATGCCGATTTCCATCATTAGCCTTTTCATCTGCATCCTGAGCAATCACGCATTCAATCGTGTGGGGCCCAAAAAAATATTTTACTGCTTTTGCTGCAACAACATCGCGCTCATCTGCTCGCTGCTGTTTCTAAACCAAGCCTCGATGCAATTCTTATTTATCATTACGTGCGGCATCAATTGGGGAATGATCCACACTTTGCTGTACATGACCTGGCCCTATCTCTTCGGCCATCGCAGCATCGGAACCGTCAATGGGATCGCCGTCGGCTTTATCAATGTGGGAAGCGCATTGGGCCCCCTGTTTTTTAGCTACACCCAATCCGCTTACTCCTACCAAGCCCTATTTTACATTCTATTGGTCGCCACATCGATTGCGTTACTCGGCATTAAGTGCGCAAAAGTAAGTCCTTTTAACACAACATCCGCTTAAGGCCCTCATTCATCTTTTGCATTTTCAACGTGCTTGCGATGCTTAATGTGCGCAAAAATACGCGAGATGGTTAGCGTGACGCCGGCGGGTAATGTGATAAATGTTTTCTGCTTTTTAACAGGTAAGCCGGTACGTTTCTTTGTACGATGCAGTACGAATGCGCCTAATAAGATTAACACAAGTACATAAAGCACGTAAAAACCATGTACGCCGAAGTAATGGGTAAAGCCAGCCCCTAAAAAAGGTCCAACACTTGCGCCAATGCTGTAAGCGATCATCAAGCCTCCCGTGGTGGATAAAAGATCAGACGGTTTTACCAAATCACAGGCCAAATTGAGACTAACTGGGTAAATGGTGAATATGAGGCCGCCCCACAAGAATGTTAAGACGTAGAACACACGATAACAATGCAACTCATGCATCACAAACGCCGTTAATGTGCACACAATGCACGCAAGGATCAATCCAAGCAGTACGCGTCTGCGTTCAAAACGATCCGCCATTTTCCCCACCGGGTACTGCAAAAACATACCGCCGGTAATGACAATGGCCATCAGCGTAGAAACTTCATGCAGGGGATGTTGCCACAATTTAAGGATATCGGCGTACAAGCCGTAAATGCAGCCCATTAAGACACCTGAACTCAGTCCTCCGAGGGTACCCGACGGCGAAATTTTAAAAACAGTGCTAAGGCCAAAAATGGAATGGTGCTCACACGCAGGAGCCGTAACTGTGGTGGTACTTACGGGAATGACACACAAGGCGATGAGAAATGCCACCACACAGAATGGCATCAGGGTGTGAATGTCCATAAAGCGTAAAATGTATTGGCCAAAAGATTGCGAAGCGTACATGGTAATCATGTAAATAGCGAACATGCGGCCCCTCAATCTTCCCGTGCTGTCCGAATGGAGGAACCAATTTTGCGTGGTCAGGCACAAGCCGGCCAAGCCGACCCCGTACGTAAATCTCCACAACACCCAAAGCGTGGGGTTAAACCAAAATGCGTGCAGTAAGGTGGACAGAGTGGCTAAAGTGGCAAAGCTGGCGTGTGCACGAATAAACCCCACACGCACGATAAATTTCTCCACGTGAATGGCACTCAAGACGTAGCCCGCGTAATAAGCACACGTAAGACCTGCGGTCCAATAAACAGAAACATTACGTTCATAAAAGATGAGCGCCAATAAGGTTAACAGCAAGCTGCTGGCCGTCATAAAAAGAAAAAAGCTTATGATGGGTGATGAAAAAAGATATAGGAGGTGTAACATTATTTATAAAACCAACTTGTTCACAATAATACGAAATTTTAACTCATTCCAAGAACAACGAATTAATGGAAGAAAACGATAAGTCATTACATTCCGCCGTAAAGCTTTTTATGTAATTTTTCCATTTTCTTAAGTTAAAGTATAAGCCTTATTTCCTCCAATGGCAAAACGAATTATTGTGTAATGAATAATAACTAAGAATGCACTTACGATTTCACAAAGGGCATCTCTTTATCAAGCCTGCGCATAAAATCGATAATAACTGCGCAGGGAAGTTTTGAAGGCGGCCTTGTAAGGGCAATTTGGCAGCCCGACGGCTGCACAATGCATTGAGCCAAAGAAAGGTCATGTTGCCCCCTCAATTGCACCTCGTAAGTTCCCAAAGGAAGCGAAGCTTCATACGTGCAGGTAAATCGCACGTCGTACAAGTTTTTTACGGGCGACTGCTTCAACGTTGCCCAACGATGATAACTTTTACCCAGCAACAGATTCATCAACGGCACCTGACCTTCATGCAGCAAGGTGCGAATCCGCGTGCTACAAATACGTTCTCCGTCATGCGTACAATTGGGAGTTACGTCCAGCTTCACATGCGTATCACGGCTGCAAAGTGCCTCGAGGGTATGAATATCACCCTGGCGCCGATAGCCAAAGCGAAAATCCTCGCCCACGTAGATCGTGTTCAAATTGGGGAATATACGTCGTAAAAACTCGAAAAAGCGGTCGGGACAAAACTGCGACCAAGCGTCCGTAAAACGTTTTATAAAGATACGACTTACGCCTAATTCTTGGATCAATCGATAGCGTTGCCGAATCGGATAAATCATTTGCGGGGCATTTGGTAAATTCAATACGCGCTTGGGATGGGGATGAAACGTCAACACGCCTGACCAATCGTGTTGCGCATGCTTAACCGCCTTACCAATGATCATGCGGTGCCCCACATGCACACCGTCAAAGATACCGATCGCCAAATGCAAGTCTTTCATTGATTAAAGGGCCAACTGTTCGTAAGGGATGAGGTACGGTTGCAAACTTTTCACCGATTCATCGCGTAACAAGTCCAAAGAGACCGCCTGCTCAATTGAAAAAGAACCACTTTGCGTACGCCGTAAACTCGTTAAGTGAGCCCCGCATCCCAACTTGCGTCCCAAATCGAACGCCAACGCTCGCACGTACGTTCCTTTTGAGCATTGGACCTTAAAGTTAACCACTGGGGCCGTGTAATCCAGACATTGGAAGTCAAATACGGTGATAAAATTCGGCTGACGTTCAACCTCTTGCCCCTTTCGAGCCAATTTATACAGTGGCACTCCATGAATTTTTTTTGCCGAAAACATAGGGGGCATCTGGTATTGATCCCCTAAAAAGCTCTTCATTGCTTCCCGCAAGTGCTCGATCTGAATGCCATCGACAGGGGCCTGAGCCGTTATCGTTCCCTCTTTATCGTAAGTATCGGTCTCCTCGCCCAATTTCAGTGAACCTTCATAAGTCTTCTTCGAGCTCATGAGCTGCTGCGACAGTTTCGTTGCCTTCCCCAACACGACCACCAATAAGCCTGTGGCAAACGGGTCCAAGGTCCCCGCGTGCCCAATCTTAGCGATGTGGAAGCGGCCACGCAAGAAACGGATCACATCGAAAGAAGTCCAATCGGCCGCTTTGTCGATGAGCAACACGCCGTCAACAGAATTACTTTGTGGAAGTCGTATCATGATAATAATTTTGACAGTTTTTCGATTAATTGGCCACAATCAAATTGATCAATGGGGCATTGAAAACCGGCTGCGCACACATGTCCCCCTCCACCCAAACTTTGTGCCACCGTATTGACGGCAAATTCTGGTGTACGTGAACGTAAGCTGCCCTTTACAAAATGTTCGTTATAATCCACAAAGGCGGCGATTTTCACCGTTTGTAAGGTCAAAAGATTGGAAATAAATCCCTCTGTGTCACTGTGCTTGGTGTGCGTTTCGAGGTAATCCTCAGAACTCAATTCCACGCAGGCAATCTGACCATCGCAAAACAATTGAATGCGGGACAAGAAGAGGCTCAAAAGATTCAATTGCGCCAACTGCTTCTGCGCAAACAATTGCTGAATAATTTCATAAGGTTTAATCGCCGTACACTCCAACAAAAATTTCGCGCAATCAAATGTACGCGCACTTACATTACTGTGAGAGAAATTTCCCGTGTCGGTCAGCAATCCCGCATACAAAGCTTGGGCAGAGCCCAAATCGGGCGTCCAATGATCTTCTTTAAACAACTCAATCAGTATTTCGCAGGTTGAGGAATAATCCTCTTTGGCATAATTGTAAGTGGCGAAACACGGGTTGTTCGGATGATGATCGACGTTCAATAAGATCGAAGCAGGCTGCAAATCCATACGCGTTGCATCGGCACAATCCAAGGCCACAAAGGTCGCAGCTTGTTGAATTTCTTGACGAGACACACAACGCGTATCCCCCTTAAGGAAGTGTAAATTAGAAGGCACCTCCTCCTGCCAATAACAATAAGCCTCTTTTTGTAATTGACATAAATAACGGGTAAAGGCGATTTGAGCCCCCACGGCATCGCAATCTGGACGCACGTGCGTGCATACGTAAATGGGACCACGAACAGATGTGTCAAATACTGAAGATAAAAAGGACATGCACTTTATTTATAAAAGCCGTGGGTAAAAAACAACTCGTTTTTCGTAAAATTATCGAGACATACGATTGGCACGGCTTGTGCTACGCTTTTTATGTATGAGTGTCAATTGGGTGGCTAAACTTTTAGATGCAGAAATCAATGTTACGATGCAAGGTGAAAACGCCGTCTATACATTAGCGTCTGGAGGAACATTTAAAGTCAACGACTCAAGCAAATCCATTTATGACACTTTCGCCAACTTGTTTGCAAAAGGTACGGGCGTCTACGAAAAAACACTGAGCAATCTATTAACCTGCCTTACCAACATCATGGGCTCGACTTGCCAATTTGATGCAAACAACAAGCTCACGTTCAACAGCGAACTTGAAACCAATTGCGACGCCGGTCAAGAGGCTTATCAGTATTATGTTAAAACAATTACTTTACATTTAGAAACCCTCCAGAAATACCTTCAACGGGCTCAAGACACCCTGGCCGAATTGGAGTCTTTAATCAGTAACAATGAGCCAATAACCGAGGCAAACATCCAATTTTTTGATCAATTAAAAATATACGACGCCATTAGCAATGACATTGTAGAAAAGATGAGTCGCTACTATCAGCTCACCACGGAGACAAACAATGGTGACAATTCAGAAAATTGGGAAGAAATGTATTTAGATTATTCATCACCGGCCGACTCCCTACTATCAGGCGACATTACTTCACTGGATAAGCTACGTAATGTACAAGTCACAACAATTACTAATAAGTACGACAACCAAGGGCAATTAAGTGAACAGACAATCGGTAAAAAAGCCTTAAGCGTCTTTAACGAATTAACCCTGTTAGACAAATTAAAATACATTCGATTGTATTACACAATCGACACAGATGCATCCAACGAAAAAAGAATTTATTTCCCGGATGATTCCGAAAATGGGTTCCCATGTTTACCCAATAAAGAAATTATAGATCCCGTCGAAGACACCCAAGAAATCGGAGCCCTTGAACTTTTTTACATCGGCTACATCATCGACCGCGATGGGCCGGCCAATGCCTTAGCCTCATTTATGGAAGTTAAGACACAGGCATTGAGAGAAAATATAGCGATTACAATGAAACGAATCACTTCTCTCAAGCACTACACGAGCCTCATTACCCGCGCCTTAGAACTCGTAAATGCGAGCCAATCCAATTCCGGCACTCGCATACCGGATGCCGCGTGGATAGCACTTACGTACGTCTGCGGTAGCGTTATACGAAATCTTGTGGAATTAAAGGATGAAAATGGCAACTATCTTAAAGATTCCGACGGCAATGAAATAAAAGATTCTTATTATGTCATCTACCCCAATGAAAAAACAACCGATGACAGTTATCACCTAACTAAAAGCAATCGCTACTTGCTTGTCAAGGCCACTACGGACGGACTGGATGCTTTTTTAGGGAATCAAATAAGCGATAGTAATTCCAATGGGATGAAATATGAAAGCTATACCCTTAGTTTTAAATCTCATTCTTTAATCAAAATAGACAAAACAGTAAGCACAATATTTTATAACACAGAAAAAAAGGTATCTCACAGCACAATAGAAATTCCAAAAAATGAGTTTAGTAGTAAAAAAAAAGAGGTAACTGTACACGTTGAAGAATCCAAGTACGCTGAAGGAGGAATAAGTATATCCGAATCTCCACACATATACAGTAATTTTAAAATTACAAGTGCAATCACACAAACAGCGGTAACCCAAGACCACAACCAAACGTGTAAATTAAGTTCAGAGGTGGAATACTGGACAGAAAATGATCTAAATAAATACAGTAACAAACTAGAATCAACTGAAACCAACAATTATACTTGTAACGCTGGCAACAACATTCTTTTACTCTCATTTGACGATGATGAAGCGGCCAAGAAGTGGCTGCCCAAGGAGCTGGGGGTTTCACCCATTTCTTATACCAGTGTCATGGGATACACCAGTAAAGGAAATGGCGATTACGTCCAATATTGGCGAACATACAATAGCACAGCAGGCATTTGGACTGGCCTTGTCGAAAGCTGGACGACCACGATAGAAACCTCCATTGAAAATGTCAAAAGCCAAATTGAGTCCGTTAACAATGATATTTCTACAATGAATAGTAAGATCAATACCTTCAACGCCTCCGCTTCCACATTCAGGAATCGAGCCGCTTCCATCTACAACAACATTATTTCAAACATCGGATAAATTTTTTCAGAAAGGTAAATTATGTCAGATATAGCTGTCGCAAATAAAATAAAACAAGAACTCGTCGAATCTCTCGGTGTTCAGGCCAACGAAATTGACCCTGAGCTCATAAAGTTGAGCCTCGACATCGGTGAAAAACTATCCAAGGGCGAAACGTGCCTAGCCGCCGTCTTACACATCCCGAAAAACAAATTAGACGCCATGTACGCAATCGCCTATCAATTCTACACGACCAAAAAATATGACAAGGCCGTTAATGTATTCACCCTTTTAAGCCTTTACGATCCATTAAATACCAATTATTGGGAAGGCTTAGGAGCAGCCTGCAAGGGCCTGGGTGATTACTCTCGAGCCGCTGTTGCCTATTATACCCTCACACAATTACGCAGCACACAAATGAATTACTTGTTTATGTTGGCCGAGTGCTTGTTTCACATCAATCAAATTGAAGGGGCTACAAATTGCCTGAAGGGAATTTTACTCCTAAATGAATCTGAGGATCTCAAAAACAGGGGTAATAACAATGCAGACATTGTAAAAAAAGCACAAAGTTTGTTAACAATATTGGAAAAAAAATCTAACTAATTCTCTATTTTTAATCTTATGGTAGACCTTACAACAAATAGCAATTACACGCCTTCAAATTCGTACGATTATTCACAATTTGATGAGACAAATATTCAAAGCGCCAATGCCACCAAAAACGTTGCAAAAACGTCAAGCCAAACGACAAACGTTATCGCTAATTCGGGTAAGGCAGAGGTTCAAACATTATTCTCAGATGAGACTCCGTTAGCGGCCCCAAATCAAGAAGTATTAACTAATTCTAGCACACTCAAAGAAGCTCAAAATGCTTTAGACATCATTAAACGCATCAAAGAATCTAGCGATTTTGGTAAGTACAATGACATCACAAGTCTAAATTCTGATGGAATCAGCCTCTTGTGTATGCTCCTAACCCAAGAATCAAAGTCGACGTTAATCCAAAGTTTAAAAAAAGCATTGGAATCAAAAACAGCTGAACGCGATCAAGTACAAAAAAAATATCTAGAAGAAAAAAATAAAGCGATTGACGAAAAAATTGCGGCAGATAAAGCCCAAAAAGCGGCAAAAAAGAAGAGCTTCTGGGGGAAAATTTTTGGAGCTATTGCGAGCGTTATTGGCACCGTTGTGGCTGTTGCCGCTACACCTTTCACCGGAGGAGCTTCCCTCGTAGCAGCAGGATTAATGATCACTGCTTGTGTCGCATCCCTCGCATCAACGGCCTGCTCGATTGCAGCTGATTGTGTAAGTGATGAAAATGTAAAGAAAAAACTGGGTTATGCGGCCTTGGGACTAGGTATTGGATCTGCCGTCCTTGGTATTGCCGGAGCTGCCGCCGCGGTAAAAACTGCAGCCACTGCAAGCTTATCCGTATTTGCTAATAAAGTTAAGACAGGAGGCCAAATTACAAGCGCTTTGTGCCAAATTGCCCAAGGTAGTCTTCAGATGGTGCAAGCTAGCAGCCAGATGAAGTTGGCAAAAATTGAAAAGTCTTTAGCCGACACGGAAATACAACTTGAGAAATTAGACTCATCGATTGAATTTTTGGAAGAATTTATAAAAATGCTCATGTCCAATTCCGAAGAGTTTATCAATTTATTTTTACAAACAGAGGAAAATGCGGCTAACGAAATGGTAAAAACAGCAGACGCACAATTGGCATTGGCATCCGCTATAAAACAAAATGCCTAATTATAATAATTCAATAAAAGCGCCCGTTTGGGCGCTTTTTCATTGAATTCAAAGCCTTACATTTATACAAATTTTTCCTACAACTGCCTTACTCTCCCGAATACGCAAAGATGAGTGTCGATAACGGCGGTAAATACAATTCTAAGGTATAGGGATACGCGTGATAGGCAAGTTGCCGTGTCGAAACTTGCCCCGAATTTCCCCTATTTTTACCCGCGTAATAACGCGCATCCGTATTTAAGATTTCACGCCACACACCTTGGAAAGGCACCCCAACTTGGTAACAACGTCGCTCCACCGGCGTAAAATTAGAAACGAACAACAGCGTATCTGACGTGTTCCCATCACGACGGATAAACGCAAAGACGCTGTTTTGATAATCGTCGACTTCTGTCCATGCAAAACCGCGCTGATCCATGTCATAACGAGACAAAAATGGATAAGTCTTGTACAAGGCATTCAGATCTCTAAGCAAGGTTTGCACCCCTTTATGGCGATCCTCTTTCAATAAATGCCAATCGAGCTCCTTGTGATAATCCCATTCGTTCACCTGAGCGAACTCATTCCCCATGAACAAGGTTTTTTTACCAGGCCATCCCCACATGTAAGCATACAAGGTTTTAAGCGTACTTAACTTGTCGTCAAAGAAATAGGACCCCATCTTGTTGACCATAGATCCCTTACCGTGAACAACCTCATCGTGTGAGAACACGGACATAAAGTGCTCCGAATACTGATAAAGCATGCCGAAGGTCATCTCGTTGTGATGGTACTGCCGGAAGACGGGATCTTGCTTGCAATAATTCAAGCTATCGTGCATCCAACCCATGTTCCATTTAAAATCGAAGCCCAGTCCGTCATTGCAAGTCGCTTGCGAAACGCGACCAAACGCGGTAGACTCCTCCGCAATCGTCATCACGCCCGGATAATACGCGTGGACCAAATCATTAAAACGACGTAAAAAGTCAATTGCCTCCAAATTTTCTTTGCCTCCGTAGCGGTTGGGGATCCATTCGCCCTCTTTCCGAGAATAATCTAAGTACAACATGGAGGCAACTGCGTCGACCCTCAAGCCATCGACGTGAAAACGATCCAACCACGACAGTGCATTGCTAACTAAGAAATTATTCACCTCATGGCGCCCGTAATTAAAAATTAATGTTCCCCAATCCTGGTGTTCTCCTTGCCGAGGATCCGCATGCTCGTACAATGCCGTCCCGTCAAACTTGGCCAACGCAAAGCTGTCCTTTGGAAAGTGCCCCGGTACCCAATCAATAATTACACCGATACCACGTTTGTGGAACGCATTCACCAAAAACATAAAATCCTCAGGCGTCCCATAACGAGAAGTAGGCGCAAAAAATCCGGTCACTTGATATCCCCAAGACCCCAAAAAAGGATGTTCCGCCACGGGCAAAAACTCAACGTGCGAAAAATTCATCTCACTCACGTAATCTACCAATTGATCGGCCAACTCGCGATAGCTCAGAGGGCGATTATCACTGTCATGTCGCCACGAATCCAAGTGCACTTCGTAAATACTAATTGCTTTTTCTTGAACATTTTCGCTCGCACGCGACTTCAACCACGCTGCATCTTCCCAAAGGAACTCATCTCGTGGACAAATAATCGAAGCATTATTCGGCGCCCCTTCAAAGTAAGTTCCATAGGGATCCGATTTCAATTGTATCTGACGATTGGCGTCGTAGATTTCGTATTTGTATTTGAGCCCCGCCGTCAATCCAGGGATAAAAAGCTCCCAAACACCCGAATTCTCCAAGCGCCGCATCGGAGCACAACGGCCATCCCATTGGTTAAAATCTCCAACGACCGACACCCGGCACGCATTGGGCGCCCACACGGCAAACGAACAACCCTCTACGGATTCATGTGTCGTTAGATGAGATCCCATCTTCCTGTAAATGCGGTGATGGTTCCCCTGATTAAACAGGTACAAATCTTCCGCCGTCAAGGTCGGACTAAAGACGTAAGGATCCCTCACAAAGCGTTCTTCATGCTCCCCGTAAACAACCTTAAATTGATACTGAACAAATGCCGGCAAAAAAGCCTCATACATGGTTTCGGCAATTTTATGCATCTTTGCCAAAACTTCACCCGATAGCTTACAAATAAAGCATTGCTTGGCGTTCACAAAGATTCCACGAACAACGTAACGCTGTCCAACTTTATGAATACCTAAAAAATGGTGTGGGTTTGCATGCTCTCCTCGCAGCAATGCTTCTAATTCAAGGCTCTCTGGCGATTTCATACTCTTAGTTAACTGTATCAAAATACACAGATAAGTCGAGCCTTTTTAAATCACAGACGAGAAGCACTCACTGACTTTTTTTGAACAAGCACCGCGACAAGAAACTTCTCGTCTTAACTTTGGGTAAGCCATTGGATTCTTTTTTAGCTTGCACGTACGCCTGGATGGCGTCCACAATGCCGGCGATTAATTTATCTTGGTATTCATTCGTAGCAATTTGTTTCGCCTCATTGGGATTACTTAAAAAGCCACATTCAATTAAAACTGCCGGGCATCGCACGTCCTTAAGCACCCCGAATCGGGCCCGACGAACACCACGATCCATCATTTTTAAGTGCGCAAAAAGAGCCTTCTGTAAGCAAAATCCCAAGTAAGTATTTTGCATGTCAAAACGATTGTTGTTGACCACGACATTATCAGTGGGCAAAACGACCGAGCGGTCTGTGGAGGGATGGAACGCAAAAGAATGCATAAATGTTTCTATACCGTTTGCCTGCTTTGAACTGGCGCTATTGTAATGCAGCGAAATAAACAACTGTGCCTTTTGACGGTTGGCAAATTGACTTCTCTGATCTAAACTTAAGTCGACATCTCGATTCCTCGTGAGATAAACGGTGTAGCCAAGCTTTCTCAAGGCATTCGACAATTTTAAGGCAGATAAAAGCGTCAATTTTTTTTCGACCAATTTAAGTTGCGCATTTTTCGTTCCTTCTGCTTTACCGCCATGGCCCGGATCAATTACAATGCATCCTCCCGCACGCAAACATCGTTGCATTTTTTCTGGGGATAAAAGCGGACGTAAAATTTTCTCAAAGTCAACGGAGGCAATAACACGCTGATTCAAGCGCTTGCAGAGCGGACGAGCTAAAAAAATCTTCACCCCATCGAACAGTATCTCTTTTCCCCCATACGTAAACTCAATTTGATGCCTATCGTTAGAATATCGCAAGCTCTTCCCATCGTCGCACACACATTTTAAATTGTAGCACTTGAGTTTTATGTCGAGGTTCTCTACGGGATAATTTTTATTGTGATCTAAGAAACTACGTTGCTTGCCGCCTAAGGTACAAAAAATTGCAATGCCAAAAACGATATGTAATACACTTGCCTTTACCCTCTTAAAATACATGTGCAGAAATTAAAAAATAAAATGGCAGGTTTTGAAAGCTTAAAATTCAAATTCAGCTCAAAACGTCCAACATTGCAAAGGATTACGACTAAAAAATTGTGGTTTACAAAGTAAACACGTTCCAATTCGCGCGCAGATTACGTTAACCTTAAGCTCACGCCCCTCAAAATTTACACGGCACTATAACGCTTCAATTGCCGCTCCATCACCTCCCAGGCCTTGGGTAGAGGTACGGTAAAGTTGTAAGATTGTCCTCTAAAATTAAAACTTACACCCTGCAGGCACAGATGTAAACCTTCCGAAAGAGCCTTTCCCGACGCGCAGTTTTTTACAAATGGTTTTAAATCCGATAAGCAAACGTAGTGCGGACCATTTTTAGAAAAGATTGTATCCCCCAAAATCTCAATCGCCTGCCCATAATAGGCGTGCAAAGGAATTTGCAAACGCCTTAAATAATGTGTGCAACACTTAATGAGATGATAATTGCCATAACTCCGCTCAAGCTTAAATTGCGTCCGCGCCTTTTTCCCCTTTACTTTTGAGGGAAATACCTTCTCCCCATCCCAAGCGATTGAAAGATCACATTCCCATTGCGGCGGTAAAACGTGTTGTGCGTACCCCCACAAGAGAAACTCAAATGAAAACAAATCTGAGCCGTATGCATTTTTCAACTCGTGACTTGCTTCCTTGGTCTTTGCACACAATAGAGGGCCACACAAGGCTTCATCGAGAGGGTAAATGCAATAAGCTTTGTCAGGCGATGGCAGTACGGTTAATGTCTTATGAAAATCTTCTCCTGCTGCTTTAAAAATGACACAGAAGTATTCATTTTCAAATAAAACATGCGCCATACTTCACTCTGCCTTACTCTTCAAGCCCCAAGGCAGCATCAATGTCGTAATTGGAAAAGACATTTTTCACGTCTTCCAACTCTTCCAATTTATCCACCAATTTGAGAATTTTTTCGCCCAATTCTCGATCGTTAATGGGAACGAGCGTCAGGGGTAAATAGACCAATTCCGAGGAGTCGGGCACCAATTTTGCGTCTTCAAATGCCTTTAACACCGTGTAAAAGTCGTTGACGCCACAGATCACCTCATAATGGTCCCCTTCATTGATGACGTCCTCCGCCCCAGCATTAAGCGCCACTTCGAGCAAACGATCCTCTTCAATGGCATCCAACGCCAACAAAAATTGACCTTTCCTTTGAAAAGTAAATGCCAAGGCTCCTGTTCCCGCCAAATTGCCCCCACATTTTGTAAAGGCACTGCGCACATCCGAAACGGCCCTATTTTTATTGTCGGTTGTGACCTCCACGATAAAACCAACACCTCCAGGTCCATAGCCTTCATAAAGCAATTCCTCAATTTGCACACCCGGAATTTCTCCCGTACCCTTTTGAATTGCCTTCTGAATATTATCGCCTGGCATATTCGCCGCTTTTGCTTTCAACATAAGCGTACGAAGCTGTGGATTAAATTCAGGATTACCTCCGCCTATCTTGGCTGCAAGCGTAATTTCCTTGCCGATAAGGCTAAACATCTTGCCTCTCTTGGCATCGACAGCTGCTTTATGACGTTTAATTGTAGACCACTTACTATGACCTGACATGATAATTACTTTTTTGAATTCAACGCTACTTGCGGCTCAACCGCATGTCCGTAACGATTGGTTAACGATTGTTGCAGAATCGTAAAAATGTTCTGTACCGTCCAATACAGCACCAAAGCTGCAGGGAATTGATAACAAAAGATCAAAAAGATAAAGGGCATGCACATGAATATCTTTTGCTGCATATTATCCACCGACGGCGTTGGGGTTAATCGCATTTGAATAAACATGGTAATTCCCATTAAAATTGGCAATACATTGATGGGGAACGCTCCTAAATGTGCAACCGTATCGGCAATGGATAAATCTTTAATCCACAAAAATGATTGAAAACGCATTTCCGAAGAGGTCCTCAGCATAAAATACAGACCCAAGAAGATAGGGATTTGCACGAAGACGGGCAGGCAACCCATGGCCGGATTGACGCGGTGCGTTTTAAACAATTTCATGGTCTCCATCTGCAATTTTTGCGGATTGGACTTAAATTTTTCTCTAATTTCCTTTAAAGGAGCCTGAATGGTGGCCATCCGCTTTGAGGCGCGGAATTGTGCCTGTGTCAGCGGCCACATCAGCAACTTAATAAAAAATGTTAACAAGATAATTGTCCATCCCCAATTGGGAACATAAGCGTGAATGCCGCGCATGGCCATCAATAAGATCTTGCTTATGCCGCCGAAAAAGCCAAATTGCATCACCTGGTCCTGCTCTTTCCCCATCTTATTGAGCAACAAGAAATCCTTGGGGCCCACGTAGTAGGACATGCTTAAGAGGCTCTTTTCGCCCGACAGATCAAAACACAATTGCCCCGAAATACTCGGCAAGCCACACTCGTGGCACGCTTTTCCAGGCCGAGTGTAATAAGCAATCGCCGGCTCCCTTGGCGTTAAAATGGCGGTAAAAAATTGGTTTTTGACAGATCCCCAGTACAATGCCTTTTGCACTTGAACAAAATTACGCGCCTCTTTCCTTCCCAGGCCTAAAAAACCATTACTGGCCTCAAAATCTCTTGTCTGAACAAACTCGGCTTTCTTGCCATCAAACGCCCCGAAATTTAAATACTCTTGATAACGATCCCCCACAGTTCCGACAAACATACCAAGATTTATATACGCATGATCTCGCTTGTGGCTGCCCCAATGAATGGCCGTTTCGTGTTCAATCAAATAAGGATTATCCGCGTCATTTGCCGGCAAGCGATACCCGCGAATAATTTCCGTTCCATCTTCACATTCACAGACGAATTGAATAAAATCGTTTCTACATGCGGACACACGGTATTCCCTCACAGAAGAATTGACACTCCAATCTAAATTCAAAGCCGGGATACTTGCCTCCCGATTAAAAACGAACGCATCCTTCTGATTTTGTTCTGCCTGGTATTTCTTGAGGGTCAGCGAACGAATCGCACCTCCGCAGTTGGTAAAATCAACGCGCATGTACGCATTTTCCAAGCTCACAAGCTTTTCAACAAAGCTGGGCGCTACCACCTTGTCCACTGGTTTTGCCTCAACAAATTGCTTTGCTTCCATAGCGGCCGGTTCAGAGGCTACCGGTGCTGATTCGTGTGCGACAGCCCTTGTTTGCAAAGCCGTACGCACCTGCTTTTCTTGATTCACCATTAGGCTGAAGGCAATTAGCAGGCAAACCATGCCCAATATAAAATTTTTCTTATCCATAATCTGTATTATTTAAGGGACCGGATCAAATCCTCCATGTGTCGATAAAGGATGACAACGCAATAAACGACGCGCAATCAAATAACACGCCTTTAGAAAAACATATTTTCGCAGACATTGTAAAGCGTATTCTGAACAAGTTGGATAAAAGCGGCAACGACATTCAATTCCCAAGAAACCACAAGATAAAATGGGAGAAATAAACAGCTGATATCCTCTGATAAAAAGCGACAAGAGCATCGCCAAACATTTCGAAATTTTGCCCACGATCCAAGCAATCATATTAACGGCTCGCATTTGCCCGCATGTTATTAAATTGATTTATACGACCGACTAAAACAGATTCAATCTCTCTTAAGGGAAGTTTTACGGCGTCATGCCCCAAGGCTAGCACGAGCAAGTCAAATGCACACGGAACATTGACGCGTAAACGATCAAAGCACACTCTTACACGTCGTTTAAACTTGTTACGTTCTACGGCACATCCAACATGCCGCGGGGTCACGACCCCGAGACGAGATACCGTACATTGGCCATGTCGTGCATAACAAATTAGCATATTGTTCTCACGCACACGCATACGCGAACGATAAAGCCGCTGAAAATCACGCGTTAACGTAAGTCTATGCTGTTTATTCACACGAACTTATTCGCAGAGCTTTCTACGACCTTTTCTACGTCTCGCGGCTAGAACTTTTCGTCCACCTTTAGTCGCCTTACGTGCTAAAAAACCGCACATTCTAATTCTTTTTATCTTCGACGGTGAATATGTAGGTTGCATATTGCATTAAGAATTCTGTAAATGTACCTTGAGGTCAACAAAAAAATGCAACTACTCAACAGAATAAACACAGGCTTATTCGCCAAAAGACAAAATCTTATAAAGCCTCAAAAAAATCGCTCTGACGCCCGCACTAACAAACTAACGAAAAACAAGTGGATGCTCGTACGTCTTCCTCTATTCTTACTCAGCGGCACTTCATGCTTTCCCACGCGTCCAAAATGCGACCGATTGTCGCTCTCAATTAATTGCATATGAAGCCCTTAGTGTAAATGGGAACTGTACGAAAAGTAACGTGGAGGCAAGGGCTTTTCAGAAAAAGCTTTACCACTCACGAGAACCATAAAAACTTGTCAAAACACCTATCTGTTCACAGCTTTCACCTATTGATTGTCCCTAACAATGCATTAGCATTCAACATAGATCGAGCTTGTGAATACGTTGCTACCATTCGTCTGCATCTATTGTAACATCAAGATATTGTTGAAGCTGTCCTATGCTAAACTCTTTTCCTTTTTCAGGATTTCCTTGTATTTTTTCTAGAGATGCATAGGATTTTTCATACTCCTTTAAGACGGCAGTTTCATCTTCCTTTAAGTTGGATGCCTTTTGTAGGTCTTGTATTGCTTTGCCGTAGGTATCTAA
>CABUVL010000004.1 GCA_902495005.1 uncultured Verrucomicrobiota bacterium | reverse complement strand
GCCAGTAGTGGTGGTCCAAGTACGCCACTTCAAAAACTTCATAGGGTAGGCTGCCAAGCCGCAATTTCCAAAAGTTGACGAGCTCGGTGTTGTTTTTGAACAACGACTTGCGCTTGGTTTTGGTTTGTAGATAATGGGTGGCCAAATCACGAATGATGGCTAAGCATGTGGCGGCGCTTTCTCCAATGCCGTCGACTTCCACAATCGATTCCATCGGAGCCTCTAAAATCTGATCAAATGATTCAAATTTTTTTAGTAAATTTTTTGCCTGTTGTTTAACGTCCTTACGGGGGATGCAAAGGGTTAGTAGCAATTCTACGATTTCGTGATTGGCAAATCCACGTAGGCCACTTTTACGAAAACGTTCGCGCAAGCGAGCACGATGTCCCTCCGCATTGCTTGACATATAATTTTAGCCGTTAACAAACAATACTGATTTCTTTTGCTGAGCTAACTGAATTCCGTTTTTCAAATCTTGTAGGTGAAAACTGGCGTCGACCGATAGAGTTAATTGCCTCGATTGAAGCAATTCCCAAATGCGTTTCATGCAATCATATTTTTCTGCAGGTGAATGGAGCTGTTCCCAGACCTCAAGTCGAAATCCACGTATTTGAATGTTATTGAGTAAGAGCGCGCGGCTGGGAAAGGAAATGGGGAGGTGAAAATCACCTGCAAAACAGACAAGGGTCCCGTTTGTGTCAAGTGAATCGGCTAAAAACGTAAAAAATTCGCCGCCCGTTGAACTTAAGGCTAATTTTGGCAACGCTCCATTGCTGATGCATTTCAAATGCGTCAAGTCATCGTCCGTTATAACATGGGAAATGCCTAAAGATTTTAATTGCTTGGCTTGATGGTCATTATGAACGACGTTGATGAGCTTGTAGCCTAATAAATCGCACAACTGATTGATACAGTGGCCAATCGTTGAATCTGCCGCGTCTTGAATGATCCAATCGCCTGCCTTTAAAGGAACGAAATCCATTAATAGTCGCCATGCGATCAGCGGGTCCAAAAGGGATTGGGCGGCCCATTCAATGGGCAAATTTTTTGGAATGGGAATCAAATTGCGATAATTCGTAACCGCGTGTGTACGCCAAGTGCCCAAGTCGCTTGGCATTTGTACGCGCATGCCAACTTTTATATTTGTGACCTCCGAGCCAATTTCGCAGATTTCTCCAATACCCGCCTTACCGGCGACTTTGGGGTGAGGTAATGAAAATAAACAGCCGTACGTCCCTTGGATTTGTTCCAAATCTGAGGGATGAATTAAGCAGGCAAGCATTTTAATGCAAACGTCTTGAGGCCCTAATTCTACCTTAGGTACTTCGCATAATTCTAAAACTTGGTAAGGATCTCCATATTCTTTATAGCATGCCGCCAGCATATGTATAATTATTTAAAAAGAGTCGTGCATTGCCTGCAACCTTAAAATCAGAAAATTAAATGGCAGATAACGGAACTTGCTTTATTCGATTTTCTGTTTAAAATAGGTTTCCATGCGAACGAGTGCAATGTCCTGTGAGTTGATGGTGCCATTAAACTTTGTGACAGATGCCGAAGCGTTTCAATTTCTGAATAAAATTGGAGATGGAGTGGAATGGGTTTGTGTAACGAATCAATTATTCTTCCCCTACGGAATTGGTTTACTGCGTGCACTGTGCAACTTGGGGTACAAAATTTTTCTCGACATTCGGCTCTCCGATACACCACTTGGCATGGCCTCCAGCCTACTAAGTTTGCGCGATCAGGCCATTGATCTCATCAGTGTGCAATTGATTCAAGGCTTACCCGCTTTAAAATTTTCGCAGCTGGCCCTCAAGCAGGCTTTGCCGGATGCGCAATTGGTCGCCAGCACAATTTTGTACCACCTGCATCGAAATGATACCTTACATCAAAATTTTACCGACTTGAGCAAGCGCTTGATTCAGTATTACTTCCGTTTGGCGTTGGCGGCAAAAATTTATTACGTTCTGTGTACAGCTTGCGAATTTCCTTACTTGTTGAAACAATTCGGGACCAATTTTACGTACATTATTTACGGCAGTGATGTCAACGGCACACACGCACCTTATCCTTTTTTCAATCTCGCTAAAATGGGGGCTAAGATCTTAATGCTGGGAGAAAAATGCCTAACACACGCAAACCCGCGAGAATATATTGCGCATGTTCGTCGGGAAATTACACCTGCTTTTGCCAATCTTTAGCGGGTGCGTTTAAGAAAAATATCGTTAGCGGGCTACCTTCTTGTTTTTGTTCGTAGGGTTACGTAATTTTATGAAAATTAAATATATTTCTATTTTGAGGCTTAATTGTGGGCTTGTAGATTTTTTGAGCTGCTTAATCGCTGTTCAAAATAATATACGCGCTTTGATAAAAGAATGAAACGTATCCTGTTGATTCACAACGTTCATTAAAGGATAAAACCTTTAGGCACGAGGGGTATTCTTTTACAGAGGAATTAAGCTTGACCTAATTCGAATATGATCGGCCTTAAGGGACGGTAGTGTTGTTAAGCGATGATGTGAAATGCCCCGATAATCGAAGTGGGAGCAATGCGTCTCATGATGGATGAGCAGCTAGGTCCCATTGCAATCGTATTGCCGAATTGTAAAACAGCGTTTGTTTTTTTAGACTCAATTGGAAATAAATCCTAGGTACAATAAGAACATCGGGTGTTATAGGGCACATGTTTAACTTACGTCAATTGGGATAAGTTATGCGTACCTCGAGTCCGTCGATGCTCTGGGCATGCTCGGGACTTTGCGCAGCACTGCTCTCATTGGGCGAATAAGCATTGTTGTCAGAATCGTCCTTGAGTGATTTTGAATAATAAGCATTGTCCCATATTTTACGGGCTGAGTCATTTTCTTATTTTTCAAAATTTTCTTCTTCGCTGTGCTCCTCGATTGAACTCATTGACCTTAAGCTAAAGAATCCAATCTCTGGTACATTGTACGGGTCGTTGTAACATTCCTCGAGAGCATCTTCTTCGTAATCATCCGACAGATCAAAATCATCCATTTCCTCTGTGGATATTTTTTCTTGAGCTACAACCATGTACATTAATTGTCGTAGATTATGTTCACCGTATATCGAGGCAGGAGTTGTCGAACGTGTATATATCTCTTTTGTACTCAGTGTGTGGATAATCCGCTGTTTTTTTAAAGGTATGGTTGTAATAATATGTTGTTTGTAATCATTAAAATCGTAGATGGCGTTTTGCAAATAACCTTTAACCTTAATCCTGCCATTAACTTTAATGTCAGCTAAGAGTAAGAGGTTCAGTTGATTGCATCTTTCCTCTACAATGACATTAATTGCACCACAATTAATCAATGTGCCGTGACAAATTAAATCCTTACCGACATAGAGTCGACTGCAGGAATAATTATGTTCTCCGTAAGATAACCGGAGTGTTCCTTGAACTATCATTTGGCCGCAATGAACACAATCGAGCTCATGTTTTTTCATTTTTGGTGAGATGGAATCACATCGATTATTCAATTCTGCCAAGTGGCAATCGCCAGCTACATTAAAATATCCACCCTGATTTATAAGCGTTGTCTTGTGCCCATCCCAGTTGTTGGTACAAAACACGTCCCCACAGTTCAAGAATTTTGAAATAAAAGTATTTTTTTTATTATTAACGACTTCTTTTACTTTCAATTTGGCATTTTCTTCATTACGAATACTCATATTTTCGTATTGCCATGTGCCATTAATCTCACAATCCCCCTCATTACGAAATTCATCTATTTCACTTTTTAATTTTCCGTTAATCAATAGCTTGCCTTCGTTAATAAGATCAAAACATCCTTGTAACGAAACATTTCCTTTAATGGATAGAGTGCTATTTCTTTTGATCGTAATTTTTTTGCCATTATATTTTAAATTGAGCCCATTGATCAATTCTCCGCGTAAGTATACGGTCCCATCCGTTAAAATTTCTATATCAAGGCTCTCATGACCAATGACTAGACTGTCATTGTATTGCTTTATGCCTAAGCAAAGTGGTGCGTTAGATAACTTCCATCCGTTGGGGTACTTTTGAAACGTGAACTTGTTGTAAGTCTTACTAAGACCATTATCATCCTCAATTGCTACCTGTATAGAATCACAATTTTGGTGCGGTTTATGCTGTACTTGTATATCAACATTGAGCCCTTGAGCCGATTGTATGAATCCTATGGCCCAGATAATGTAAAAACTAACGAAATTATGTACCCATTTCATTTTTTGCTGTATCTAAATATAGCTGAGACGTCTGAGAGTGTATCTTTCAAAGTGAAAATCAAAATACAATAACTATCACATGGCAATCAAGTTCCTTTGAAAAATAAGCTTCGTTCTTAAAAAAAGACAGCGGGCCTGCTGTTTAATGGTCAGAGTGTGCCCATATATTCCTAAAGGTTTATTGGAGACGTATCCATTGTTCGTTTATTTAAACATGATAGGACAGACGTTGAAGCACCATTGCGATGAATTCTTTTGGAAAAAACTTTTTTAAGTTTGTCTTGGTCTATTTATAATACCCAGCTAATTATATAACAGTTAAGCCTTTGCCAGGTTTTTGATTGCTGTAAGATACGTCGAAATGTTGTTACTTGATCTTTAATATCGTGGGAAATCATGCATAAAGTAAAACTTACGTATAGACAATGATAGAAAAATAAACGATAGGGACGCTAAGATCGTGCCTTATATATTATTGTCTTGTTTTATGAGCTCTTCTAAAGTGTCCATGTGATTGTTTAATTGGTCAACTGTGATAAAGAAATTTAGCCCTTCAATAAAATTTTTCAGATAAGTATCCAAATTTTGGGTTGTTAGCTGATGCTTTTTATTAAAAATGGAATAAAGCATAAAACGGCTAATTTCCGGACTTGCGTGTTCCAAATCGTGATAATTCCTCAGATTAAGAGTGAAGTAACAGTCATCAAAACCATACAATTGAACATTGCGAAATGTTGAACAGCATTCAACCAATTGCTTAAAAAATCCAATTATTTCTTCAAAATTGCGTGAGTTTTTATTGTAAAAATTATGATAATAATTCTTACTAAAAGGAGGAACTATAATATAAAAATTAATATTGGGATATCGCTTTAGTAAAGGCACTAAGTGTTTGTCAATGGCTGAAAATGACGGAAATTGTTGTCCGGTTTTTATAATAGAAAATTTGTTTAAGAGACTTGGATTTAATTGATTTACTCGCTTTTGAAAATTGTTGTATCTTGTAACAGCTATTTCAGGCATTGTCCAAGAATTGTACAATTGATTTAGGTTTGTAAATAATCGCCAAGGGTAGGGCCTCCCCAGGAAATAATAATTATTTTTATTTAAAAGATAAGATGAACAAACCAGTATTGAAGTTTTAAGATTATCAAATATGTAAGGGAATTGTAAAATTTTCAATGGATTTTGATATAGCGGTATAGGGAAACTCCTAGAGGGATGGAATGAATATGGTGAATACCATGTCCACATTTGTGTATCAACTTGAAGAACGATATTTTTTACATTACCTGTTTCACAAGCTTTATTTATTGTTAATTCGGATTCATATGGGAAGATACTTGATAAACATAATTTTAATGTTTTTTTACTGCGAAGTGCTTTAGAAATATCGTCTGCGTTCATTTCCCATAGATAAGAGGCAGAAACCAATAGAGTGTCATAATCATTGGATAAATAATTTCGTATCAATCCCAAATTGAGATAGACGTTATCTTCTGGGAACTTGGGTTTCCTAAAGAGCGGTTTATGGAAGATGCAAAATGGGTCAATGAAGTAGCAAGTGGCCAATATAAAAATGAAGCAGATACAGTTAAAGATACAGAAGAACAAAACGTTAGATTTTGAACGAAGCATGATGATAAATATTTAAAATTGCCAGTAAAGGAAGTCGATTTTATTGCCTCTTGAGCTAATGACAAAAAGTAATATCCAAAAGCTGATACACAGCATGAAGGTTTTTATCCCAAATGGTTTCCAATAACGCTCGCACAACTGTTTTGTATTCTTTATTAAAAGGCAAATTGTGAGACAGGCTGCAATGGCAATAGCCAATTTAAGCCATTGCGATCCTGAAAAAAGTGTGCCGTTTAAAATGTGCTTTAGTTCACCAATAGTAGTTTGGGTATGGATGTCTTTTAAGATGCGGAAATCAAACATTGTTTTCAATAAGGCCAAGGCATTGTGAGCTGTTTTGGCCCTGAAAAATATCCAGGCGATATTGATGAAATTGAAGGTCATGAACCAAGCGAGAAATTTGTTTATGTGTAAACCAGTTTTTACCCATAATCGGTGGATAACGCTTGCCAGTCCATGTAAAGCCCCCCAAATTACAAAGCCCCATCCGGCACCGTGCCAAATTCCCCCTAGGAAGAATGTCATAAATAAATTGAAGCAGGTTCGTTGCAAGGAACAATGGTTACCACCTAAAGGAATATAGAGGTAATTTTTGAGCCAGGTAGAGAGTGTCATGTGCCAACGTCGCCAAAAATCTTGAATGTTTAAGGCTTGGTAAGGAGAATTGAAATTATCGGGGAGTTTAATGCCAAATAGCAAGCCGCTACCGATGGCCATATTGGCGTACCCACTAAAATCAAAGTAAAGTTGGAATGTGTAAGCAAAACTGGTCAACCAGGCGCTTACAAGGCTTAATTGATCTACCGAGTTGTAACCCACTTCAACAAATTTAGCGAGCCAATCCGCAATTAATATTTTTTTCGAAAGTCCCATCAAGAACAGTAGGATACCTTTGTAGATGTTGTCCCAATTGATTTGCCTTTGAGTTCCAAATTGCGGCATCATTTCTTGATAATGGACGATGGGGCCAGCGACCAATTGAGGGAAGTAGATTACAAACAATAAATAGTGCTGGAAATGACAAGGCGTAATTAGTCTCTTGTAAGCATCAACCAGATAAGCGATTTGTTGAAACGTGTAAAAGCTGATTCCTAGTGGCAGTACAATTTGAGCAATTTTTAAATGGGTGGCAAAAATACAATTAATGTTATCTACAAAGAAATTGAAGTATTTAAAGTAACTTAGTAGTATGAGATTAAAGGAGATTCCCGTATAAAAAGCGAGCTTCTTACAAGATTTTTCTGATAATAATCGTTGCCCTATGAAATAATTGATGCTTGCAGACGCCAATAAAAGCAAAAAGAATTGCCAACTCCAAGTAATGTAAAAGATGGTTGATGCAAAGAGTAATATGGGGATGGCCCATGCGAAATGCTTTTTTGAAATGGCTAACCAATAAATAACAGCCGTTATCGGCAGCAATATTGTAAAATACAGCGGGTCGCAAAATAACATGAGATAATTTCTTGAATAAAAATAATAACTAACTCAATATTAAATTAATTTATGTTAAAGTGTAAAATTTGTGATCACGAAGTAAAAGAGGTTATATCTTTTGGCAAAATGCCGGTCGCCAATGCTTTTTTGACGGAGAAAGATTTTCCTCAAGAATATTTTTTTGAATTGGCGGTTGGCTTTTGTGAACGCTGTAAGATGTTTCAATTATTACATCAACCGGATTACAGCCAAATGTTCCATGAGCATTACGCATTTTACACATCTACGTCTGTTGAAATGTCAAAGCATTTTGAGGCTATGGCATTCAATTATATTGAGCATTGGTTGGATCAAAAAAGCAATCCGTTTGTCATTGAATTGGGCAGTAACGATGGGACCATGTTGCAACACATTGCTAAAAGAGGCATTCGGCATTTAGGAATTGAGCCATCACGCAATGTAGCAGAGGTCGCCATTGAGCGAGGTGTCCATACAAAGGTTTGCTTCTTTAATGATAAGACAGCTAAGACCATTTGCGAAGAGCATGGTAAAGCAGATTTAATTTCAGTCGCGAACGTCCATTTCGCTAATATGAAAGAGGTTGCCGACGGTGTGGCTTTATTGTTAAAACAGGAGGGCGTGTTTGTTTTTGAAAACCCTTATTTGGGAAACGTAATTGAAAATGTAGCCTACGACCAACTTTACGACGAACATTCGTACATTTTTAGCTTAAATTCTGTTTCTTACATTTTTGAACAAGCCGGAATGGAGATTTTTCACGTGGAACCGCAAGAAACGCACGGTGGTTCTATGCGCTATTACATTGGTTTTAAGGGTAAACATGAATGTCGACAAAGCGTTCGAGAGGCTTTTAACAAAGAGAACAATGTTTTAAGGCTGGGTGAGCTAGAAACGTATCGTAATTTTGCTAGAAATTGCCAACAAAGAAAGCAAGAGTTAGTTTCTTTATTGGGACACTTAAGGTCTCAAGGGAAGCGCATTGTGGGCTATGCAGCGACTGCAAAGAGTACAACCGTATTGAATTATTGTGGAATTGGTCCAGAATTAATCGACTGCATCTATGATACAACGCCTATCAAGCAAAATAAGTTTTCTCCTGGTATGCATATTCCTGTAAAAGCCTACAATCCTGAGTGGTATAAAAATGCCGATTGTGCCGTGTTGTTTGCGTGGAATCATGCTAAGGAAATATTTGCCAAGGAAAATAATTTTAAACAAAGCGGTGGACAGTGGATTTTGTTTATGCCACACGTACATTGTGAATAAAATCTCAATACAAGATAAGGATAAGAAATGACGTTTAACAGAGAGAAATTCGAGTGTGAAAAACAACGTAACTCAAGTCTTGCAGATTTAATTGTTTCCTCCACAACTTCACCGTGTTCGGCCATGGGGACATGGGAATAATCCGTGGACGGCAGTACAACAATTCTTAAGCGAAAATTTGGATTTTACAAACAATAATAAGTATAATCAATTAAGTTTACTAACGTGTCATAAAGATGGCTGGATCTGTAGAAGGTAAGTTTTTTATGATTGTTAAAAAATATAAGAATGAATTTAAAAGCGAATGGGATAATTTTGTTGAACATTCTAAAATGCCTATGTTTATGTTCAAACGAAATTTTATGGAATACCATTCTCATAAATTTGTCGATTTTTCTTTAATGTTTTATGATGAAAAAAATAAACTGATAGCAATTTTACCAGCTTCTATCAGTAATAATGAAGTCATTTCACACGCAGGTCTGACGTATGGTGGATTTGTAACAAATGAATCTATGAAACAGCATCATATGAACGATTGTTTTGAATCTTTGATTGATTATTTGAAACAAAATGGCATCAAAAGATTAATTTATAAAACAATTCCCCATGAATATCATATTGTTCCTGCTGAAGAAGACCTATACCCATTATGGCGATTTAATGCTCGATTATGTCGACGAGATGTTTCATCTGTAATCAATTTAAAACATCCTGTGAAGATGTTAAAATCAAGATGTACACAAAGTGCACGGGCAAAACGAGAAGGATTTTTAATAAAAGAGACGGATGATGTTGTTTCTTTTATTGATTTAGTAAATTCTGTTCTAGGTTACCACCATAATACAAAAGCTGTACATTCTGCGGACGAACTAAAATTGTTAAAAAGTTATTTCCCAGATAATATTAAGCTGTGGACAGCTCAATATGAAGGGAAAATAAGCGCGTGTAGTTTATTGTTTGTTTATCCTAACGTAGTTTATACTCAATATATTGCAGCTGATGAAACTGCTAGAAAATTAGGAGGATTAGACTTTCTTTTTACAACTTTGATTAATCATTTTGCGAGTACAAAGTGTTTTTTTGATTTTGGGGCTTCTACCATAGGAGGTGGGAAAGTGTTCCTTGAAAGTTTATTGTTCCAAAAAGAAGGATTTGGTGCACGTTCTGTTGCTCACGATACTTATGAATTGAATCTATAATTAATATAAGAATATGGTGAATAAGAATATTTTGTGTTTTATTTATAATAAGGTTGGAATAGAATGCTTAAGGTTTTTGATTCAAAAATTTGAACATGATTTTTATACCGTTGTATTTCATGATAAATGCAGTAATGAAGTTGAGGAGTTTAAAAAATATTCAAATGTTTGTTTTATTCCATTAAATTCTTTTGTTGTAGATAAGTTTAAAAATCGTAATTTTGACTGGTTGTTAAGTTTATGTTGTGGGTATATTTTCCCTTGTCATTTTTTGAGTAATTTTGAGCATACCCTTAATATTCATCCAGGTTATTTACCTTTTTGCAAAGGTAATGATCCAGCTGTATGGACAATTCAGAAGCAATGCAAGGCAGGAGTTACTTTGCATGTTATTTCTGAGGTAATTGATGGGGGGAGTATATGGGCGCAAGAAGAATTCGAATATGATTTGTGCATTAAAGGTAAAGAACTAACTAGTAAATTGCATGATTTTAGCATTTATGTTTTTAAAAAATATTGGGAAAGAATAAGAAACTTAGAAATACAACCGGTGGTTCAAAGTTTACTTAATAAAACGGAAAAAACACATACAAGAAGCGACTTTATTGCTGATACATATATTAATGGTGAATCAATAATGAAAGTTAAAGATTTTATTCTTAAAGTAAATTCGCATGATTTTTATCCTAAGTATACAGCTATTTGCACATTAAATAACAAAAAATATGGCATTACTTTAAATTTGGAAGAAATAAATGAATAATGAAATTTATATGGCGGGGCCGTCGGTCACAGAAGCTGATGAAGCAATTGTTTTGGATGCTTTAAGGAACGGATGGTATGGTAAGAATGCTTATAAATATGTTGAGCTTTTCGAATCAGAGTTTGCGAAGTATCATAATCGATCTTATAGCCTGATGACACCCAATTGTACTTCAGCCATACACTTACTTTTAAAAGGGCTTGATATACATGAGGGCGATGAAGTTATTGTCCCTGAGTGCACATGGATTGCCACAGCTGCGCCCATTCATTATCAACGTGCAAATATTGTTTTTGCGGATATAGATCCTACCCATTGGTGTTTAACTCCAGAATCAGTAGAGGCTAAAATTACATCAAAGACAAAAGCGGTCATTGTAGTCGATTTATATGGTAATATGCCGGACATGGATGGAATAAAATCTGTGTGTGATAAGCACGGAATTTATTTGATAGAAGACGCGGCTGAAGCTTTGGGCTCAAAATATAAAAATATAAGAGCTGGTAAATTTGGTATAGGTTCTGTTTTTAGCTTTCATCGGACTAAGACACTGACAACAGGTGAAGGAGGTATGTTATTGCTAGATGATGAAAAACTTTATCAAAGGTGTAAATTCTTACGCGACCATGGACGACAACCTGGAAGTTATTATAATACAGAAATTACTAATAAGTATATGCCTTCTAACTTATTAGCATCTTTGGGGTATGCTCAGTTCTTGCGCTTAGATGAGTTGGTAAATAAAAAACGCAGTATTTGGCATCTGTATCAAAAACTTTTATCTTCAATAAAAGGCATACAACTTAATCCAGAACCTAATGATGTGTATAACAGTGCATGGTGCGTGGCTCTTGTGTTTGATAAGGAACTTGGTATTAGTAAAGAGCAAGGTATGCAAGCTTTTGAAAATCGAGGACAACCTAGTCGACCATTTTTTTACCCATTATCCTCTTTGCCGGCATTTAAGCATTATTTAAGTGAGAATAATGGTGGTATTAAGAATTGCCCTATTGCTTATGATATTTCTAGTCGTGCTATCAACTTGCCAACAGCATTATGTCTAACTGATCTTGAAATCGAGCAAATTGTTTCCACTTTATATTTTTTGCTAAAATGAAAATATTACTAACAGGTGGGGCTGGTTTTATTGGGTCGCATTTTACGAAAAAGGCGATTTTAGCGGGGCATCAAGTTGTCAACATTGATAAATTGACGTATGCTGGGAACTTAGATAACTTAGAAGGATATAAAGACTCACCGGCGCATATTTTTTACAAGGTCGACATTTGCGATGAAGAAGCCTTGAGAGAGATTTTTGAAAACGAGCAAGCTGATGTGGTGGTCCACATGGCGGCGGAAACGCATGTTGATCGTTCAATTGATTCTGAGGAAGACTTTTTGCAAACGAATGTGGTTGGTACTTGTCGATTATTAAAAACATCTTTGGCCTACTTTGAATCATTGCCCAGTGAACGTAAACAGGCTTTTCGTTTTCTTCATCTTTCAACGGATGAAGTGTTTGGGATGTTGAAGCCAAACGAAGACAAATTCTGTGAAACAACTCCTTATCGGCCCAATTCTCCTTATTCTGCTGCCAAAGCCTCCTCAGATTTATTTGTGCGTGCTTTTCATCATACGTACGGTCTACCGACAATTATTGTAAATACAACGAATAATTACGGACCTTTTCAATTCCCTGAAAAATTAATACCACTCGTTACCTTAAACGCGATTGAACAAAAGCCAATTCCTGTTTATGGTGATGGCATGCAAGTTCGAGATTGGTTGTTCGTTGAGGATCACGTTGAAGCATTATTGTCTTTATTGACAGAAGGGGTCGTAGGTGAAAATTATTGCATTGGTGGGGAAAATGAATGGACCAATATCAATATTGTGACAAAAATTTGTGAGATTTTAAATGAAGTTGCTCCTTTGAGCTCGGGTAATTACAAGGGCCTTATAAGCTTTGTGCAAGATCGCCCTGGCCATGATAGGCGTTATGCCATTGATGCTTCAAAAATCCGAACTGCAATAGGGTGGTGCCCTAAACATTCTATGGAAGAGGGATTGCGTACAACTGTGATGTGGTACATAAAAAATGCAACACGTTTAAATAATTTATTTGATAGGCATCGCCTGGGTATAAGGTAGTATATGTTTGTGAAAAAAGGAATTATTTTGGCCGGTGGGATGGGGTCACGTTTGTACCCACTGAATATTGCTGCTAATAAGCAGTTGTTACCGTTGTACGATAAGCCTGTAATTTATTATCCTTTATCCACCCTTATGTTGGCGGGAATCCGTGATATTTTAATTATTTCAAGCGAAGCAGACTTGCCAAGGATGCATAATTTACTAGGTACTGGCGAACAATTTGGAATCCATTGTTCATATCAAATTCAAAAATCTCCACGTGGATTGCCAGAAGCGTTTATCTTAGCTGAAGAATTTTTAGCTGGAGAGGCAGCAATGCTTATTTTGGGTGACAATTTTTTTTATGGCAATCAATTGCTGTCATTGTTGCATGCATCTGCTGAAAACTTAGATGGGGCCCATTTGTTTTTACATCCTGTTGATAATCCAGTTGCTTATGGCGTATTGAAGTTGGATAAGCAAAATAACATCGAATGCATTGTTGAAAAGCCTAAAAATTTTGTGTCTAATTTAGCTATCACAGGCCTTTACATGTTTGATAAATATGCGCCTCAATACGCAAAACAATTAAAACCTTCTGCCAGGGGTGAGTTAGAAATTACTGACTTAATTAACGTTTACTTACAACAAAACCGTGTTTCTTATTCTAAATTAGGCAGAGGTTATGTTTGGCACGATGTTGGAACGCCAAGTGCCTTGTTGCAAGTTGGGTTTTTTGTGGAAACAATAGAATCTCGTCAAGGGCTGTTAATTTCTTCGCCGGAGGAAATCGCTTATCGATTGGGCTATATTACATTAGATCAGCTAACAAGTTCTTTAAATCAAATACCCTCTTGCCTTTATAAAACTTATTTGCAAAGAATTTTAAACGATTAAACTTATGGAGCTTATTCAAACAGATTTTGCAGGATTGTTGCTTATAAGGCCAGTTGTTTATAAGGATAATCGTGGCCTTTTTTATGAAGACTGGCAGCAAAGGCGTTATGAGGAGGCTGGTATTTGTACTCCTTTTGTGCAAGATGATGTTTCTATTTCCTCCAAAGGTGTTTTGCGAGGATTGCATGGTCAAAAAGGTCAAAGTAAATTGATTCAAATTATAAAAGGGACCGTACTAGATGCACTTGTTGATCTGCGCCCACAATCCAAGACATTTTTAAAATATTTTTCCATCATTTTATCGGAAGACAGGCCTGCACAGTTATTTGCACCCGACGGTTTTGTCCATGGTTTTTATGTTATGAGCGATCAGGCCATTATGCATTATAAGTGCTCCAGCTATCATGATAAAAACTTGGAGTATGCCTATCGTTACAACGATCCAACTTTCCACATTGATTGGCCGAACGATACGTTTATTTTAAGTGAACGTGATCAACGTCATCCTTTTTATCAACAATAGTGTATGAAAGAATATCATTATAATCAGTCTTTAGCGGACAAATTAACCATTTTACTGCCATTAAAAGGTCGGCCGTTATTTACATTGCGTTATTTCCTTTACATGGAAGAAGTTCAATGCCCGTTTAAAATTTTCATCGCGGACGGCAGCTTAAATGAGGAAAATAAAAATATCATTGACGAAAATAAGCATCGCTTCCCGCATGTTAATTTTGAATATCATCGCTTCCCGCCTGATAATACAATTTTGGATTTTACGAAAAAAATGGCTGGTGCTTTGAACCTGATACGAACGCCTTACGTGGTTGAAAATAGTAATGATGATTTTTATGTTATTGATACAATAATTAAGTCCATTGAATTCCTTGAACAAGATGTTAAGAAAGAGTATGTGGCTTGTGGAGGTGCAAAATATACTTTTGAAACAAAAGATGGTTTGGCGTTTAATCCTATTCGCCATATTACCCCTATATTATACAATAATTATTATAGAGAGGGAGCAGTTACAAATAATGTAGCTCTGAATCGTGTTTTACTACAAATGCCATTCAAATATCCTTTTATACAATACGATGTACTAAGGACATTATGCTTGCGGAATGCTTATGATCTTTTATGGAAAAATAAAATTTGTAATTTAATAGTTTCAGAATATTTTACTGTACGTTATTTAATAAGTTTAGGGAAACGTCATTTAGTAAACGCGGAGTACTTGTATTCTCAACTTTTTGTATCCGTTTGGAAACAGAGGTTTTTTTTAGAACTTGTATTGGAAGACAATTTCTCTGAAAATCATAATCAATGCATGCGCTTATTGGCAGAAAAAATTTGTGGGGATGATGCCAATCGAATTGGGGCGGTTGAACAACAGTTAAAAGAAAAGTGGTTGCAAAGCATAAATCCAAAGACATTCATTGATTTTTTGCGTTTTCAAAATGTTATGGCGACAGATTTTATGCTACAATTTAGGAATTTTGTAAGGAAATTATTAAAATTCAAGCAGTTTATAAAAATACCCTTAAGATCTTGTAAGACATTAAAGGTTATAAAAGACTTGATGCATAGATATTCTTCGTTTAATGAAAATGTAAAAAATTAATACCCCCATTATATTGCAAGATATAATACAAGTTAAAAAATTTTTTAAGTTAAACGAAACTTTAGAATATAGGAATGCACATAATAAAAATAATGAATAACTCGTGATGGTCCTAATCCATAGATATTTTAATGCATTTTTAAAAATTCTACTTATTCCAACACAAGCGTTCATTATGTTATCTACAATCATTGCAGTAATATAAAAGGAAAATAATTGCATCGAAATTATTTGATTGTACTTTTCCCCTAAGAATAAATTGATGATAATCCCTTTACAAGAAATAAAGAATACGCCAAGCAATATATTTATTGTAGCCGAATAAATTAAATAATTTTTTATCCATTTGAAGGTATTTTTTATTTTTTTATTAACAACTTGCTTCATTATATTCGAATAAAAAAAATTACCTACCATTCCAATTGAAAATACAAGTAATTGTTGAAATATACTAAGTGCGATGAATATTCCTGATAATTCTGGTGATATGTATTTCATTAGATACAATGGAACAATGGCCCAGATAGTAAGATCAAACCCAGACGCTGCTAAAAAGTGACTTGTAGTTTTTATGGCATTTTTTGAGACCTGTAGGAACATATTTAGGTTCACTTTAACGTGCTTCCAGAGATGCTTGTAGGGGAGGGGGCTTATAAAAAGAATTATTAGGTATGTAATTGTAAATGAATTAAATACTTGCTTGATAGTTGTAGCATGAATTAAGAAGAAAATTTGAAGAATAAATAAGCTGCGAAATAAAATGTAGCTTTTAAATTTTAGGGCAGCAATGTATAGTGTGGCAATAATTTCTAGCAATGCAGTGAATAATAATGGAATTCCGTATAAAAGATTTTGATAAAAATAATTACAATGGTGCTTTGGGTATTGTAATAAAAAAAAGAGTGTGCCTGCAAGAATTATGAGAATTGTAGAAAATAAGAAAATATGTAATGCAAATTCTTTTCCTTGTTTCTTTTTTACATTTAATTGATAGTTTTGTATAATAAAAACGCTTAATGGGTAGGTAACAATAAATCCGCTGATTGTCGTAAAAATATTATAAATGTTGCCGTAAATTGCATAATCACTCAAAGATAAATTACGTACGATAAGTAAGCGAGAACAAAAATTGGTACCACAAAATATTGCCGTACCCAGAACGTTAAATATGAAATTATAAACATTACTCATGAAATGTTATAAACTTAAACCTCTTACAAAAATAGTAAAGTAGAGAAATAATAAAACTTATATAGATAAAATAATTAATGTTAAATATCGTAGTACTCCCTGGTGAATTCAAAAAAACATAAGTGATAGGTTAAAATAGAATATAGACTTGTGGAAAAATTTATCTACAAAGCCAATAGCCATGCCGATTAAAAACATGATAATAATTCCCCCTACAATACCTTCTAGTAAACATACAATAGTAATAATATTAGCTTATTCATTTTTTAAAAATTCCTCTCCTCCATACATTTGTTTTTGTTCAAGGTAGGCGTAATTTGAGTTGAGCAGGTGATTAAAAATAAAGCGATACAAGTTAATAAACTTTAAATCCTTAGCATCTACTTTCCATTCATCGGGCATGTAAATTGCCAATAAATTACCGTATATATTATCGGCAGTGAATAATGGCGATTGGGGCAATCGTATTATAAGGTTGAGAATGGAATGATCGCTGTGTAGAATTATGATAGGTTTAATGGACTCTGTTTCATACTGCTTTATAATTTCTTTTAAATAGATCAATACACATTGATCAATTCCATACACATTGTCGCGTAAAGCGTTATGAGTTTCTTTGTCGATTACATATAATGGATCCATTACGCTAGCAAAGCCTTTAAATGCTAAATTATTAGATTGCTTAGATCCAAAAACGCAAGGTTCATGCGGGCACAAAAAATGGGCATAAAACAGATGATTGGTAGACGAATATTTAGTTTTACAGTTGGCTAACTCTTGCAAGGTCGACATTATAGAGTTACAACAATAATCTGTAAAGTGTTGGGCAGAGCAATTTTCAAAGATATGCTTTATGGGCGTGTGACAAAATAATGTGTAAAATAATAAGTAATTATTGCCTTGTTTATAGTCATTTTCGATGAATTGACGGGTATAAATTGAGTCGATTAGAGAAGAACTTGTAAAAACGTGTATTTGATACAAGTCCGACAATTTCTTGAAGACGATGTTGTTTTGAGATTTATGCTCTAGAGCTTTGTCTGTTAATAATGTCTCATCGCCTTCTAAGTATTGTAAGTTTAATATGCTTGCGACACTGCGAGGGGTGTTGTAGTAATTACTTTTTGATTCTGGGTATGTGAAAAATCCTAATGCTTCAAGGTCTTCATAAAAAGGGGTTAAATCTCCCCCTATGGTTTCCATGGCTTTTTGATTGGGGTGTGCATCTAATAAAATATGATAAATATTGGGAAGCTTTTTTACATTTTCGGGGTGACCGTTTGTTTGTTGGTTACATTTGTTCTGGTTGGTGTTACCAAGGTGTTGGAACACAATTTGTAGTGCAAGGATGGCACAGAATATGAATGAAAATACGTTGAGTAATTTGTTAAATTGTACGAGAAGTCTACCATATTTGATGGTAATGTACAGGCATGTTAAAGCTGCGAATAATACAATACCCATGAGCAAAGGCCATTGTACATTTAAACACCAAGCGAAAAGTTTTGTATTGTCTCTAAACCAGCATGCGATAGGGTGTGAAAACCAAAATAACAGGGATATACAGTAAATTAAAAAGGAAGCTTTTGTACGATCACGAAATATCAAATTAAAAATAGCGCTGGTTATTAAGAAAATAATACTGAATACAAGGATAACACTACTTAGTTGTTGCAATGAAAATATGGGATAATTTCTCCAGTAAGTGTACAATGGGAGTAAGCAAGAGCTCAGTAATAAGGTACCTATACAATCAAAATGCTTTTTAAAAAAGTTAAACATGATACAGTTACAATGAATGGATGATTTTTAACGTCAGTCAATTATAATCTAGAATTATTTGCTACTGCAGCAGAACGTCAGCGGCATTTTTTACCATTTGATAATCGGATATGCTCGCTAAGTGATTTTTTGGTCAGCAGCATGGGCGGAGAGTGCTTATTCTCAATACAACGCCGGATAGAAAGTAGCCCAATGTTTATAACTTCTAGAAGATGGTAATGTGGATAGGCATGCTGATCTTTTATCAGCTTTAGCGGAGGCTGGGGACAATCCGATTATTTTGCTCTATACACCCGGTCATTGGCAGGCGGTTTTGCACAAGTAACATTAATTTTGCTTTTGTCGCGTGCCATTTACTTTATTAAAAAGGGAGGCGGTATTATTACTCAAGTAGCAATGGTGCGATGCTTCAGACTGTATGCCACAATTAAAATAGAAGCTGGCGCCCCGTGGGTTGTTATTTGTTTAATTCTTGTGGGACAAATAAGCGATTGCCAATGCCCAGGGCTTGAGCGTTTTCAATGTGATTGGCCGCTTGAATGAATTCCACTTGCGAATTGTATGCCTTTGCAATGCTTTCTAAGGAATCGCCCGCTTTTATTTCGTGCAAAATGCCGGTTTGGGGAAAATGAATTGTACGTGATTGCGGTTGATGCTTGGTAAATTCGAGGGCATCTGAAGCTTTTTTATCCGCTAATTGAACTGCCTCCGTAAGTTGATTGAAACCATCTTGCATTTGCTTAACCAAATCTTGGATGCGCTCATTCACTTGTTCCAAGATTTGAGCTTCGTATTGTTTTCGTTTATCTTCATTGCACAGTGATTGTTCTTGAATGTTGCAACATTGTTTTTCAATTTGAGTCCTTTGCTCAGTAAGTTGGTGGCGTAATTGTTCCTCCATTTGAGCCTTTTGAGCCATGAGTTGATTGCAGTTGGCGTCAATGCATTGTAATTTATGGCGCATTTCCGTTACCTCCTCAGTGAGTCTCGTGAGTTGTTGTTGGGGCGTCTGAAAAGTACCATACGCCAGCTGCGTGCAAGAAAAACTTAATAAAATAAAAGATGATAACCTCATATAATATTTGTATTATATTTTTTAATGAAAGTCAAAATCTTTGTGGGTTGAGATGCTTGAAGTGTGTTGAACTTGCTGTGCATCGTATCTTGGATTCAATAAAAGCAATTGAATAAACTTGAACTTAAATGGCTTTTGCAATCATATAAGAGAAAGAAATAAAATGCCATTGCAAGAAGATACCGTTGTTGCTCTATCAACCCCGTGGGGCGAATCTGGGATTGGTGTTATACGCTTAAGCGGTCCTCAATGTTTAGACTTAGCACAGGCGATTTTCAAGAAAACGTCCATTGTGCCGCGACACAATTATTTTGGCCGTTATCAAATGTTGAATGGGCAGCTATTGGACGAAGTCGTTTTCGTTTACTTTGCCCCACAGGCGTCGTTTACGGGAGAGGCGACCCTGGAAATTAATTGCCATGGGAACCCGTTGATATTACAGTCTGTCATTAGAGATTGCATTCAGCGTGGATGCCGGCAGGCGGAAGCGGGTGAATTTACGCGTCGGGCGTTTATGAACGGCCAAATGGATCTTTGCCAGGCGGAAGCCGTCGCTGATTTAATCCATGCGAAGTCGCTTCAAGCCTTATCCATCGCGCGCAATCAATTGTCTGGGTCTTTGAGCCAGAAGCTTACACAATTTACACAAACCTTAACCGAGCAAATTGCCTGGATTGAGGCGTACCTGGATTTCCCCGAAGAAGATTTACCGGAAGAAAATCGTCAAGCCTACCTATCTCAATTACGTGGGCTTTTGTCGGACATCAATGTTCTTATTAATGCGCATCGTTATTATCAAGGGGTTCAAAACGGTCTTCAAACGGTTATTGTGGGCGCGCCCAACGCGGGAAAGAGCACTTTGCTCAATACCTTATTGGGACATGAGCGGGCTATCGTGAGTGATTTGCCGGGGACCACGCGAGATTTTATAACGGAGTACATCCACTTGGACCCGTACACCTTGCGATTGACCGATACCGCTGGCATCCGTGCCACGGGTGATTTGTTGGAACGGGAGAGCATTCATCGTACCGTCGATCAGCTGCGTAGGGCAGACTTAATTATGTGGGTGGTCGATCAGTCGCAATGCATGCCGTCGTTTGAGCCGGAAGTCATTGCATTGTTGGATCCGCAAAAAACACTGTTGGTATTAAATAAAGTCGACCTGCCTCAGGCCGCCGATTTTACGTCCTTGCAGGATAAATACGTCCATGCCTGTATCAGCTTAAAAGCACCGGCCGATTCAGAGGCATTGGACAAGGTACGTGCGCTCATTAAGCATTTTTTGGATCAGTATTACAAGAATTTTTCACAAGAGGCCTTTATGATCCATGAGAGGCATGCCGAAAGTTTGAAGTGTGCGCGTGTAGCGATAGAAAAGGCCGTTGAATTGTTTGAACATGGAGGTTATGAGGATTGTTTGGCGGCTGAATTAAAAACGGCCCTGCGGTGCTTTGACCAGATTGTCGGCAAGGTGGATTACGAGCAAGTGCTCGATTGTATTTTTTCTAAGTTTTGTATCGGAAAATGAAGAATAATTTTGATGTGATTGTGTGTGGAGGCGGACATGCCGGATGTGAAGCCGCGTGGATTGCAGCACAAAAGGGCGTTGCCGTGTTGTTGATTACGGGAAATCTGGATACCATCGCAAAAATGAGCTGCAACCCGGCTATCGGTGGATTGGCGAAGGGCCACATCGTGAGAGAGATTGATGCCTTGGGTGGCGTGATGGGCATCAATGCAGACGAAACGGCCATTCAATTCCGTGTCTTAAATCGCTCGAAGGGTATGGCGGTTCAAGCGCCCCGTGCACAGTGTGATAAGAAGTGTTATCAGCTGAGCATGAAGTATCGTTTGGAACGGCATCCGAACATTACTTTGTTGCAAGATGAGGTGGTTGCTCTAATGGTTAATGGAGGGGCGGTACAGGGAGTTAAGACAAAGTTGGGCTTAGAGTTGACGTCGAAAACGGTTATTTTAACGACAGGTACGTTCTTGGGTGGCATGTTGCACGTGGGGTACCGTCAAATTCCCGGAGGACGTTTGGGAGATTTCGGGTGTTACGAGCTCGTGGATAACCTTAAACAATTGGGCCTTTCGTTGGGCCTGTTGAAGACGGGGACACCGGCGCGTATCTTGGGGCGTAGCATTAATTTTTCTGCCTGCGAGGAACAGGCGAGTGATGAGAACCCTTGCTTCTTCGCGTTTTACGATACACGTGAACAAGATGTCGCAATGAGATCCCCCTTGGCTTGGAAGCCGGGCACCCATAAGGTTTCTTGTTGGATGACGTACACGAATGTTGAGACGCACAAAATTATTTTAGACAATTTAAAACGTTCGGCCTTGTTTTCAGGTCATATCAAAGGGAAAGGGCCCCGTTATTGCCCGAGTATTGAGGATAAGTGCGTCCGATTTTCAGGACGCGATCGGCATCGCTTGTTTTTGGAGCCCGAGGGCATTTGTACCGACGAGTGGTACATTAATGGCTTGTCGACCAGTTTGCCAATCGACGTTCAACTGGCCATGTTAAAGACGATCCCGGGCTTGGAAAATGCGATTTTAGTGAGACCGGCTTACGCCGTTGAGTACGTGTTTTCTGATCCCACGATGTTGTACCCATGGCTGGAGAGTAAAAAACTTAAAAATTTATTTTTAGCGGGTCAAATCAACGGGACTTCGGGGTACGAGGAAGCGGCCGGACAGGGCCTGTTGGCTGGAATTAATGCGGCTGCACGCGTCTTAGGTGAACCGAATTGTACCCTGTCGCGCAGTGAAAGTTATATCGGCGTATTGGTGGACGACTTGGTCAATAAGGGAACGCAAGAGCCCTATCGGATGTTTACGGGACGCGCCGAGTACCGTTTAAAATTGAATCACTCCAGTGCCGAGTTGCGACTTTACGAGAAGGCCAAAGCGTGGCATTGCTTGAGTCAATCGCGCTTGGAGGCGATTCAACATAAAAAAGAACGTATTGAGTACTGGGTGTCTCACTTGGAATCGCAGCGTGGTTCGAAGGGGCAAACACTGGGCGACTTGGTCAGACGTAATGGATGCGAGGAAAATTTCCCATTCCCAGTTATGCCGGATGCCTTTGAGTGCGAATCTTCGGCCATTAAGGAGGAAGTCCTCTACCGAGTGTTTTATAAGGCCTATTTGGAACGAGATGACAAGCAAATTGAGCGTTGTAAGTGGTTGGATGCCATTCGAATTCCAGAAAACTTTGATTATAAATCGGTTCACGGCCTGAGAACGGAAAGCTTGCAAAAATTGGAGGCCATTGCCCCTCAAACCTTGGGGCAGGCGAGTCGGATCAGCGGCGTTAATCCGTCGGATGTGCAGATCCTCATGGTAAGTTTAAAGAAATTGTTGAATGATGTCGGAGATTAGTCCTACTTTTTTGGCCCAGGTTCTTAAAAGACGACAGGAGTTAACGACAAGCTTGGCAAAGTTTTCGAACTTGGCATGGCGGTTTAAGGTACTGGAAATCGGCTCCGGCCACGGCGACTTTCTGGCACAGTACGCTCAAGCCTTTCCAGATAAATTCTGCTTGGGGATCGATATCATCAACAAGCGTGTTCAGCAAGCTCAGCGCAAGGTTCAGCACCTGGATAATTGCTCTTTTATAAAGGCGGAGGCAGATGAATTTTTAGCGTGTTTGCCGGAGGATGTCGTGTGGGATGAAATTTTTGTTTTATATCCAGACCCGTGGCCCAAGCGTCGCCATTGTAAAAATCGTTTGTTTCAAGCGGATTTCTTAACTCAATTGGCCAAGCTTACCCGACCGCACGCGTGCCTTAATTTTGAAACAGATTTTCAGCCTTATTATGAATCTGTTTGCCAGCTGATTCAGTCGCATCCCTCTTGGCAGCTGGTTTCAACACAAGCGAAGTACGTCATTAATACCGTCTTCGCCAAGATAACGGGCAAAAATGCTTATCACGCTATTTTCGAGCGCATTTAAACATTAGCCCTGTTTTCCTTGTAGGTTAAGTACAATGTGCAGGGGACAATAATGATAAAGCCCAGGTAAGTTGCGTTAGTGGGTTTTTCGGCGAAAAATAAGAAGCCAAATAAGGCCGATATGATGAAGTCACAGTAGCGGAAGGGCGCTAGTGCAGAGGCCTCCATGTACTTGAAGGCTTTCAGCAGACAATAAAAAAGAAAATTGGCGCCAATTCCTAAGGCTATAAACAGACCCACGTTATCTGAGAACGTGTGGCTTGAGTGAGCCAAGGCCGGGTAGGCTCCAAAAAGACAAGTAAAGAGCGCCGTGTAGAAAAGCATGTTGAGCATGGTTTCCTTGTGCACGTACTTCTTATTCAAAACGTCTGACAATGCGAATAGGAATGACGATGCGATGAGCGACAGACTGCTCAGATTGAAATCAACGCTACTTGGATTTAAGATAACCAATACACCGATAAATCCAATAAAAGTGGTGATCCATCGATCTTTATTGACGCTTTCTCCCAGCAGAGGAATGGACAAGATCAGTGTAAAGAACGGAATTGAGTAATTAAGGGCTATCGCCGTACTAATCGGAACAAAGGTGAGTCCGTAGCACCATGTTACCATGGCTATCAAAAGAAGCAAGCCTCTCAGTAAGTGGATTTTCCAATATTGACTTATTCCATTGCCTTCTTTGATGCCTTTCCAGCAAACAAACGGCAACAAGGTGATTGCGGCCAATAAAAAGCGATAAAAAGTAATCTCATAGCTGGTGAGTTTAGAACCTAGATGCTTTTGAATGATATCCAAGCTAACGCTCACAATGAGACTTGCAATAAACCAACTAATACCTTTAATGAAGTTTGTTTTCATGGGTTTTTAAGAAAATTAGGGCAGACGAATCCACCCACGTCCGGCTTTTTGGGGCTTAATTTGCGTGCCATTGGATTGTTCGATGTATAAATTATTCCCTTCGGAGTAGGAAATTTGTACAGGTCCGTTTTTGGCAAACGACCGTCGTTCATCTTTGAGCAAGCTGCCTGCAAACAAACGTTGCTTGTCAATTTCTTGTCGAATAAAAACCTGCACGTTATCCTGTGCCACGATTGTAAAAGTACTTTGCACGCTATCGGTTTTTTCTACCATCTCGCTGTGGGTAGGAACATCGTTGGGCAATGCCGCATTGTTGTTATGGTGCTTATGGTAGCGTACAAACATACACAAGATGAAGAGAATAATCCCGATGCTGGCGCCAATGATGAGCAATTTAAAGTGAACGAATTGTAGGATGGGCTTGACGTATTGGGCTGAATTTTTCTCTATGTCCTGTCCATTTTCACCCTCACCGCCTTCGATGGAATCTCGGAAATTTGAATCGATTTTTATGTGAGCTAGGGAAAAATTATTTTCCGAGGGTTCTTGACCTCCAACGATCTCGTCGTAATCGGCGATAAGGCTGCTGTTGTAGATTTTTAAAAATTTAAGGTAGGCCTTAAAAAAGCCTTTTGTGTAAATAGCTGGGGTTTTCAGGTTAAATTCATTATTTTCGAATTTAACGAGAATATCCTTTCTAATTTTGAGTTGATTTGAAGCATCTTCAATGGACAAGCCCAAGCGCTGACGTGCCTGTTGTAATTGTTCTCCGATAGATTGCTGCATGAGTGTAATAAGTAAAAGAGTACTTTTTTAAAAGCAAGCTAATTTCAGTATTTACTGTAAATAAATGCAGTCGTATGGGTGCCAATCAAGCAGATTACCAAACCAATTGTGTACGCTGGAGTGAACCAGGTGCGTACTTGCACTTGAATGTAGTGGGATAAAGGGGGATTCTTCAAGCAGTATTTTTTCGGCCTCTTGAAGGTATTGCATGCGTTGTGACGTGATTGAAGTTTTGGCCTTTTCAAGAAGTTCGTCGAAGTTTGAATTTCCCCAATGCCCAAAATTGTTGCTGGCATCACTGCGCCATAAATTTAAAAATGTGCTTGGGTCATTGTAGTCACCCACCCATCCACCGCGTGCGATTTCGAAATGACCTTCTCTGCGCATCTGCAAATAGACTTTCCACTCTTGGTTCACAAGCTCCACATGAATGTTGAGTTGCTTCTTCCACATCTCTTGAAGGGCGGAAGCGAGGTAAATTTGCCCTTCGGTTGTGTTAAATAATAAGGTCAGTTTGGGAAAATTTTGACCATTGGGGAATCCCGCTTCTGCCAACAGTTGACGCGCTAATTCGGCATTTTCTTTAATGGGGCTTATGGAGTGGAAGCCCGCACAACCTTCTGGAATAAGTTGATAAGTCGAATGGTGCTTGAGGGCAAGTTGATCGTTTCCCATCAGGCTATCCCGATCAATGGCCATTGATAAGGCGCGTCTAACCCGAACGTCATTCAGCGGGTAAACGGAGGTATTGAGTAAATAATAAAAGGTGCCGCAGTAGGGGTGAATGCGTAAGTTTGAATCGCCGTTTTGATAGTAAGTTTTTAATTTTTGGTAAGGCACATTTTCCGTAATGTGCAACTGCCCGCATCGGAAGGCCCTTTCTTCGGTAATGACGTCGGCTATGGGGATGAAGTGTATGCTATTCAATCGAACTTGGTTTGCATTCCAGTAATATTTATTTTTGCTGACTTCAATTTTTTTGCCAACCACCCATTCTTGCAAAACAAATGGGCCGTTTGATACCATATGTGCAGACCGCGTCCACGTTTGATTCCGGCTGAAAGTGCAATGATTTTGGGTTAAGTTACCCTCGTGTAATGGGTAACACATGGGGAGCATTAAGATGGACAGAAAATAGGGCGCAGGGTACTCAAGTGTAATTTCCAGCGTATAATCATCGAGCGCCTTAATGCCGACTTCATCAAACGGCACTTGCTGTTTGTAAAATTGTTGTGCGTTTTTTATGATAAATAGGTTGGATGCGTTTGGGGCCGCCAATTGAGGCGTGAGCAGGCGCTTAAAGGTAAATATAAAATCTTGGGCCGTGAGAGGATCTCCGTTACTCCAGCGCGCGTTAGTTCGCAGATGGAACGTGTACTTGCAATCATTGACTTCCCATCGTTCCGCCACGCCAGGTTTGGCTTCCAAACTTTGCAGATCGGGGCTTACAAGGCCCTCGAACAGCGCTCGCAATATGTTTTGTTCGGTGACACCCGAGATCAGTTGCGGATCAAAACCTTCGGGGTCAGGCCCAATCCCGACTAATAACAATCCCGTTTTGTTAGCTTGTTCAACTTCTGTCAGGCTTTTTTTTGAATGACATCCGTCCAACAATGAGCACAATATCAAGGCGACGACTAGGGACTTAAAACGCATGTGCCTATGCTAAACGTACTCCTGGCAGACTTACAAGTTTATTTTTGTATGTACGGTGTTCAAAGGTTGTGTTCTGTCTCCGTGTTGGGGTATGGATAAAAAACATCATTTGTATTGATTTCTTGTCTAGAGTCATTAAAACAGGAAACATGAATGGCTTAGAAGTTGTAGAACATGACGTTTTAAATTCAATTCCGCATAGGCCTCCTTTCTTGTTTGTAGACAAGATTCTTCATCTAGATGATGATGCGATAGAAGCGGAAAGAACATTGCGAGCCGATGAAGGTTTTTTTAAGGGGCATTATCCTCAATTTCCCATCATGCCGGGTGTCCTGATGTGTGAATCTATTTTTCAGGTGGCGGGTATATTTTTAAGCAAGAAGGTCTTACAAGCGTCGGATGTTCAAGGGAAGGTTCCCGTGTTGACGCGTATCCAAGAAGCTAAATTTAAAAGGATGGCCTTCCCGGGCGATAAGTTGACTCTAGGTGCACAATTTGATCAGAAAGTGAAAGACTTTTACTTTTTTAAGGGTTGGGCAAAGAAAGAGGACAGCTTATTACTATCCATTAATTTTATCATAGGAATGGTTGAGGGGCATCATTAATGAGTTTTTTGGGTATAGAGAATAGGACGTTTTTAGTAACGGGGCTCGCAAATCGAAAGAGTGTTGCGTGGTTTGTCGGGAAAACGCTCGAGACGCAGGGGGCTTGTGTTTACTACAGTACGCGTTCGGTGGAACGTAAAAAGGAGTTGAGCCGTTACGTCCCAGAAGACAAATTACTTATCTGTGACGTTGAACAGAAGGGAGCCGTTGAACAGTTGGCCGAAAAATTAAAAGAAAAAGTTAATCATTTGGATGGCTTTGTGCACTCCATCGCATTTGCCAATTTTGCCGACGGCTTTAAGACTTTTTACGAAACAAAACGCGAAGATTTTTTGCAAGCGGTGCACATTTCATGCTTTTCTCTCGTTGAATGTGCGAGGGCTCTGAAGTCTCTCTTAACTAAAACGGCCTCGGTGGTTACCGTTGGTATTTCTTCGCAGGTAGCGGCCATTCATTACGGTTACATGTCCCCCATTAAAGCGGCCCTGGAGAGCACGGTCCGATTTTTGGCAAAATCATTCAGTGATGAGAGTGAAATCCGCTTCAATTGCGTGGGCTCAGGTCCACTGAAGACAAGTGCATCTGCCGGAATCCCCGGTTTTTTGAAAAATTACTTGTTCGCAGAAAAATTAACCCTGCGTAAGCGCGCTTTGGAAACGCAAGAGGTGGCCAATACCATTGTATTCCTCTTGAGCGAACGTTCAAGTGGCATTAACGGCCAAACGGTGGTTGTTAACGCTGGAATGGATTTTAATTATTTTGACGAGCGTGTGGTTGAAAAAGCAGTTTGAGTTATGAAATTTGTTGTATTGGGTTCTGGTGCGTGGGGTACGGCGGTCGCGGTGCACTTGGCACATTGTCAGCACGAGACTTTCTTAATCCCACGATCCGATGAAAGAGCTCGAGAAATGCGTCAGGCGAATGAAAATACACGCTATTTACCGCACATTCCATTCCCTGCGCTCTTGCACGTCGAAACGGAACTCGGCGCGTGCATTTCAAATTGCGATGCCCTGTTTTTAGCCTGTCCCGTTAAGGGCTTGCAATCGGCCTGCGAGCTGCTCAAACAAGTCGATTTGCCTCCCGATTTGTGGATTATTTCCTTAATTAAGGGTATGGACCGTCTGTCATTGAAACGGCCGTCTGAGCTTATTCGCGGTTACTTTCCAAGTAATCACTTGGCATGTTTGTCGGGGCCGACACGCGCTTTGGAATTTGCGATGGAGAAGCCGGCTGCCATGGTACTGGCGTCTTCCTACGATCATACGGAACGTTTACAAGCGGCCATAAGCAATGACAATGTTCGTATCTACCGCAGTACAGATCTGGTTGGCGTGGAAATTGGAAGCTGCTTGAAAAATATTTACGCGTTGGGTGCCGGTATTTTGGATGGATTAAATTTGGGGGATAACGCAAAGGCAGCCTATTTGACACGCGCTTTAAAGGAAATGTCGGCCTTGGGTTGCGCGTTGGGTGGACAACGTGAAAGCTTTTACGGTTTAAGTGGTCTGGGCGATCTCATCGCGACGGCACAAGGATCGTGGAGCCGCAATCGCATTTTTGGAGAACGATTTGCTCGTGGAGAGTCGGTTGAATTGTTGACAAAGGAACTGACGGTTGAGGGTTATTGGACCTTGGAGGGCTACGATCATTTGGTGTGTGACAAGCACTTGGATGCTCCCATCTTGCGTGGACTTTACGAGGTCGTTTACGAGAAATGCCCCGTAGAGGAGACCATCCATCATCTGATGATGCGCCCCTTAAGATACGAATTTTAGTGCTTTGATGGTGGTGTGGGATATGCGTGTTTTTTCCAGCCTTTTTTCAATTAATGTTAGCTCGAGCGTAAGCTTGCTCATTGTTAACTGGGTGCTCGTGTGCCTGTTGGTGGGATGTGAGGATAAGCAGACCGTGGAAATGAGATTGCGGGAAGCGCACACGTATTTGGACCAAGGGCAATTAGACGCGGCCGTTCAAAGCTTGAGGGATTTGTCGTACGACCCTACAGATGCCTCACAGGTTTTAGATTTATTGGCAGTGGCTTACTTTGAAAATGGTCAATTGTACCTATCTGCTCAAACCTTTGAACAGGCGTTTCATGCAGATCTCAATGACTGCTTTCAGGAAGACGCACTGCATGCGGCACGCGGTTATGAGCAAATTAATAACTTGCAAGCGGCCGCCAGGTGTTATCGCTTGTACCTCGATGTTTTTGAAAAAGATGCGAGCGCGTGGTTTGCGCTTTCGAGGGTTGAGGATAAATTAGATCACCCGAGGGCTGCATTGCTAACTTTTCTACGTGGCTTGGAATGTTCCAAATCTCCCATAGAGGGTGAGCAAATGGTGGCATTGGGGCAATTGTGTTTGAAGGATGGGAAAAATGAATCGGGGCTGTACTGGTATGAAGAGGCGTTGAAGTGCAGGCCGGATGACAAGGCATTGTGTTTAACAATTTTGCATGAAGCGTATCGACAAAAGAACAACTTGGCGCTTTATCGTATGTTGAATTACATCGACGAGCATTTTGCCGGAATGGATGTGCCGATGGATCCATTATTAGATGAATGTCGTCAAATGATGGCTCTTGAAGTAAAGCCCGCAGAGCCATTGCCGGAGCTTAAGGAGACGTTTAATCAATGGCGGGCGCGCTGCTACGTGCAGGCGGCATTGGAGGCTCCCGCCCACTTGCCGAAAATTTATTTAGATCAACCATCAACAAAGGAATAATTATGAGGAATGAGACCGTAGAAGTTGAGCTTAAAAATGTGGTCAAAAACCCAACGGGTGTCGCTTTATTGTTGGGTAATAAGGAGAAAGTTTTTGTGATTTATGTGGATCTCTTGATGGGCGAGCAAATCTACAATGCCTTCAATCAAGTTCGCTCTGTCGCACGCCCTTTGTCGTATCAACTGATGCATCATTTGTGCCTTGGATTCAACATTGAGCTGCAACGAATTGTCATTACGCGTATGGATAAAGGTGTGTTTTTTACACGCATTATTTTTAGGCAATCGTCCGATAATTTTACCAAAGTTTTAGAATTGGATGCCCGCCCCAGCGATGCAATTCTACTGGCCATGGTCAATCAGAAAACAATCTTAGTCGCCAAGACCTTGTTTGAAGAGTTGCCGGATGCCAACGATCTGATTGAAAAGTTAACGAAGCAGTAAACAGCCATGCTTCCGTATCACGGTACCATGCTCGCACCCATGCGGACCTTGACGCAAGGGCCATTCTGGGAGATTTTGAATCATTACGGGCCTCCTGATGCTTATGTGAGTGAATTTGTGCGCGTGCATGAAAATTTTACGATAGATGAGGGTTGGATTGAGGAAAGTTTGCTCAGCGCGGGAAGCTGTCCTTTGTGGATTCAACTGATGGGGAATGATGAAAGTGCCTTGGCCCGTAATGTTGAGCTTTTGCAGCGTTATCCCATTGAAGGTATTGATCTTAATGTCGGCTGCCCGGCTCCAAAGATTTTTAAAAAACAAGCGGGCGGAGGCTTACTGAAAGACTTGACTTTACTCAATCGGCTTGTACGCACATTGCGACAATGTTGTCAAAGGCCGTTGAGTGTGAAAATTCGCTTGGGCTTTGATGGGACGGATGCGTTTGATCAAGTTCTGGATATTTTGCGAGAAAATATGGTGGATTTGGTGACCATTCACGCCCGGACGGTGCAAGATCGTTATTCGGGGGCTGTGCGCTACGAATTTATACAACATGCCGCCGAGAAAATGCCTATGCCGGTCGTCGCAAACGGCGATATTGATTCTCTCGAATGCATTCGCCGTGTCCTTGACTTTACCCATTGTCACGGGATTATGATCGGGCGTGGCGCCGTGCGCAATCCTTGGATTTTTGCGCAGTGGCGTAATTTAATTTCAAATAAAAGTGTTTTTCAGCCATGTTTCCAAGATATTTTTGCGTATTTGCAAGATCTTTACAGGGTATTTAATTTACAGTCAACGCCCATTGCTTTGGGACGAATGAAACAATTTTGCTGTTACATCTTTACCGGTAGTGAACATCGCGCCTTTTTAAAACAAATTTTAACTTGCGATAAGATCGTGGATTTTTGGTTTTTGTGTGAAAAACGCTTGATTCAAGGGGATTGTACGCAGAAACTTTGGTATTGATGAAAAATAATTGTACGAAGAAGGGCTATGCTCAGTGTTGCCATACGTAAGACTTTAACGTCGTGGCAGGGTAGGGGAGCGTTGTTCATGCTCACCATTCTTTGCGCTTTCCTTGTATTGGCTCCGTTTTTGGCCCCATATGAGATGACCAAGCAGCACCTAAGTTTTGCATTTCACCCGCCCATGGCGCTCAAGTGGCATGAGGGACAATTGTGCTACAGGACGTATCAGCGGGTTATGTCGGTGCGTTACCTACCGCAGTCGAATTACCTCCCCATTCGTTGGTGGGTGCCGTGTCACAAGTATTATTTGTTGGGATGCTTACCTTGTTCGCACAAATTGTTCGGTGGGCAAGACGAGTATCCATTTTTTTTGTTAGGGACGGACAACCTGGGGCGAGATTTTTTTTCAAGATTATTGTTCGGCGGGCGCGTTTCTCTCAGTATTGGGTGCTTGGGTATGCTTATAACCATTGTCTTAGGATGTATTGTCGGGTGCTTGGCGGGATTATTGGGAGGATGGTGCGATGTATTGTTGATGCGCCTCGTGGAATTTTTAATGTCGATTCCCAGCTTGTATTTGCTGTTGGCACTGAGAGCGTCCATTGGCATGCAGTTGAGCTCCATGCCGTCGTACGTGATGATGATCATTTTGTTGGCTTGTGTGGGATGGACAAAAAGTGCGCGTGTAATTCGCGGTATGGTCTTGGAGTTAAAGATGTCTGCGTTCGTTCAGTCCTCTCAGGCGATGGGGCAAAGTACATTGCTCATCGTTTTGAAGCATTTTATACCGAATCTTGCCAGTTACTTGCTGACGGCGATGGCCCTGTATGTCCCGAGTTATATTTTGTACGAGGCGGCCCTGAGTTTTCTGGGGATCGGTATTCAAGAGCCGAGTACTTCTTGGGGATTGATGTTAAAATACACGCAAGAAGATTTAAAAGTATTTACACTTAACTTATGGTGGTTATTGTTGCCTGGTTTTTGTATTGCACTTACGGTCATTAGTTTTAACCTGCTAGGTGACGTATTGCGCGACAGTATGGATACAACACTCAATTTGAAATGCAAGCATTAGTTTCAGTCAAAAATTTGGACATTTCATTTTTACAAGACGGATTGCAGACGCACGTTGTAAAAGGAATTTCGTTTGATATTTTCCCAAAGGAGATCTTAGCAATTGTTGGAGAGAGCGGCAGTGGTAAGTCTGTAACGGCGCTTTCTTTAACGAAATTGCTGCCGCCGGCGCCGTATTGTGAGGTTCAAGGGGACATTATCTATGAATCTAATCAGCCCATTTTGAAATTGTCGGAGCGAAAGCTTCGTAAAATTCGTGGCGCGGGTATTGCGTACATTTTTCAAGATCCGGCGAGTTCATTTAACCCGCTTTTTACCATCGGCTACCAGATCGCAGAGGCCATTAAATTGCACATTAGTGATGTTGACGATGTGAAAGCATGTGCCATTCAACTTTTACACAAGGTGGGGCTCGAAGATGCCGATCGTTGTTATAAATCGTACGCACATGAAATGAGTGGTGGAATGCTGCAACGGGCCATGATTGCAATGGCCCTGGCCTGCCGTCCAAAGATATTGATTGCGGATGAGCCAACAACAGCCTTGGATGTCACAATACAGAAGCAGATTATAGATCTCCTCAAAAACTTGCAACGCACGGAAGAATTGACGGTTGTACTGATTACGCACAATTTTGGGATCATTAATGACTTTGCCCAGAGGGTTTTGGTCATGTTCAGCGGCAAAATTGTCGAGGCGGGGGAGACTAAGCAAATTTTGATGCATCCGCAACATCCCTACACAAAGGCCTTAATCGCCTGCATCCCTCGTTTAGGTCAAAGGAAACAGCGCCTTGAAACGATCGATTATTCGAGCTTTAAATAATATCTTAATTACGCCGGCTTCCCCAGAAAAACAAAGAGACCCGTAGCTAATACCACAGGCCTCTTGAAATGACAGAAATGTAGATGAGTAGGCAATGCCTTGATTTTTGAAAGATATGATAATTTTCTTTTTTACCTCACATATAAAGATTTTTAGCTGTCTCAAAAGTTTCTGGCAGGCTCAATTCATTCTTTCAGAAATAGGATAAATCGCCTTATATTCAAATAAATTGTATTTGTTTTAAGGTTTGTAAAAATTGTTTCCTTTAAGAGTTATCAACAAAATTTAAGTTTTATATTAAAATTCTTTAAGGTATTGAATAACAAGATTGTAGCTAGTACTAGAGATACAATATCAACAATTGGTTGCGCCCAAACAAGACCATAAAGACCTATCAGAAAGTTTAAGATAAAAGTCATTGGAATATAAATTAGGCCCTGTCTGCTAATGGAAACCCAAAAAGATGGCCTTGAGGCCCCAATTCCTTGCAAGACATTTACTGTTGTATAAAAAATTCCAAAAAGCCATGCGGTAGAAAGTAATATTTTAGAAAAAGTAACGGCATAATTGAGAGCTTCGAGATCGGTAAGGAAAATGCCCACAATCTGATTGATGAATAAACAACAGAGAACAGTTGCGCCTAAACAAAAAAGAAAACCGTAGATACAAGAATATCTTAGGGTTTTTATAAATCGCCCAAATTTTTTAGCGCCAAAATAATAACCAAATATTGGCTGCACTCCTTGTCCCAATCCAATGCCTATCAGCGTAACCATTTGGTGTACTTTCATATAAACTCCGTACGCAGCAACTGGCATATCTCCATATTTGGCGATTAAACTGTTAGTTATTATTTGAGAAATATACTCATTAATAATGAAGCGAGAGAAACGGGAATTCCAATAGCTAAAACTCCTTTACAAATTCCTTCTCTAACTGAAAAATCACGAACACGTATACTTAAAGCTGATTTTCCCGTGTAAAAGTAAAAAATATAAAATAGAGCTCCAACAAGATTCCCAATAACAGTGGCAATAGCCGCTCCTGCAACGTTAAGTTTTAAAGTCAGAATAAAAATTGGATCAAGAATCACATTTAAGATGTTTCCAATTAACATTCCAATCATTGCTGTATTAGAACGTCCCTCTGCGCGAATAATATTTGAATAGCAGAACGCAATCATGGAAAAAACTCCGCTTCCTGCAACGATTCCCAAATAAGTTTTCGTATATTTTAGCGTTTCATTACTAGCTCCCATAATAAAACAGACATCGTCCAAAAATGCCCATAAAAATAGAGTAAATGGAACGCCTACAATTACACATGACCACATACAAAAAGAAGATACTTTTTTAGCGTAATCGTATTTCCCTTCTCCGAGTACTCTAGAAATTACAGAGCTTCCACCAAGCCCGAATAAAGATCCAAGTGCCATGTAAATTAAGAAAACAGGTGTGGCAAGCGATACAGCTGCAACCATATAATCGTTATGTGTCTGCCCGATAAAAAAAGTGTCCGCTAAATTATAAACTAATACCATTATCATGGAAATTATAGAAGGAATAGCATTCCGTAGCACAACTGTTTGTACAGAACCAGATTCAAAGGATTTAATCAGGTTTTCATTATTCATAAACTTCATATCTAAGAACAAAATAGAATGATTTGGAAGCCCTGATTTAGAGCAGTTACCCGGTCCAGAGCCAAGATATTATTATCAATAACATATCACAGAAACCTTGTTGTTTCTACATATTTTTTATAAATTGTTGTATTTTAACTTGATGAAATAATTGTTTTTTTCACGAATAAATTTATTGTCTAGACCCTGATTAAGATGGGCGAATCAATCAAAAAGATGTTTAGGAGAAATTTTTACCATAAACTTAATAAAGTATCGAAATACTTCATTATTTCGTAAGACAATAATGAAATTAGTTGCAATGGACCCAAAAACCTAAATGTCGACCTATTTACAGGCAATAATGAAAGTGGTCGATGGGGATCTGATGCCGAAACCACGTGTTTTGTTTTTTGATAAGTTGATAGGTATTTTTTATGATTTGTTCTTTGAGGTGAGCAAAATCGCTATCGGTCTGATTGGTTTGGGTTAAAAATTCAATGCTTTCTCGATACCCAATGGCATTACTGGCCGGTGTATGAGGGCGCAAGTAGTGATTTTCTAACAGTTGTTGAACTTCTTGAATGAGTCCGGCCAACAGCATGTGTTGTACTCTGTATTGTACGCGCAATTTTAAAAGTTCTATCGGCCACACAAGCAAAATAGTTTGTTTTTTGACTTCTTGAAAAGGGGAGCGCATCTGTTGGAATTGTACCTGAAGCTCTTGTAGATTAAGTCCCGTACTGAGGCAGCGAATGAGGGCTTTTTTCAATTTCACTGGATTTTGAATGTCCAAAAATGCGGGTAGGCCGTGTGGATGAAGTTTTACAAGTGCCTGTAAAAGGGCTGCAGGCCCACCTTCCATGGACAACATTTCGACTCGTTGCGCTACACTTTTATCAAGTCGATGTTCGTCTACGACCGGCGCAAAGAAGCTTTTTAGGTAAAACCCGGAGCCTCCAACAACGAGAACGTTGTGATTCCGATTAAAAATTTCACCAATGCACCGTTGCGCGTAATGAAGATAATCGTGTATGGAGAAGTACTCGTTGGGTTCGATTAAGTCGAGGCCCCAGTGGGGGACAAGTCGTTGTTCTTCTTTTGAGGGCTTCGCGGTACCAATGTCCATTCTTTTGTAAAATGCAGATGCGTCGCACGAAAGGATTTCGCAATTGTGCCTTTCTGCAAATCGAATTGCATATTCAGTCTTACCCGAAGCCGTGGGGCCCGCCAATACGTACAATGTTTCAGACATGCGTATTTGCCTGAATTAACGAGAGGTAAACTTGTGCGCTTTCATGAATTAAGCGGAGATCTTTGTCGGTCAATTGGCGAACCACTTTGCCAGGGCTGCCCAAGACGAGCGATCGCGCTGGAATACTTTGCCCCTGCGTCAGCAATGTATTTGCGCCAATGATGCATTCGTCGCCGACCTGTACGCCGTCCAATAATGTTGAATGCATGCCAATTAGACAATCATTGCCGATGTGGCAGCCGTGAATGATGGCACCGTGTCCGATCGTGACGGATTGACCCACGTCGACGTTGTAATTTACACTGACGTGAATTACAACGTGCTCTTGTATATTTGTCTTATCGCGAATGACTATTTCACCGAGGTCTCCTCGAAGGACCGCGTAGGGCCATACGCTGCAAAAATTGCCAATGGAAACTTTTCCTGAAATGTGGGCGTAAGGGGAAATAAAGGCCGATGTGGGCACATCGATTTGGGAATCTTTTGGAAATTGTTTCATGAAAATTAAATAAATTTCCTTTACAGGTGTATTTTTTTATAATAAAAAAGGCACGTTTTAAGTATAAAGTCAAAATAATTATTATATTTGAACGCACAAAAAGATATTATTGAACAAATCCAGGGCCTTAATTTTGGTCCCGCATGGACGGAAGTAGATTATCAAGAAGTGATTCCCGCTCAAAAGCATAAGGCGGTTGCAACTTCCAAAAAATTTACTCCTAAGTGGAAATCGGCGCCGGTTGCGAAATACAACTTAACGTTAGAAGGTAATTTAGACATTTGTTTGCATCCGGAAGAACGTGTACTAAAAGTTTTGGTCAATACTTTGAAGCGTTCTTGTAAAACCTATCAATTGTTTTCCTTGATTCGTTTGTTCTTTGAGAAAGAAGACCGCTTTTATATGGTCGTCAACGCGAAGCAAGGATCCTCATTCGACGGATTTTATTGCATTGAATCTGAAAATATACCGTTTCTTTCCAAAGAAGGGGCGTTGGACTACATTTGTGACAAAAACTGGGATCAGTATTTTGACGAAGAATGTATCGAGTTAGAGAAGCCTAAAGGTAATTTTCAGTCGGTGAATCGCTGTGGTATTACGGGTGTCCTCTTGGGCCCTCCCAATTATCACTTGTATACAGATTTGATCCGTGAGCACTATGAGGAAAATTTAAAAGGTCGCTGTGCCTACGAGTCCTTTATTGCCTCTATTACGAACGATCACGATCAAGATTTAGTCAATGAATGGCTCAATAACATGACACACGGCTACCGTTATAAGTTGAAGTCAGATGCGACGCGTTCCTTCATGTCAAAAAAATCTGCAAAAGCCTACTTGTTGAACCACGCAGAGATGAGCCTTATTAAGAAAAAAGCTCGCATTAAATTGGGTGTTTCAGATTTAGGCCGCATTGTGGATCATGACCTCAGGCAGGTGTTAGAAAAATACCTGGCAAGCGAAATGAAATGGCCCATTAACACGGCGAATTACTTTAGGGGACGCTTCCATCATTTGGGATTTTTTATCTATAAGAAGGGGAAAAAAGGCATTTCGTACATTTGCCCCATTAAGCGAAAAGTGCGCGACAAGAATACTCAATTTTCAGAAAGTGTAAATGCGCTCATCGAGGTGATTGAAAAGGATAACGGAAACTTGACGGTATCAGATTTACCGAAGGTTTTTTTCAATTTGCCCAATGATGAAGTGCCGTGGGAATCCCTTGTAAATGAACAAGACGTCAAAAAATTTAAAACAGACTTAACTTGGCTCATTAAGGAAGGGTACATTACGGAATTTGAAGACAACTCATTGTACATTTCGCCGCGTACTTAACTTTAATAGACTTGCAGACAGATCCTAATCTTAGGCTGCCTGCAAGCAGTTTTAAAAGCATCAGTGTTATTTGAAGGATCCCATTTAATGCCTTTGCAGGTAAAGTGTTAAACTGGGAAATCCAAGGATTTTTTGTCAAAAGTCATATCGTAGGTGCTTTGGTTGTTGTTGCCTGAGGAAAATTGTCCAATGCGATGTGTCGAAGTTCACTTAACACTGTGAATGTGAAAAAATACGTTTATTTGCCCAAAAATTTTCTATTTGCGATTTTTCTAAAACCTGCTGGAGTAAGTCGCTCTTGAAATTAATAAACAGGTTCAATTGGCGATATTGCTTAGGTTCCAAGATTGCCTCCATCAAAAAAACTTAAGGGTTAAGAGCGTATAAATTTATGTATTTTTTAAGTTTATAAAAATTTGTAATCCATTTATATTCGCTAAAAATGGCCAAAAAGAATCAAATTGAACCAGAAGTTTGTGATTATTTTAATAAATGCTCGCAAAATTCAAAAACAACGCAGGCTTGGTTTAGAATGCCTAATTGGTTAGGGGACTGCATTATGGTATATCCCGTATTAAAAGCAATTCGAAAACAACGCCCTGATTTTTGCATTCATCTTGTATGCAAAAAATACTTAGCTCCACTTTTACAGCGTTATTTTCCGGCAGAATTTATACATGTCATTCCACAAGCTTCCGGTTTAAATTACTTTAAAGATTTCTTTGCAATTCGAAAACAACACCCTGATCTTTGGTTTAATTTCACCAATTCTTCACGTAGTGACATAGAAGCTTGGTGTTCAGGAGCACCTCGACGTTTTGGTTTAAGAAGAGGTTTTCGACCGTTGTTAACGCATTTGTACGCATATAATAAAGCTAAAGAAAACGAACATCATACAGAACTATGGTATCGTTTTGCACAAAATTTCGGACTAAAAGAACCTCTTTCAAGAGATCCTATTAATGTACCTGTTATTCCCCAAGAGATAACTCAAGTTGCTTGTTTTTTTGGCTCTGCAAACGCGCCTGAAAAACGTTGGCCCGTATTTCGTTGGCAAAATTTCATCCGATCTTTTCTTAAAAAACACCCGAATGTAACTTACATTTTATTAGGCGGGGAGAAAGAGCAAGAAATAGGCAACGAAATTATAATGAGTTTGCCAAAAGATCGAATCAATAATCTAACTGGAAAAACTTCTCTCATTCAACTTATACAAATACTGGAAACGTCTGATTTTGTAATCGGCAATGATTCAGGTGGTATGCATTTGAGTAATTTTTTAGGAATTCCAACCGTTGGTTTATTTGGTCTAAGTAATCCTTCCTGGGGAGGCCCTTTTTACGAGGCTCCTAAATGTATCATTAAATCTTCTACTAATAATATTTCTGATCTATTGGAAGATGAAGTTCTTGATCAAATAATGAATTGGTTGTCTAATTTAAAAAAAGCTCAAGCCAGCTCGATTTGTTGAGATGATAAACCACAAAAGTCTTTGAATTTAAAGCAGTGGATGCCTCCAGGGGCATAAGCAATTGGTTTTTTCCACGACGACTCATTTTTTCCAAAAGAACTTCCTAAAATCTTTCAGGGGATAGGGTAGTTACGTTTTTATAACTATTTGGAATAGTTATTTTTATTTTTTATAATAATTTAATTACTAGACATAATATATATTGTGCGAAGTTTGTAGTCGGGGTTGTCAGCTTGTAAAGAAGAAAATTCAGGCGCGCTTTCTCTCTTTTTTCTCTCTTTATTATTTATCTTTATATTATTTATATATACGTCCGCCATTTCGGATGACCCTCGTCCGCTATTTCGGACGAGGGGGTCCGCGTTTGTGAACGAGGGGTAAGTCGGAGTTTTCCCAGTCGGGTTTATCGTAACAATTCTTCTTTCTATGACCTGATTGTTTTTATCTCTTATGACGGCTACAGAAATGTAATGGTTGGCATTTAGGTTCTTTATGGCGTCCAATAATTTTGTACGACTGACCCCAAACCATTCGATAAGCTTTTTATTTGTTACATTGCAATAGCCCTTATCGTTGTTACATAAAGAACTCAGGAACGGAAACAATGTTTTGGCAAAATCGGAGACCGACTTGTCAAAGATTAATCTATTTGGGGTTAATCCAAAGCCGGTTTGAGGCGGTTGTGGATTTTTTAGGTTAAACCCTAAGAAAACTGGTTCTTCTTCCTCGATGCCCCCGTTTTCTTGTTTGTTTACAGCTGTCGTGGGTGTCTGTATTGGGATAAGGTTATTCATTAGGTTCGTATTTAAAATTTCAGGTTCTTGGATTGTTGGATTGATAACATGTTCATTATAAGACATAATAAGACCTTTCTATGCATAGAAGACGCGTTGATGCATGCCTGAGATTAAATAAAAAGATATTTTTTTGAAAAATTTGCTTGCCTAAAGCGGCGTAACGTAAAACTCTATAAGACATAATAAGACCTTCTGTGTATAGAATAATCATGGGTTTTATTTAATAAAAAGATGTTTTAAATCTTAACCAATAGCGGTTGAGTGGGCCTGTCAAGACAAATGTTTTGGCAGGCTTTTTTGTTGTTGAATAAAAACTGATTGAGCTATTCACGGGAGCAATTCGCATATCCTGAGCTCACTTTATTCAGGCTCATTCACTTTTACCAGGTATTTTTTCAACTGAATTTGCCTGAAAAGCCTACTTTTTAACGTTTGAACGATAAAATTACGCGAGCTGATTTTCCTCGGGGGGTGTGGTATTGACCATTTCGAACTCGAAATCCGCGGGTTCCACTTGTTTTTGAGCTATCTGGCGGTTTTTTTGAGTTTGAAGGTTGGTGTCGACCAATTCGTCGATTGCGATAGCCGCATCCATTTCTGGAGACAACGATAGGTACTTACACAAGCGGCGTATGACGGTTTTTTTCGCCATTTCGGAGGGAAAGGTTTGCCAGGGGCTGGAAGGAAGGTTGGATCCTTTGGAGCAGGCTTTTATGGCTTCGATTTCCTCAAGGTTCATGTACTCGAAGTGCTTACCACCATTAACGAGGTGGGCATAGGCATAATAACCGACGATTGCACCCCTCTCGGAGAGCCGAGGATTGATTTTGTGTCTCAATCCGTAATTGTCACCGTGCTCGAGCTCAAAAACGTCATTTTCGTGGACTTCCTGCACTTCTACCGATGACAGCTTGCCGCTACGCATGGCCAAGGACAACATGCCCTTGTAGCCGATGATGAGCTGGCACTCGTTTTTGTACGGTACCAGGTACGCGTGTCCCTTCAGGCTGTCGATGTCCAAACCCAGTTGGCTGCTCCGCATGATACAGCCCATGAGGCTCAAGGCGTCACATTGGAGCAATTTCGGATTGCTCCTGATCTCTGTGATGGCAATCCTCGCCACCTTCTCAGGTCGCATAAATGAGGGCAGGGCCGCCTTTAATTGCTCCCTGAAGCCTTCACTGTTGAGCATTTGAAGGATGGTCTTGGGCCTCTCTTGTTTCATTTCAGTCAGCGTGGCCGCCGACTTTTTTGTCAAAATTGCTTCATTCATTGTCTTACTTCTTTTTGTTCCAGCTCTTGCAACCGCTTTGCCAGCGCCTCATATTTTTTTGTTTGAACGCCGGCAGACTCCATAGCTTGCATGATGTGCTTCAGTTGTGACAGTTTGATGGGGTCGATCAAGTCCTGTCTCAGCTCTTCCTTACGCTTCATAATTCAACTTAAAATGGCACCTCTTCCGTAGAATTAGTTCTGTCCTCGCTATCCTCGGCTACCGTCGATTCCTTCTTATTGTGCTGTCTCCAGGCGTCTGCCATAATTTTTGGCAGTGCTTGGAAATCGGATACAAGCATTTCAAACTGCCCGGACTTCTCTTTGTTGATCTTGTTTTTCAGCGAACCATTTAAAATTACAAGGTCGCCGTTTTCGACAAATTGATCAAACAAGATGGCTGTTCTGTCAAACAAGGTGCAGTCGATCCACAATGAGTCTCTTGATTCTTTTCCTCCGAAATCAAATACCCTCACATTCATTATCTTGTGGCCATTTTCGGTGTCTTTTATTGTGCCCTTGCGGTACACGCTTCCGTATAACATGAATTTGTTCATATTAGTTCTGTTTTTGTCCTCGTTGTAAGTTTCGAATAAAAGTTTCTAGGTTGAAGAATGGCAATCTTGCCTCTTGGTAGTCGTCGATAAGCCAGCCATCTTCCTTTACCAATTCCATGTACGGCGAGTAACACTCTTCTGCCCATGGCTCGCACTTGTTGAGTTCTACGCAGTCGAACTCCAAGCCTTTGATGTCTTCGTACTCATGATAGCGTCCGTAGTCCCTCTCGCGATCCCAATACGTTTGACCAAGTACCTGCAGGTTGACGATGAATTCTACCCCTTGATTACATTGGTAAGTGAAGTAAAACGGGTGCCTCAGTTCGTCAAATCTCGTGTAGTGCGCCAGCTCTCCGATGCTCGAAATTTCCGCCCTGAAGTACACTGTGTTGTCCGTGTCCAAGTATTCGCAACGATTGTAATCGGTGCCGTCTTCCACCAATGCTTCCTTTATTTCTTCGTAGCGATAGATCGCATCTTTGTAAATCAAACGCTTCTGCCGCGAGGATATCTTGTGACTTTTGTGTAACTCGCGTACGAGCTCCCTCTTCATACATTCAAGTGCCCTGTCCATTACTGAGGATCCTGGCATCCTTTGTACGTTATCGCAATTTTTTTCTTGCCCTAACGATTCTAACGATTGTATATTTTTCATGTTTTCGAGATCGGGGGTTAAGTACATACTTAGCCCCTGTTTTTCTTTCTATATTTGATTGTTAATTAATTTTTATTGGTAAAACTTAAAACATTTTTATTTTTTCTTGAATTTTCCACCTCGTCTTGCTCTATTGTTGTTTGTTGCGTTCGAGTTTTAAGAAACCCATATGAGTCTTTCTAATCAGCTCATAATTTTTCTTGGGTGGGTTTCTGTTATAAGACATTATAAGACATTCGAATAGAGCATCAAGTGTCCTGAGTCGGTTTTGCAAGAGCCGACTCTTTTTTATTTGCTCCCCTGCCCTATTCGTGTATCTTCCTAAGCTTAGGACACTTATGAAAGAACCCATCAATATTGAAAACGTCCCACAACGAGGACGGCCCAAGGACCCGAATGCTCGTCTGAATGCTTACGATCCTAAGATCGGCGAAACCTTACTCAGTTATGCCGAAGAACCAGGACATCCGTTGTGTCGCTTACGTGCCGACTTTAATCTGTATCACGATGAGATGGATTGCTGGTTGGGCACTATGGGTGAAGGACGCTATTGTAACGAGCATTTTATCAGCTGCTATAACGAGTTTATGGACCGACGACGTGATTACTTTGATAAATTGGCTGCGGTAGGAGAACTCGATAAGGAGGTATGGAGAAATTTATGTTGGTCGCAGTTAAGAGCTAAGATCCAGCCACCTAAAGAGGTTGTATCCCAAGCCGACGTCAAAACCACCATGCAGGTAGAGGACTTGCACAATATCATTGAGAAACTCGAAAGTAAGAAGAATAGCCGTGGTTTTTAGCCCATTAGAGCCGCGCTCAAATGACCACTGAAGCTTGCCTAATTGTAAGGAACTATTGATGGTTGATTTCTCCGCTTGCCGCTTCCGAAGCTCGATTGGCTACTCTCCAGCGGACTAGCTCTCGAAATTAACCAGGAAACGGTAAAAACGCAAAACTAAAATGTTGGAAATGTTTTTGGGCCCAAACAATTGAAAGCATTTGCCCCCCAGTTGGATGCTTGTTAGTTTCATTTTCATGGAACTCTTTGCTTGGTTACTTGTTGGGTTTGCTCTGTATGGGGCCTTGCTCAATTCGAACGGACAGGCGCTTCGCTCGTACAAGGTTTGGTTATTCAGTAATGCCGGCTTTGTCGCTTACAATGCGGTTATCGGCTCTTACGCCCAATGTGCGCTTTTTTTCGCCTATTTCCTCATTGCTGTCAACGGCTACCATCGCGCAAGCAGCCAGGCAAAATGCTTAAAAGCTTGCAAAATATGGACCCAGTGGCAAAAGAAACACAACATAAAATAAATCATAAAGCCTGCGCAAAACGCATCTTGTTTAATAAGCAACGGGTTCCGAGATACTTTCTGTGAGTATTGCGATGACTGATGGGGTTTAGAATTACAACCATTGCGGCTGTAGGCTTGCTTCTTAGCGGATGCACCAAGACGTCTCTGCTCCTGCCGCAAAAAATCGCTTCGCAAGCTCACAGGATCCAACAGATCAATGATCTGTTGTACGACAACTTGCAAATAATGCTCTACAGTGGGCGTTACAATCAGGACACAGCTCTTGCTAATAGGGCTCTGGATGGCTGCTTTTCCATCATTGGGCAGCCATCCGAGCAGGAAATCGCTTACGCAAAAATAATTGATCACAAGGCTTTGGATGCACTTTTGGGGGCGTCCAAACAACTGCTGAAGGAGAAACAAAAGCTCATCACCCACATTCGTGATGATCAGCAGGCCCTCGCCTTGCGTTACCAGTCCCTCCAAGCGGACGCCGCTTGCCATACTTGGACTAAACGCCTCGTCGCCTTCGCTTCCCTTGTTTTGGGCGTCATTGCTATCGCTTTTATTGTATTTAGAGTGAAGGTGTGAAAATTTACTCAATGATGGCAAATTAAGGCTTTAAACACCCTATGGGAACAATGCTGATGCCATCTTCACGGGTGTACGCCATGTTACCTAAACCCGTTAAGACCATTTTAAATGAAGGTTGTGGCAATGAAGATGCCTCTAATTGGCAAGCTAATGCGTCCAATGTTTTAATGCCTTCTGTGATAAGTGTTTCGCCCCCTAGCTTGATTTCGATCAATCCATAAGAGCCATTCCGCAAGTGTATGACAGCGTCACATTCCAATCCGTTTTTATTCCGATAGTGATAAACCTCACCGTTCAGGCTTTCGGCGTAAACACGCAAATCACGGATACAAAGATTTTCAAAGAAGAGCCCCATCGTGTGGAGATTATTAATGAGGTCCTTGGGCCCTAATCCTAGTGCCGCTATTCCAATAGACGGATCTGTAAAATAGCGTGTGTTGGACGTCCTTATGGCAGTTTTTGATCGCAGATTGGGATTCCAGGCGGGAGCTTCTTCGATGACAAAAATCTTTTTTAGGGCCTGAATGTATGACATGATGGTTGTGTCCGATAGTGTATTTGCTTCGTTGGTAGCCACATCTCTACTCAAAGCTTGAAAGGTTGTTTGTGAGGCAATAGCTCGCGCGTAAGAACGAAGCAATCTGTCGGCCCGCTCGCGATCACGCTCAACATTGTCAGCACGTGACAAATCTGTATCGATGATAACCTTGTAATAGTCAAAAGCTTGTATTAAAGCTACTTTTGCAGAACAGTCCAAGGCCTTGGGCCATCCACCACGGCAAATAAGAAATGACAATTTATCAATGTCAATGTCGCATTGACCATCAGTAATATTATTGCCTTGAAACAGTTTTTCCAATGAAACGCTTCCATTTGATTCCCCTGATTCAAAAAGACTCATTGGTCGCATCAGCATCCTGGTAATCCTTCCAACCCCTGAATGATGAACTTGGGAAAAATTTGCCGGAACAGCAGAACCTGTCAAAATAAACTGGCCAAAATCATCGCGCTTGTCTACCTCAAATCGAATCGCATCCCACAACGTAGGCGCCATTTGCCACTCATCAATCAAGCGCGGCGTAGGTCCTTTGAGTAATCTCGATGGCTTAAGTTCAGCTAAGGCAAGATTTTGATGTACCGTTTCAGGATCTTGTAGGTACAAAACACTTTTGGCTAACTGCGAAGCTGTAGTTGTCTTACCACACCATTTGGCACCTTCAATTAAGACAGCTCCCTTGCTCTCAAGCTTGTCTTTTAAGATGCCATCTGCAATTCTTGCTTTGTACTGTTTCATAAGGGGAATGGAAGCACGAAAAAAATTTTTTTCAAGCTCAATTTGGCAATTTGTCGCAATTTCGTTTGGCAATTTGTCTGGCATTCACCTCAAAAATAATAAGAACTTGATTGATAAAAGGCTTGCTTACTAATTAAAAAATGGCCAAATTTGATCGATAAGGAATAACAATGCAATGGTGTTGGGAATTCGACGACTGGGCTAATTTTAAATACGACAAAGATCTATTTTGGTCTTACAGAGACAAATTTTTTAAAAATGTCGGCCTTTTTATCGGTTCTTTTGACAGTATGTCTGTTCAAGAACAAAGTGAATTAAAAATAAACATACTGCTCGATGAAGCCATGGCATCTTCCCAAATTGAAGGAGAAATACTGCGAAGAGACAGTGTCCAATCCTCCATCTGTAAGGAACTTGGTATGGCTCATAAACCTATTTCTCAATCTCCTCAAGAAAGAGGCATGGGTCGTTTAATGATGTACTTGTATGCTACTTTTAATGAAGATGTATCTGTAAAAATGTTAAAGCAGATGAACGGTCTTTTATGGAACAAAGAGGAGAATGCTTTTCGAAATACAGGTATAAACGTTGTTTCTGGGAGAATAGACAACCCTAGCATCCATTTTAAGGCGTTGCCTGCTGAACGTGTTGAACGTGAAGTAAACAAGTTTTGTAATTGGTTCAATGCTTCAAAAAATGACATGCTTATGCCGCCTACTGTTCGTGCAGGTATTGCGCACTTGTATTTTGTCATCATACATCCGTTTAAAGACGGGAACGGCAGGATAAGTCGTTCATTAGCAGAAAAAGCCTTGTCGCAGAAGTTAAGTCATCCTTGTTTACTTGCATTGTCTGAGACGATAGAAAAACACAGAAAAGAGTATTATCAGACGCTTGCTAAAACAAATCATACTTTGGACATTTCGGAGTGGCTGTTGTTTTTTTCTGATATGATTATAGAGGCGCAGGAAAGTTCCATCTTTAAGGTGAAGTTGATCATTGAAGAGGCTAAATTATTTCAACAGTTTGAAAAAGACTTAAACGACAGGCAAAAAAAGTGCATACGACGTCTATTTAGGGCGGAGCGCAAAGGCGGTTTTGTCGGAGGTTTGAGTGCCTCTAATTATGTGTCTATCACTAAAGCCTCTTCGGCATCAGCGACTCGTGATTTAACGCAATTGGTTCAATTGGGAATATTGAATAGGCAGGGTAACAATAAAACCACTCGTTACTTCCTAAAAAAATTTGAGTTAAGTTATACCTAATGCTTATTTTTGCCTTCAAAATGTACATATCTATCTCCGTTTGTCGATTTTGCTAACAAAAATCGACAAGTTAGACCGTTACTCAGCCATACCATGATAACCATGACTAAAAATTTTCAACAATCTCATTGATATTGAGGTTGTTAGAAGAAGAAAGCTGCCCGACTAAGTTTTCTTAGTGAATTTTCTTAAGAAAAGATAGACGATTATCTTTTCTTAGTGAGGCATAAAAAGGCTCAATAAGGCAGAGTAATCTCCGGTATCGGCTTGTTTCATGGCGTAGAGATAAGGTGTACCTGTTTGCTGAGTATATGCAAATATTGGCCTGAGAAATATAACGTATACGTTATAAAATTACCAATGATGTGGGTAAAATTCACCCACATGGGAGGGTTAGAACAGTGTCAGCTGATTGGGGTCGTAATGGCAGTGCAGTAAGCTTAGTTTGCGGTAGAGCTTAGCTGAATCAATGTCGAATTTTTCAGCGAACTGCATGACGGTATACTTGTGTCCATTGACGCGGATGATGACGTTGGTTCTTCGGTTATTAGCCTGCTCTTTAGGGCTCGCCCAAATGCAATTGGACGGTTCATAGCCCTTATTATTGTTGAGTCTTTCAATACTAAACCCGGTCGGTTTCATTCCCATATCCTTTAAAAAATTCTCGAAATGCCTCCAAGGGGCACAAACGCTGATGCCACGGGCCCCGTAATTGTGGTAATTAGGGCAATTTACATTGGTGCAGCGTTGGATCATATTGCTCCAGCTCCGGTAAGTCGGAGAGGAACTACAGCCGTGTTTTCTTTGCTTAATCAGTAACATCGTAGCTAGCCTTTAAACTAATGCTTGGAATTTGTCTTCACGGAGTAGTTTTTTGGATGATCCGCATAACAATCTTTTACTTGTTTCCCTAAGTTCGCCATTTGGGCTCACATAATTGTACAAGGTGCGTGTACTTATGTTGAATTGTTCCGCTATATCCCGCATAGAAAAGTTTTTGTTTTTTATGCTTTCCAACAGTACTTCTAACTGCAGTTTGTTTAATGCGTGCCTGCGTCCGCCACAATGGCCACGAGCGCGAGCGGCCTCCAATCCGGCCTTAACCCTTTCACAAATGAGATCACGTTCGTATTCGGCAAACAATCCGAAGAGGTGAAAGATCAACTTTCCCGTGGGTGTTCTTGTGTCAATGGGTCCCTGTGAGGAGGTTAGGACAATGAGGGCAATGTGATTTTTATTCAAAAAATTGCAGATTTTATTTAAGTGCTCCAGATTTCTACCCAAGCGATCGAGTTTCCAAACCACGAGTGTGTCTCCCGGACGCAGTGCTTTCAAGCAGGCCTCTAAGCCTGGTCTTGCATCTTTCTTGCCAGAGGCGTAATCCTCGTAAATTCTGCTTTCTTCAACCCCCATATTTTTGAGGGCGTCTTTCTGCAAATCAAGCCGCTGCGACCCGTCACTTTTGGACACGCGAGCATAGCCAATCTTTATGGAATTGTTTTCGTGCATTCTATTTTCGGATGTGTGGGCGTCTCTTCCCTTACAATTGTGAAAAAACTATTTAGCAAGGGAGGTCAATTTCATTTTGATTTTTTCATTAGTTTTTTCACAAATTTTCCTTGGTTAAAGCGTTTGTTTGTTTTTGTGAAAAAAACAGGTGTTTAATTCACATGTTTATTTGTGGGAAAAACAGTCCCCTACGCTGCTTATTCGTAATGGCCCCAACAGGTCAAAAACTTTATATAGGTTTCATACAGCTCGTAGACTAAGCGGTGTTGTACGTTAATACGTCTGGAATAAGTATTGCGTGGGCTGTTTAATTTTTCGAACGGAGGAGGCGTTTGTAATGGGTTTTTGGAAACAATTTCCACAAGTTTCTTTACCTTTTCAATCAAGTGGCACGAGCTTGCTTTCAGAAGATCTTGCTGGAATCGTTTACTATAAACGATCTTCATACGCCAAGCTCTTTAAACATTTCCTCCGCGTTGTTAAAAACCTTTGCCCTTCCGGCCTTTATATCCTCGTCTAATTCTTTGCTAATCCTGTCTAATTCTTCCATGGGGTAAGTCAAATCATTGTCTTCCACGGTTCTCTCGACAAACCTTTCCAGTAAATGGGAAGTAGAAACTTCCTGTTTCTTAGCTATTTCTTTAAATTTTAACGCTATTGGGGCACTTACGTAACATGTTAAAGCCGTCTTCATAGTATATATACTGTGTATACGCTGTGTGTGCTTGCAAGAAAAATTTAGCAATTCTTTATAAATTGCTACAAAAAGCGAAGTGATTGTGCTATTGAATGCTAGCAATTATAATGCTGGCATGAGGTTAAGGGAGTCACACACGCAGCAAGCGATCGTAAAGTACGCGCGGATGTTGGGATTACATTGTTTTTCGGTGCCCAATGGGGCCCATGTCTCGGAAAAGAACCGCCTGCGATTGAAGGCAGAGGGACTAATGCCGGGTATCCCCGATTTGTTTATTGCCCAGCCATGTGCTGGATATGCTGGCTTGTTTATAGAAGTTAAATCTGCCCGTGGACGGCTGTCTTCCGTACAGGAGGAACAAATCGATCGGCTTTCTAAAAACGGCTATATGTGCGTTGTTGTTTTTTCGGTCGCCGATGCCATTAAGGCTATTGAGAATTACAGGTCCTTGGCAGGATAAGGCGTACTTTTTAAGTACAACGAGTCGGGGCAAATGCTGATTTCATCATTCCACTCAACTGTCCCAAAAGCAACGTGAGCCTTTTTGAAAAACGATTTTTTATTGAGCGGATCCTTAGGATGCTGTAGTAAAAGTGGTTCCATGTCATATATTTTAACCTCGTTTGAAGTAAAAACCAACACTAACTTGTACGGATCTTTGACTTTAACTTGCTTAACTCTCGGCAATAATTTCATCAACGTAACGGTTTAATTTTTTGTACTTTTTCTCCATGTTTAGCCAATTCCCAATTTGCCATTAACTCATCTTGGTGAATTAACACCCACGCACGCATCATAGCTGCCTGTTTAATCGGTAATTTCCCAACAATTATTTCTCCATTAAAATCAACACAGGCTTCTTGCCCACTGTAAAAGACATGAACATGCGGAGGATTGTGCTCATCCCTCGTATTGAGCCCTTACTATGATTCCGTAAAAAATGGCTAATGTCGGCATAACTACAGTTACCTGGTAGTTCGATTTATAATCTCAGTAAAAGAATCTTATTTTTATTGTCCCTGTGGGAGCATAAAAACATTTCTATTTAATATCGATGTAGACATGTCGTTCCTTGAAGCAAAATCTTTTAATTAGTCATCCATTTGCTTGATAAATATGTGCTTACTTACTTTTTCATAATGTTTTTATATTGGTTTTATACTGTAAATAGTATGAATTTATGTCAACATTCGTTTCTGTAAAAAACGAGCTCGGTTGACAAGGGAATTGTAGGCGAGTTAGAGTATGAGGCGGACACATGGAAAAACTTAACTTTTTGGAAAGGGATGTAAGATGGGATTTGTTGCTCCGGTGTTAGGTGCAGTAGGTGGAGCTTTAGGCTTAAGTGGGACAGCGGCCACGGTGGGAGGAGCTGTTGCGACGGGCCTTGGGGCCGCCTCAGCTTTTAATCGAGATGTACGTCGCATTGCCCTGCCGGTTTTAGGCGGCATGGCGGGTGGCGCGGCCTTGGGTGGACTGGGTGCTGGAGCTGGCGGATCGTGTGGAGTGCTCGGTGTTGCCACGGCGTGCGTTTCTCACGGAGCGCTCATGGGGGGCGTGATGGGCGCCGACATGGCCAACAAAATGAACCAACAGCGCCAATTGGTAAAAACACAGCAGCGGTATTATGATGAACGGCGCAACGCGGTAGCCCGGCAGGAAGCGGCCATCAGGCAGCAAGAACAAGTCATGAATGAGCGGATGCATCGTGCCAAACTCGCCCAACAATCGGCTCTTAATCTGGAAGCTGAGCGCATGGCGCGCTATCAAAGACGTGCCTTGCGTGGAAGACGCAGAGGCTTATTGGATTCATTGGAACAAGGCGATTTGGCTCAAACCTTGGGATAATGCATGTCAACCATTGTAGGCAGTAATTGCTACATTGACCCAAATACGCAGTTGGGGGAAGATTGCGTTATTGGGAATAATACGATGATTTACGGTCAGGTACGCATTGGAAATCATGTCACGATAGGTCCTAATAGTATCATAGGAAATGCGCCGACTTGTTTCGGCTTGGAGGAGAGTGATGAGCGTTTCGAAACGCCCCTCATAATTGAGGATAACGTCTTTATAGGGAATTTATGTGTCATTGAGCGAGGGGTTGATTGCCCGAGCAAGATTGGGCGTGGAAGCATGATTGGCAGCCTTTGTTATTTGGCTCATGAGTTTGACTGTGGCACCGGTTGTTTTATTTACCCGCACTGCTTTTTTTGCGGACGGGTAAAGCTTGGGAACGGGGTGCTGGTTTTGTCGAATGTGACCATGTTCGACAAGGTCTCTTGTGGGGACAATACGATAGTGTTTCACAGGGCCATCGTGTCAAAATCGTGCGAGCCCAGATCTTTCATTATTGGCGAGCGCGGGGAAGCGCTAAAAGAGTACCGGAAAAGAGAGCGATACATAAGGCGCCTGGCAAAATACGAAGAGCGGCTAAAAATTTTAGAGGATAGGATTAATGGACGAATTGATAAGAGATTTGCAGGAGCGGTACCAGCGGGCGAAAGCGGGTGCTGAGAAGTTTTATTCCATGTACAAGCGGGGTTACGAATTGTGTGCCCCTAATTACAACAATGTGGAGCCGTACGCGCATCAGGGGAATAGCGGGCAGCCGCAGGTTTACGACTCAACGGTATCGCGGGCGGCAGATTCCTTTGTGAATACCTTTGTTTCGACAATATGCCCCCCGCAAACCCGCTGGATGGAGTTAGCGCCCTCGGATAGCTTGATTGAAGAGTGGGCCAACACAACGGGCGGCTCCAAGCAGCAGGCTGAGGAAGACCTATCGAAGGACTACCGGTATGTAACGGATCAATTCTTCAGTGCCTTAAATCAGTCGAACTTTTATTCCGTCATTGATCAGTTTGCTCACGATATATTTCTGGGGACTGGCTGCCTGCTGGTCCAACACAGCGGCGATTACTTTGATAGCGCGTCACCTTTGGATTTTACGGCCATTCCGCCGTTGGATATTGCCGTTGAATTGTCGCCTAACCAAAAGATCACCGCGATATTCCGTAAGCAAAGCTTGAGATACTCTCAAATCAAGTACATGTACCCGACCTTTGATTACTCGACAATTGCTGGCATCCAGGCGGGATCAAATAAAAATTGCGAAGTGGAAATTCTCGAAGCCTGCGTACTGGATCCGCAATTTGTTAAACTTGATAACGGCAATGTAGTGCACATGCGTTGGCATTACATGGTCCTTTGTAATGACAAGATGGCGGTCGACATGCGCATGGAAAACAATCCTTTCGTTGTATTTTTCTGGTCCTTGAGGCAGAAAGAAAATGTTGGTCGGGGCTTACTCAGCAAGTTGCTGCCGGATGCCAACGAACTGCAAGCCATGGTTAAACTGAAACAAAAATGGTTACAAATGCACGCCTATGGCATGTACACCGCGTCCGCATCCATGTTGCTTAATCCTGCGATGACCAAAATTCGGCCGAATAGTGTCATTATGGTTAAGGAACAGGGCGCAATACAGCCCCTACAGCCTGCCGGCAATCCGCAAATTCAGCAATTGCAAATTCAAGAGTTACAGCAGGCCATCAAAGAAACTTCTTTAGATTTTACCATTCCTAATGACCCAAAAATGACGGCGACCCAAGTGGAGTACATCGCTCAGCGCCAATTACAAATCTTCTCGGGTGTTGTCGGACGGATTCAATTTCAGTTTTTGTGGCCAATTGTACAAAATAGCCTGAACATCTTGCTGGCCACACGAAAAATCATTATGCCTCCCAATCTTACAAAGATTGACATCAGTACCACACGCTTAAAAATCCTCTCCCCTATTGGACGCATTCAGTTCATGCAAGATCTTAATGCCTTGATGTCGGCCTTGGGCAATATTGCTCAAGTGGACCCCAATTTAATTACTTTGTATGTGAAGACGGAGGACCTGCCGACTTACATATTCGGGCAAACAGGGGCACCAGCCAAACTACTACGTACGGAGAAGGAGACAAAAGAAGTACAGCAACAAATGGCCGAACAGCAGCAAGCGGCGGCCTTACTTCAAGCTAAATAAATTTTTATGGACACTCAAAAAAACAATAATGGGAAAAAGCAGGCAGCCGCGCCGGAAACAAAGAAGCTGTACCTGGACAAGCACAGCTTTGCGTACAAAATTGAAGGTGAGCCCTTACTGGTATCCGTTTTTTTGGATCTGGGGTTCAAATATCAAGATGAGGCTGGGAAAGAGAGGCAAATCCCCGAATTGAAGATGCGCATCGAGCGTAAGTGCGCAAAACAGAGCGGCTTGTCGGTCGAACAGATTCAGGCCATGATGCGCTCGGGCTTCCGCCCCATTAGTAAATGGTGCAGCTCCTTTAAGATAGGTAAAGACGGGAAAATGAAACTTCCGCCCTCCTACAAAGAGGCCGTCAAATCATTGGAAGACGATTTCAATCACTCCATGGTTCAGATATTCGGTTTTCAATTGGACGCTTCCGCACTTTACGGTAATCACTTAGAACCCATTTTCGAACGCGCGGTCAGCGGTAACTCCTTAATTTATTCACTGAAGGAGTGGTAGTAATATGGATCATGTTGATGAAATTACGCGCATAGCCGACGAGGGTTATCGGGAAATCGCACGCGCACTGCGCGATGTGTTTAAAAGCGAACAGGGGTGCAGGGCGCTTGAAGGTCTGTATCAATTGTTCTGCCACAGCTACTTTGATCCAAGTTGTCCAAAAGAGCGGGCCCTCTATCAACAAGGCCAGGCCTCCGTCATCTACGAAATCAAGGATATGATCAATAAAATAGAAAAAGGTTTATTATGAGCGAAGAAAACTTACAAGCAGCTTCTTTGACCGAAGAAGCTCCAAGGACAGCGGCCCAACGGCCCGATTACATCTCCGAGGCCTATTGGGACGGCAAGCAAGTGGATGTACAAAAGTTGGCCGACGACTTAAGGTCCAGCAATAAGCGCGTAGAAGACTTGCGCAGAATCTTGTCGACCCCAAAGGAGCCGGAGCCATACGAGGCGCTGTTTGACGGCCGTGAATTGAATGATGCCCAAAAGGCCGATATGTCCGTCTACGTTAAATTGGCCCGTAAAAACGGCTTGTCCAAAAAGCAGGCCGAGCAGTTGTACGACGACGTCAATGAGGTGGTTACTAAGAACCAAAAGCAGTACTATGAAAACCTCATTAATTCCACCAAGCAGGAGCTTGGCAACGAGTATCAGACGATTTCAGAAGGGCTGCAGTCTTTCGCAAAGCAAAAAGTGAGTGCTGGTAAGTGGTCTGAGCAGGACCGCCAGGATTTCGCCGATATGGCGTTCAATGCGCGATCCATGCGCATATTGGCCGAATTGGTTCAAAATCAACCCGGCATGGACCTGTCCGGGCAAAATAATCCTTCCCAAGGGGAACAATCTTTAGAACGTGAGTACTACGACTTGAACAGAACGTACCATGATTTACTTAAACGCGGACACGGCGATGATCCTCACACGCAGGAAATTAAATTAAGACTTAATAAAAAACGCGCCGAATACAACCAAATGATCGACGATCAGGGCGTTTTGAACGATTTGTAAGACCCAAACTTTTACCGTGTCTGTCCTATCGGCGTTCCATTCCAATAGAGCTCTTCGGGAGCAATGTCTAAGCCGAATGCCCAGACGACCGTTCCGTACTCAACCCGGGCACTATTGAAGACAAGTGGCTCTTTTAGTTTTTTAAAAACTCCACGATCAAAATGCCCGGCCATATCGTAGGTCTTACGTTCACCATTGGCAAAGGTTAGATCTAATATGTGATTGTCAATGGGCTTAACGGATACAACCTCTTCCCAGTGTTTCATGCTATTCAATTCTAAAGGGTTGTTGATTGTTTTTACATAGTTCCCAATCTATTTCCAGCTCTTCTCTATGTTCTAATATCCATACATGTACAAGTGTTTCATCTTTTTTGACTCTCATGGGCTTATCTATTAAGATAATTTACACAGCGTTGCTTCAGTCATGGTAGTGTGTCCAACAGGAAATGATGGTGATATTGTTGTTTTGCTTGTCTACGGTGTAAACGAGCCGATGTTGGATGTTAATTCGACGACTATAGATATCTGGATATCTGGGCCTGCTAACGGTTCAAAAAATGGAGGGAATATAAAAGGATTTTCCTTTATCAAGTTAATCAAGGCCACCGTTTTGGAATAAAATTCACTTTTTTGGATAAGCTTGTAGTCCTTTTTACCTCTTGCAGAAAAGGTAATGTTGTACATTTTATCCCTATCCCTCTAACTCCAAATCTTTTTCAAATTCCTCGAGTGAAGAATAGGTTTTGCAGCCAGTAAAATCGGGGTTTTTAATGGCATCAAAGTACTCAGGATCGTCTTCCTTTTTTATAATTTCGCATATTTTGCCTGTTTCTGGATCTGTTAAACCAAGCCTGTCTTTGCTCTTCCTTAAAACCATTTTTAAAACCAGTTGGTAGATAAACTCTGACAAAGACATATTCCTCTTTTTTGCCTCATCCTTAAGGGCCTTTACCACAAACGGGGCGGCGTTAAATGATATTTGTGTCTTTTTCATACAGTAATTAGTACTGTATTTTATACTCTATTGTCAATCCCAGACGGAGAAAAATGAATAAAAAAAGTGAAAGAATGCCCAATTTTTAGAAAAAGCGTTAAGCTAATAGAATAACAAAAGGCATCTCTTGTCTTTTGCAGGAGGATCGTCCTTATGAGCTGCTGATAGCGTGGCAGCTGCATAGGCTCCACGAAGTCTTCTGCTTATAATGGATGGGACCCTTGAGTTAAATACGCTAACTAATCTACAAATCATTTAACAAAAGGAGAAGTATATGAGCTATACAATCACACAAGCTCAAATTAAGAAATTTGACCCTGAGGTTAAGGGCATATATCAAGCGAATTCACGGCTTGGAAGCATATTCCACACGAACAATGCGCACGGGGCCTCCACGTATCAAGTGACACGTTTAGGTTACGGCATCGGCAGTATTTCTGTGCCGGGTGCGGATATTCCGAATATGAATTCGGCCACCTTGCCGAGCACAATCACGCTAGAAAACTGGAATCATGCGGAATACATTGATTACTTCCAAGCGGGAGAAGTCAATTGGGATGCAATTGGGAAGTCAGCTACCGAGGTATGTGCGCCGGCAGCTGGACGTCGCAATGACCAAATTATTCTCGATGTACTAGCTCAATTGCCGAACACCTACGACATTGCCTGGAATTACCAAGGCAACACGCAAGGCATCAGTGCCCGCATGGTACAACGTGCCAACACAATTTTATCCTGGAATGCGGTACCGATGGAAGACCGCTACTTCATTGCGCCTTACAGTGTACTAGAAGTCATGCTCTCGGATGCCAATTTTACAAGCCGTGATTACGTACGGGATTTAACACCCGCGTTGAGTGGTGAAATGGTGCAATTCGGCGGCTTCAAGTGGGTATTTATGGCCAACAACCCCGAGGGCGGTATGCCGTATGTCGATAACGGTGACGGAAGCTACACGTACGAATGCTTTGCCTGCCACAAGCGTGCCGTAGAAGTGGCTGTCGGTGAGGGCAATTTTGCTGGCTCTGGCATGCCCATGCTGCGCATCGACCGCGTTCCCGAAAAAGGCTCATGGATGGTCAACGCCCCATTAAGTTGCGGTGCAGCCATTGTTGAAAATAAAGGTATCGTTCGTGTACATGCCAAGATTGAAGCTATTGTAGCTTAACAGACGAGGAGGAAAATAATTATGGCATTTGACAAATCAAAATTCACATCGATAGCGGCACAAACGTTATCGAGCAATGCAGAAATGCACTGGTTGTACGAAACCACCGATACGTCGAAAGATGTTTACTTGTCGGCTAATGGGGTATTGGGCAATTACTTTAGTGAGGTTTACAGCCTCTTGAGCGAGGGCAACATCATCAGCGTTCGCCACATGTCGTCCACAAGCACTGCCGCCAACGAAGTCTCGAGTAAATCAACGCCGGTAGATGAAATTGACTACATGGTCATTTACAAGAGCAAGGAACAAGATCGCAGCAATCGCATATTCGTATATCCGATCTTGCCGGGAGAGCGCTTGGTTGTACGTCACATGGATGACTTGCACAGTTGGACTGGCGCTCAAGCCTTTGAATTTCCATCCAATGTGGCGCTCAAAGGTTTTGGCATTGCCGTCAATGGCCCCGTAGCCGCCAACTACACTCTGAAATTAAATGACGGCGACGGCAATCAATTGTCGACCGTACAATTGACGGCGGCGGCATCGCGCTCTGGCTCTTTTGCGCTTGCAAGTGGAGGAACAAGTAGTGCGTTTGTGGCCGACCAATTCCAATTGCAGCCGGATGCGGTGGATGCCAATGCGGTTGAGGGAATTGTGTTTGCGATTGTTGAATCTTCGACCATCGAGGCATACAAAAAGCAAGCTTTCTTAACTTACTTCTGGGCAAATGCAAACGCGGTGGATACGCAAGCCGTTGTCTGCCCGGTGGATGGTAAGGTTGTAAAAGTGATTGCGGCAGTAGAGGCGGATCCAGGAGCAAACACAACGTTTACGTCCAAGATCAACGGAACTGAGATTACAAGTGGGGCGGTAACCATCAACAATGGTTCTGCTGCTTGGACTGCAGTTGAGGTTGTACCGACTGCGGCCAATCTTGTCACTGCAAATCAAAGTATTACTATCACGAATACCGCTTCAACAAATGCGGTTGCCGCGTGGGTAACGATCGTTGTCGACTACTAATAATGAATAATTGTGGTGGGATTTTGTCCCATCACCAACAAGATAATGGTCATGGTGGCTGTAACGTTTACGAACAAAATTGAGCTGTGTAATTTGGCGTTAAACTTGATTGGGGCAAACCCCATTCAGGGATTTGCCGACAACACGCGCGAGGCGCAACTGTTGTCTCAGAATTACGAATTGTGGGTCCAGCAGTGCTTAACGAAATTCCAATGGCGTTTCGCGATGGATGTCGCACAATGTTCTAAACTTGCAGACAGTCCGATCCCTCAATGGGCGTACGCGTACGAGCTGCCAAGTGATCTAATTTCTATCGTTGCGGTTTATTTAAACCGTTTTGATGGGCAAGGGAACAGTGCTATGTCTGGGGATAGACTCAGCTGGAAAAATTACAAATTGTTTGCTGGAAATACGCTTTGCACGAACGTGGAGCAAGGGATTTGGGTCCATTATCGCAAGCGTGTCCGTGAGGCCCTGTGGCCGTCGACTTTCATCAATTACGTTGCCTACTATATAGCCATACAATTATGTCCAATGCTGGGGCGCCAATTCGATTTGCAAAAGCAGCTCATCGCGTACACCTACGGGGCTGGGTCCAATGGGGTCTACGATGCGGCTTGTGCGGCGGATGTAGAGCAATACTGCCCAGATGAATTGGATGCAGATTTGTTACAGTCAGAACGGGAGTCTTACTGATGGCTAAAATATTGCACCCACAGTTTAGTTTTACAGCGGGTCAATTGGACGCAAATCTTTCGCAACGTGGGGATTTAGAGGCCTACTATAAGGGTCTGAAAAAGGCCGAAAATTGTGTCTTGCGCGTTGTGGGAGGTGTTACACGACGGTACGGTACAAAGTTTGTAAGAACCGCGCCAGATGGAACTAAATTTAGGATAATAGATTACACGGCGAGGGCGAACGGCGCAGATTACACCAACATTATTGTTTTTGGAAACAATATAGCCGATGTTTTTAATGTCGAGAGCGGCCACTATCTCACCTCATTTGTTACGGGTAAGACGGACGAAGTTATGAGCAAGTGTGATTATGAGATGGATGGAAACAAAATTATCTTTACGGAAGAGAACACGGCTCCGTTTCAAATAAGCTTTACTGGAGGTTCTGCGAGTAGTGCATCTACATACACGGTGTCCGATGTGGACTTAAGCAACATCCCCTACTATGAATTTGTGGCCAATGACTTCACTCCGACTGGTGCTGCATTAACGCCATCTGCGGTGAGCGGTTACATTACGTTGACGGCCTCTGCCGGCACACCGTTTCAAGGTGTTCAACCCGGTATGAAAGTACGTATAACGCCGGTTGGTTATGTGCGAATTATAAGTGTAAAATCCGATACACTTGCCGTTGGTTTTGTTGAAAGGCACCTGTCCAGTACCGACCCCATAGCCGCAGGCTCTTGGCTAATTGAGAAAGGTTGGGAGCCGATTATTTCAGCCACACGCGGTTGGCCGAGGACACTCGCCTTCTATGCGGGGCGTTTGTATTTTGGGGGCACAAGAGCTCTGCCCAATCTGATTATGGCATCCACGGTTGAGGACAATTACGATTTTGATTTGGGAGACGCGAGTGACAGTGATGGTTTTTATGAATTTACAGATTCAAAGGATGCCGCCCACATATACATGCTGCAATCTAGAAATACCCTGGAAATTTACTGCAATGCGTCGGTGTACGTCATTACAACCTCAGGGTTTATTGGGCCTGTAAGCGTTAAAATCACTCGTGTTTCACCTAATGGCATTATGCCATATGCAGAGGCGCCGTTGATTTCAGATGGCGGCTCGCTGTTTTTAAACAACGATAAAAACGGTGTCTATTGGACTAACTATCAATTGGAAAGCGACAGTTACCTTTGTGATCTAATATCTGAGCTGTGCTCGGATATGATCACGGTTGCCGACATGCCGGTTACTTACCCGACCGTAGTTTGGAAGGGCGATGACAATTTCAAAAACAATTTTTTTGCCTTCATCAACGAGGATCACGAATTGGTGCTCGCAAGCGTATTGTTGCGAGAGCAGGTCAAGGGATTTTCTAAGCTGATATTTCAGGAAAGAGATGCAGAGGGAAACTTTGTAAAGTCCAAGCTGCTGTGCATCTGCCCGGTAAAGGATAAATTTTTTATGATTTTATACAGCAGACAAAGAGATAGTTATGATTTGCTTTATTGGGATAAAAACAGCTACCTGGACAATTCTACCACGGCAAGTGTATCGGGGCAAATTATTGCGGGCCTAAATCGTTACGAGGGCAGCTGCGTGGATGTCATTAACAAGGATTCAGGTGAGTATTTGGGCCCCTACCCTGTTAATAGCAATCAGATTGATCTTGAGACCAATGTTTATGATGGGGCCGCCGTTGAAGTTGGTTACGCCTTTTATATGACGATTGAGACGATGCCGATTGAAGACATTCAAAACCTCGGATCTTCCATCGGAAAGTACAAAAACATCAGTGAGGTATTTGTAAACCCCGAAGAGGTCTCCAACATGACGCTTAACGGGCACAAGATGGTCGACACGACGAACAAGGCTCCCGTGACAGAGCCGTTTGTCAATAGGACCTTGTACGGCTGGGATCGGCAAAAAACTCTCGTTATTAGTCAAGATAAGCCGATGAGCTTAAGTCTAAGGAACATTTTAGTAAAAGCGGAGGTCAACGAGTAATGTTGTTTTCATTATTAGGCGCTGGATTATCAGCTGGCAATGGGCTTTCTTTAGGGAGGACACTGCAAAGCCTGGGTAAAAGCTTTATGGGTTCTATGTCCACCGGGCTGTTAAGTTGGTACGGCTCTACGGGGCAGACGGGGATGAAGCCGTTAAGCTACGGTAGCACGGGCTACGGTAGATCCGTACTAAACCTTAATCATCAGAGGGAACAGCTTCGCTTAATGCAGAGCCAAACAGAAAAAATGAAGGCGGCACGGCATGCGCAGAGCACGCTTGCGGCGTACATGGCGGGCAGAGGCTTTGCTCCCGGCGGATCTACACAGCAATTGTTGTCGGATGAAAGCAATAATAATTTGATGCAAGATGTTGAAGTTGAGCGGCTCATTTCCGTTCAAAGGATTATGGAGGCCAATATTCAGCAGCTTCAGGGCGATTACTCGGTATTGAACAATTTTGAGGCGGCACGCATGAGCTATGAAAGCCCGTTGAAGAAAATATTTCGTGAAAGTTTTATGCAGCCCTTGCAGCAAAACCTGATAGGCGAAATAAATCAGTCGATTCAAGGCAAGCTTATGGAGGATAAAGATGCCAAATAGGGATAATTTTGTATATCAGGCGCAAAATGCTTTTGGCAATGTTGATCATGTGGGTGCTCAATCGATCCTCAACAAAGACAATCAATTGGATGGTCAGGTCAACGCGTCGATTAGTAATATTTTGACCGCCGAAGATAATTTAAGAAGGACAATTGAAAATCAGCAAAATCAAATTACGGTCGCCATTGCCCAAAATAAGATAAAGGCCTTGCTTCAAGAGAATGCCGAGCTGTTTTCAACCGACCCCGATCGATTTAAGGAAGAGAGCAATGAGGGCGCACAAAAGCTTTTAGATGACGTGCCGGCGCAATTTAGGCAGTCGCTTGCGCTTGCTTTTAAAGTGGAGCAAGAGATGAGGCTTGTTGGCATCCGTGACAATCAACGTCACGCATTGGACGAGAGCAAGTTTGAAGAAAGTAAAAAGGCCATTCAGTACCTTGCGGCAGATGCCAAGTACATTGTTCCCAAATTACTGTCTCCCGACAAAGCCGTTGCTGCCAATGGGGCCTTAGGTTTGGCCGCTTTGATGAGCGATTTTAACGTACAAATCGATGCTAAAGATTCTTACGCTAAGCCATTGTTCAACGAGAAGCAAAAGCAAGAATTGAGGGACGGCGTGTTTGGCTCAATGTACGAATCGTTCGCGGAGCTGAAATTGAACTCTTTGCCATTGGATAAACAAGCTGCATTTGTGACATCGTTTTTAAGTGGGCAGCAGAGCATAAGCTACAAAAATCAGGATGGAGATGAAGTAAACATCGATCCGCGCCTGTTGTCCTACAAGACACTCAATACAATTTCTAATCGTTTGGCAAAGCTGTACGAAGACAATTTAAAGCAGGCCGAAGGTGCGCATCAATTGCAGATGATTGAGAATGTCATCTCGGGTGCAGCCTACCCTGATCCAAAAGATAAAAAGTACCGCGAGGCAGCAGATGTCTACTACGAGAGTTTATCACAAAACTTCAATTTTACAGACCCGTTAACGTCCAAGCAGTCGGTATCCTTGATCGCCGATTTCATAAATGGGGTAAAAACCATTCCGCCCAAATTGAGTAGTGACATTAGGGCCTTACTGGCCTCAGGCGATTTTGTGGCGTTTTCAGCGGCGAGTGACATTGTACGAAGCGTGCAGCTCAATAAGCCGAATCTCATTGAGTTTTTGCCGCAAAAGGAGATCGCAAAGGCTTTGACGATGAATCGAATGACGGATGCCGGTGTTCCGGCTGAAACGGCCTTTAAGCAAATAGAGAAAAGTTTTTCAAGCATGTCGTCGGAGCTGATTAAAAAGCGCGCTCAAGATTTTGCGAGGGCCCTGCGGGAGGATAATAAGGCTTTCCTCGCTTCCTCCATGACGAAAGGATGGTTTTTTAAGGAAAACAAAGAGTTCAACGGCTTGGTCTCCGATACATTTTATCAGCAATACACTGGGCTGGCAGAAGAATATTATAAAATGGGGGCCGATCTTAAAACTGCGCAAGAGGCGGCGCTTGCGGTGATGAAAACAAGATGGGGAGACAGCACGGTTAATGGCGATCATTATTTAACGGCTTTGCCGCCTGAAAAGTATTACGGGATGCCGGGCGTACAGGGGAAAGAATTGCGTGCCGTCTTAGATAAGTACATTAAAGCCAGTTTTGGCGAGGATGCAAAACCTGAGGAGTACGTGGTCCTTGCCGATTCAGAAACCTATGCTACGGCGGGCGATGCAAGCACTAAACCTTCCTACGCACTGTGCAAAATCAACGATATGGGCATGGCGGAGCCGGTTCTTGACGACGACTTGCAGATTGTTCGAATTGGTTCAAACATATGGAATTACGACAACTTTTTTGCCGACGTGTCAGAAGAAGAGCGGCAAAAGCGTCAGCATCGTTCAGAAGAGCTAACTAAGACCAATGTTAGGGCCGGACTGAGGGCGATTTCAGGAAGGTACGGGCTGTGATGGAACAGAGGTTTTCTTTAACAGGTACACGGCAGGATGCCCAAAATTTAACGGATGAGGCGTTCTTTGCTCGGCACTTGAGGAAGAAAAATGGAGTGTTGCCGCTAGTGAGTTCATCAGAAGCAGGTGTTCCCACACAAGCTCAAACGAACACGCAAGCGGACGAACACAGTTCGATTTGGGATCTAATCAAGGCGCACGTTTCGTCGGGTACCATCATCGATGCGGTTCGATTATCTTTCATTAAGGGTAAAAGCTTTTACGAGCCAGATCCGAGTTTTGAGATCAGGCCCGAAGACTGTTACGGGTACGAGGAGTACATGCACGATTTGTGTTCGGCCGACAACCGAGAACAATTGAATGCATTGAAAACAGCCATTGATGATATTCGGCTAAAGCAGAAGATTAAAGCTGAACACGGGATTGTGGCCAACCTTGGAGCCGACTTATTGAGCCCGGAATCGTGGTTAACATTGGGCGGGGCAGGTAAAGCTTACAACGCAATCTCGCAGGGCTTCAGGTATTGGAAGTACGGGAAAAAATTGTCGAGTACCGCGAGCACCTTTGTTGAACACATTTTTGGAAAAGATTTTTACAAGACGGCCGCAGCGGCCGTGGTACAAAATACAGCCTCAAATGCCGCTTTTGGAGCAACATTGGGTGCCATCGAATTGGGCATCCAGGCAACTTTAGGTTCTGATTTGAGCGGCGAACAAATGCTTAAGCAAATTACAACACCGGCTTTGTTGGGTGCCGGTTTTGGTGTTATATTTGGCACATCTGCCGACCTGCTGTTACGAAGGAAAACAAAGCTTGCGGCTGAGCGATACAAGGCGCTTTTGCAAGACCCCAACAATAAGTCGATTGAAAACATTACGGTCGCACTTGACCCGTTAAAAGCGGGAGAGCCCGGGTACTTAAGTGGAAAAGTTAAGTCGGCCTTGGGGCAGGAACTACCCATCACTCCAGGTATTCGAACTTCCACAAGCCCGTCCTTGCTGACACGCGATATCAGCAGAAAGCTTGTAGATAATTTTATAACATTTGTTGACAACGATGGGAATGTGTTGACCAACAATGCAGCTTCCGTCGAGTCTGTTTCGAACAAATTGATTGCCGTTTACGGGACAAAAATCACTGACGAAATCAACAAGGGGTTTAAGTCGTGGTTGCTTCAGAGGTACGGTAATTTAAAGGCTTTTACCGAATTGGCGAAGAGGGAAGTTTGGGGCAATTCAAGGCAGTGGGATGAGTTTAATGCCCTGCTTGCCGAAGCTGCCAGGAATGGCGATACGCACATCGACCCCATTGTCAATCAAACCGCAAAATCCCTGCGCCCCATAAGCGATGAGATTGGGAACTTGGCCCAAAAGTACGATCTTTATGGGGTTAAGTCGAGAGCGCTCAGTGAAAACCAAAGCAAATTAACGCGAAGAACAAAACAGCGCGAGAAATTGGAACAAGCGGGTGGGAACCAAGCCCAAATAGACAAAATTAAGCAAGAGGAGCTTGCGCTGCAGAAACAACTAGACGCCATCCGTGCGAAGACGTACACGGTACAAGATTTTGAGTCCGTTGGGGATGCGTCTTACTTGCCCAGGGCGTTTGATAAGAACAAAATTGCCAACAACCTTGACGGATTTCGTGCATGCATCAAGCGGGGTATGATTAGCCAGCTGAAGCAAAAGGGCCTCTTTGAGGGACAAAAGCTTAACCAACGAGAGCAAAAAATTTTTAATTCTTTAAACCAGAAGCTGGATGACGCGACGGCCTTGGTGCTGGACGAGATTCTCAAAACCTCGCAAGGGCGGGTTCGCTTACGCAACTACGGCATTAGGGGATTTGAAAATGAACGGGTATTAAAATTTCCGACAAAGTATGTTCAAGACTTTGTGGTCAATCATTATGCGGATACCATGTATCGCTACCTACAAACGGTCATTCCCGATACACAAATTATGAAAAGTTTTGGGACTTTGGAGGTGGATGACCTGCTAGTTGGCATCGCCAAAGATTACGGTGAAATGATTCAGAATGCCGAAAAACTTGGGAAAAAGACAGAAGTTGAGTGCTTACTAAAGAACCTTGCGAGTGATAAAGAAGACATTGAGGCCATGTTTAATCGGGTTAGAGGAACGAGTGTCCTTGATCCCTACAATCTTACGGCCGGCGGTCGTGTGATAAATAATATGATTGCCACCGTTCAAAACCTAAATGTTGCCCGACTCCTGGGTGGCACAACGATGGCTGGAGCCAACGATCTTGGACAAGTTTCTATGGTCCTTGGCTTCAAGCGATTCTTCGGTACCGGTTTAAAGATGCTCATCCATATGAAATGGACCAAGCAGGCCTTAAAGGACAACGAGGCTTTGTTCAACGCCAGCACCCTGTGGCGACAAACCCGTCAGGCCAGTTTTGGCGAGATGGTCGGAGGCAGCGGATTTTGGGCATGGGCAGCGAAGGCCAGTCGCGGATTTGCTAATGCCACCACCTACCTCAGTGGAATCCATTTTTGGGATGACACGATGAAGTTTTTAGCTGGTTATCAGGCTTCAGAGATTATATTGAAAGCGGGCGAAACCCTTTTAGAGGGGAAAGCGCTGGCCGCAAAAGATGCCCATTGGTTACAAACACTTGGGTTATCTGAACCTCAACTTAAGAAAATACACGAGCAGTTCACCAAACACGGCGAGAAAAGAAATGGATTGTACGCGCCGGGTAGTGCTAAGTGGACTGACAATGAGGCAAAATCTGTATTTGGTGCAGCCATCATGAAGATTCAAAATCAGGCCATTTTAACGCCTGGGATTGGGACGGTCCCGGTATTGTTCGACAACCCTAAAATGAAAATGTTTACACAATTTAGACGCTTTACCTGGAGTGCGTTTGAAAAGTGCATGATCCCTGGGCTGCAAAAGAGAGATTTTGATGTATTTGTGGGCGCGACCATGATGATGTGTATTGGTGTCTTGCGTTCTACAGTGCGTATGTATGTCGGCGGCTACAGCCTAAGCGACGAAGAATTGTTAGATCAGGCGCTGAAAGAGTGCGATTTTATGTCTTACTACGGCGATGTTTATGGAACAGCAAAGACGCTGTTCGGTTTTGACGAAGAACAAAACAAGGCCAATGCGGATTTTATGCGCTCTATTCAAGGCACGATCATTGGATTTGGCGTTGATAGCTTTGGGGCCTCTCGCTCTCTCCTAAAATTATTGCAAGGGAAGCCGCTCACACAGGGAGAGGTGCATGCCATGAGGAAAATGCTGCCCAGTCAAAATAATCCCGTTTTTGCGGGGTTGTTCAACAGGGCCGAAGATCAGGTGTTCGAGCGCTTTGGTAACGGCAAACGGAGGAAGAAATAATTTAAATAAAAGGACACAGAATGACGGTAATAGTTGAAAATGACAGGTACATCAAACTTTCGGCCTCTGCTGGGCAGACGACCTTTGTGTATGATTGGCCAGTGGATCCAAGCTACCCTTCTCACGTAAAGGTGATACGAGTCAGCAACGGTGTTGAAACCACGTTGACGTACGGGACGGATTACACGGTTAATATTGAAACACAGATCATCACACTAAACAATGCAGCCGCGGCGGGTGATACAATCGTAATTTACTCGGGCACCCCGGAAGCTTGCACGACCTATTTTACCGGGACGTCCGTAAATGTTACTGCGGCAAACGAGGCAATCGATAATTTGACTTATCAAACGCAGCAATTGGCGCGTGATATCAAGCGTTGTTTGCATACTGATATCGTCGAAGGAGAATTGAATGCAAGCTTGCCAGCTGTAGAAAAGCGTAAGAATAAGTACGCATCCTGGGACAGTAATGGAAACCTTTCGTACGATGATCCGACCACGGGATTGTTAAGCAAGTACATGGAGAAGTCCCAAAATCTTTCCGATCTAGCGAATGTTGATACTGCTCGAACAAATCTGGGTTTGGGCAATTGTGCAACCCGGGATGTGGGAACCACGGCTGGAACGGTGGCTGAGGGAAGCGATTCACGGTTTTTGACATCTGAACAAAAGACCGCACTCACGGGCGGTGCCGATGCAAACACACTGCATACGCACAGTGGTTACATATTGACCTCAGAGAAAGGTGCAAACAACGGAGTCGCTAGCCTGGATAGCTCTGGGAAGTTGAGCAATTTACAAATCCCGACCAATTGTGTCCAAACGAACACAAGCACGACGAGCATCAACGAAATCATGGTTTTTGGCAGTGCTTCCGGCACCGTTGCAACAAACAGCCACAAGCGAGTCCCTTCAGGAGATGTTGTGGGAACGGATGACGTGCAAGCACTCAGCAATAAGGGTATTGATGCCGACAACAACACGCTCACAAACCTTGAAACAGACAATTTAAAGACGGGAGTATTAAAAACAGACATCAGTGCTGCGGTTAGCGATGCTGAGCTTCCTTCTGCCAAAGCAACAAAGGATTACGCTGACACGAAGGTCGGCTCGTTTACCAATGTCGGTGAAGGCGAGGGCATGGGACACAGTATTCTGAACGGCGACTTGCGATTAAAATCCTTGCGAGCGGGTCCCGGTATTCGTTTAACCGACGAAACAAATGATGTCCTCGTAGAAGCGTATATCGATCCTGCCGCCAACATGCCAACTTTTATTAATGGTGGCAGTGGCGAAGGCAAGGTGTACAACGCAACACTAGGCAACGATGTTCACTTGCGTACCTTGAAAGCGGGCGACCGAATCAACATCTCGACAGCGGCTAACGAAGTCAATATTGGTGTGGTGGATGCAACGATCAATAATATCGGAGCCGCCGTCGGAGAAGTCTATCGGGATACAATCAACAATGAGATCAATTTAAAGACGATTGATGCGGGTAACGGCATCACCGTCACGAACAATACAGATACCATTGAAGTAGCCTTGTCAGACATCCAGCATGAGGGAGATATGATTATTGGCAATGACGCTGGTGAAGCAAGCACCTTGTCCATCGGCTTAGACAATCAGGTCTTGCGCGTAAATGGTACGAGCGCCCATTGGGAATCCTTGGGCAGCATGGCCGAACAAAATTCTAATAACGTCAACATCACGGGCGGAACAATTATAGGCATTAACAGCTTGTCAATTGCTGACGGCGGAACTGGCGCGGGCGACAAGACAAGTGCATTTGATAATCTCAGCCCGCTGACAGCGGCAGGTGACATCCTTACGCACGACGGAACAAATAATGTCCACTTGAATATCGGTTCTGCCGGGCAGGTGCTTAAGGTAAATAGTACCGCCAGCGGTGTGATTTGGGGAAACGATGCGGGTACTGTATTGAGCGCCCAGGGAGATTTACTTACACGTGATGCGGCCGATGAAAAACGTTTGCCTATCGGAAGTGTCGGGCAATTTCTGAAGGTCAATAACGCGGGAACAGAGCCCGAATGGGGCGAAGGTTATGTAACACCGACCACTGCACAGGGAGACCTCATCGTTAGAGGCGCTGCTGGAGACGAGCGCTTGGGTATCGGTACCGCTGGACAGTTTTTGCAAGTTAATTCGGGCGCTACAAAGCCCGAGTGGGCAAGTACCTTGGGTGTGGCCAACGGCGGCACGGGACTGAACGTACTAGGTGGTGCTGGGCAGGTAGCAGCTGTAAATGCTGGAGCTAACGCATTGGCTTACCACGAGTATGAATGCTTGGATGTGTCAAACATAAAGGCGACCCTTACAGATGCCACCGACTTGAACACGCTTACGAGCCCTGGAACCTATTGGATGCAAAATGGCGGCACTGCTGTTAATAGGCCCTCGACAATGAGCTCAAACTCTATTCGTATCGTGGTTAAGCAAATTAACAGCAATAATATTGAGCAGTCGATTGTAACGGCCATCACAAATCAGCATTTTTGTCGCGTGTATCAGTTGAGTGGCACAACCTGGAGTGAGTGGACGAGCTTAAATGGAGCTTCAGCTAGTTTTCATGTGTACTTAAAGAGTCCTTATAGTCGGGCAGGTGGTTCATGGAGTCTTATCCCAGTAAATACAATTTTGTTTGATACACATAATGGTTTTAATGTGGGAACTTATTTATATACAGTACCACTTGCAGGCTTGTGGTTTTTTGGATCAAAAATTTCTTGGAACAGTCAAAGCATGGCAGACCTTCCAGGATTAGCCTTTTATTACAACGGTGATGCAACACAAGGGAGTTTTCAATTTTATTATGGGAATGCTTCCAATACAGCATTTAATAATACCATCATGATTAAAACTTCTGTAAGAGATGTGATTGGAATTAGCTATTATAATAGCTCGGATTGTACGATAATGTCAGGTGTTTATGGTACATGTTTCTATGGTTTTTATTTAGGATAAATTATGAATTTAAGCTTAATTTTAAAATATTATGGTGATCAACATAATGTAAATATCGATTTTACAAAAGATGTTATCGTTTTTGATATGCTTGATGGCATGGGACCGTTTATATCTGAATGGAACATTTCCGACCAATTGGCTCAGCCCAGCATGGAGGAATTGGAGGCTTTGGAGCCCGAGGCGCTGTTGTATTACGCAAGACAGGACAAGCTTGATGAGCTGCATACAAAGTTTGCGGATGTATTGGAGAATGGCCACTGCACGAGCTCATTGGGGTTTGAGATTGATGCGAACTCCACGTCTTGTCGTAATGTTTCAGGGGTGTTAGTCGTCATGGGGCCCGATGAGGTTGTACAATTTTGTGACTACAACAATGTGTTCCATACATGCACGCGCTCAAACCTTGAGACAATACAGCTGGAAATCATCGAATATGGGAATAAAAAGTACCAAGAAAAGTGGTCCTTGCGAGCACAGATTTTAGTTGCAACGACGGCCGAAGAGGTTGAGGCAATCACCATAGACTTCGGATTGTAACCCTTGTTAAAACAAATGGAATGGGAACCAGATCCGCAGGATTACGAAGGTAAGGTATTTCGCTCGCTTGATATCGGCGCGGCACGCAGGGCGAATTACAATTTTGCCTTGGAATGCCGCAAGGACTTCAGGTGGTGTTGCGAGAACAGCATCCGCATCATTAACAAAGAAAACAAGCGTGTATTTATGACGCTTAACCGGGCACAGCAAATCCTGTATACGAAGTGCAAGGAGCAGATGGAGCGTGACAATCAAATTCGCTTAGTGATTATCAAGGGGCGCCAGCAGGGTATTTCAACGTTTTGCAGAGCGATGATTCTCTGGAGGCTTTGTTATTATCCACAAACTGCAGGACTGATTGTGGCTCAAAGAGAAAAAGATTTACGAGAAAAGGCCTTCCGTAATTTAACGGACATGTTTCAACTCAAGTTGCAGACCATGGTAGCTTCTCATCAAACCAGTACGCAATTGAAAATTGATCACGGCAAGTGCGGGTACAGCATATGTTTTGGCGAATGGGCGGCTACGGAGGGGCAATCCCGCGGTGACCGTTACGATATCGTGCACCTTACGGAGGTGGATTATTATCCCGATTGGCAAAAGTTTTGGGGTGGTCTATCTCAGTCCATTCCGCGCGGAAATGGCTCTGTCGTTGTGATCGAGTCAACCTCCAGCGGACGCAGGGCTTTGTGGGACATGTATCAGCAAAGCTTGTCGAAAGACAGCCCTTTTGAACATGTGTTTATCCCCTGGTTTGTGCAGGAGGAATATCAGCTCCCTGCACCCAAGGATTTTGAGCCAATAGACAAGTGCAAAGAGCTGAAAAAGCAGTTTAATTTGAGCGATGATCAGCTGTTTTGGTATCAGCAAAAACGGCTCGAACTGGGCTCGGATATCATGCTCGCACGTGAATATCCCAACACGCCAGAAGAGGCGTTTTCTGTATCCAGCAATTACTCATTCTTTGATTACGGGGATATTCAGGAGGCGATTAAATCAGACATTATAGCAGACAATAATGCGCCCTTGGTCCTTGGTATTGACCCATCCAGAATGCGCGACAAGACGGCTCTTGTTTGGCGTTGTGGACGTAATGTTATCAAGGTAGAAAACTTAGATCCCTGTGCCGACACAATGTATCTTTCCAGGCTCTTGTTTAATAAGATCGCTGAAAAACGTCCACAAACTGTTTTTGTGGATATTGGGGGCCTCGGTTGTGGAGTTTTTGATCGCTTGCGTGAGCTCGGTGTCATAGGCTTAACTCCCGTCAATTTTGGAGAATCTCCCGACGATAAGGACAAGTATTTTAACCGCCGAGCAGAGATGTACGGGCGGGCTAAGGAGTGGCTTGCCAATAGGCCTGCTCATATCGCAGATAACCAGGAGTTCATCAATCAGCTTCTGATGATTGAGCTTGAGCCGAATGCAACAAAAGTTCAACTCATGTCAAAAAGTAAAATGCTCTATTCGCCCGATTTGGCAGATGCGTTTGCTATGACATTCTACGAGCGCAATAGCCAATATTATCAAGATAAGCAAGCTTATCAAAATATCAATATACAGGCGGATTGGAACCCGTTTGAGATTTAGGAAGTTTCAGTTTGCAAGTATGCGACTGAGAAGCCTGTCGAAAAATTCTTTCCTGTAGTCAACTCTTATGGCTCTTTTTTCCATAAAATGCTTCGATGCCCAAGCGCTGTCTTTTTTGATGCCTCCGCGTGTAAACAAATTTAAAAACACCTCATCTACAGAGCGTCTAAATTTAAAATCGGTATTCCTAAAGCCATCCTCTGTAATGAGACTTTTATTTTGTGTGGCACGCATATGAAGTGTAAAATCATAGTGCTGCTTGTAAACATCTATCAGCGCTTGTAATCGAATGCCGCATATATCCATTCCGTTGATAAACTCATCTATGAAGCTCTCGTGGCTTGCGCAATAGTAAGCAAATGGATCTAAAAATGAACGATCGCAAAATAACACATCTGTATTTTGTTTTAATGCTTTTTCTTCTTGTTTTAATTGCTCATTGAAAATCCACATTGTGCTCTCTTTTGTCTGTTGCTTATTCATAGGCAATGGACACAAACGCGCTACCTCACTTACAACACAAGAACTCAATCCTCGTGCTGAGGCCGCTTCGTGAAGTGCCTGCGTAAACGTTGTCTTAAATGTGCAATGAGTCCCTACAAGCGTAATGATTTTAGTCATGTTTCGTTAAAGTAAGTGTTCGTACCTCTGGAATGTAAACAAAGGTCCCATCCGAAAAAGTCAATAATCTCTCACTTTTGATGACTGGCGTGATGCGGTAACCCATATTCCAAAATTCCTGGCAAAGTTCTTTGAATTTTGGCTCTGCCGTGAACCACGAATCTCCTCCAGGAGCGGGGTTCATGTCCCTAAATTCGCTGTTGTTTATGGCCGAAACCCAATCATAAACATCATAATACGAATAGGTTTTCGTACGCTTTACATACTTCCTTTTTGTGCCGTTTTTTGTCTTTTGAGTGTCCATCTCTGTTCTTTTTGTTGTAAATCCGTTTACTCGTCGTTTCTAAAATATCGCTAAAACTTATTTAAATACCTTTAGGTGTTGTTTTTATTGTACATTCGTAATGTTTTAGGTGTGTTGTTTAAAAATCGTTTTTAGAGCCATTTAGACATTGTTTTACCCCGGACAGCAGTTCATTGAAATATCTTGATTGATTTTCACGTACGGCTTCCTGGACATTCCCCCACAGCGCCGTCTCGTTCTTGATGTGGTACGTTAGCCCCTTGTCTACTTCCTCTTGAGAAAATTTTTGCAAAGCGACCTTTTCCCAATCGATGTTCTTGTTGACCTCAAGAATAACTTCATCAATCCGTTTTTTCTCTTCCCTCCTCTTTTCCTCTTCTCTTATCTCCTTCGCTTGACCTTCGGTAATCAGCGTCCATTGATAAGTTCTGTTTGAAAAAAACGGAATAAATCCCTCTGCCCTCTTTTGCAGGCAAATCTCCACAAATTTCTTTGGTGCCAATGCCCAATCTTCACAATGTTTTAGTTGTTGAGCCATTGAAGTGGAAAACTTAACCACCATGTCTCTTATTGGATAAAACCACGTGCTTGGTGAGCCGAATTTGCCAAGGTCGTTGAGCTCGTGATCTCGTTCTTGCTCCTCTTTACTTAACAGCATGGGATCCTCATTTATGAACTCCTTGAACGAACAACCTTCTTCAATAGCCTTTTGGCATGCCGCCTTGAATGCTTTTGTCGCATAGGTCCAGTCAAAACACTTGGCGTGTTTGTTGCGTTCGTATTCCCCAATGTAACCTAAACGCTTTAGGCCTTGTGCCCATACCGCCGGCGTTTGCTCAAATTTTAACGAAATAGGATCTGACAAAACTCTATCTTCAACTTCCCACTCCCCCAACCATAATTCTTTTTGTGGGTTGAGAAAAAACTGCAGACGTTGAATCGAGTACTTGTAGTTGTTTTGATGCTTGACGTATTTCTCCCACCCGTCACGTACCTCTTGGCGGTTCTTTTGGCCGTCGTGCGTGATCTTACACCAGCGTTCAAACGCTACCTTCTTTGAGCCTGATCTCCCTTGCTTCGGCGTAATGGCATTTCCCCATAAGTCTTCTTCGAATACTTTTAGTAAATCTTTACGAGACAGTTCATCGTCAGATGAACGCTCCCCTTTGGGGCAGGGGGGCTGACTTGATGTGCTAGGATTGCTCGGCCCACAATAATTATGTCTAACGAAGGACTTATTATATATTGTGCGAAGTTCTTATCTAAAGTTTTTCTTTTGTAAAATCAATATCTTATACGCATTATTCCTTATCAATGCTTGCACAGCGCTCTTTGGCAAAAATTTTGTTGCCCCTAATTTGTTCAAATTTTTTTGATTTGTGCAATCACTTAAATTACCAAAATTACCAAAGTCTTGACAATAATTTTTTGTCGCTATCGCGTTGGGATTCTGGTTCGGCAGAGCTTTTGAATTTTAGATTTTTGATATTTGTTGGATGTCGATTTTTACTAATTTTAAAACAAGTTTTATCGCTCCGTTTTTTGACATGTTGTGATTATATCTTGACACATAATAATGTTTTTATAAAAGTTTCTGCCTGTTTTATTGGATATGTTTGCAGTAAGGGAAGCTTATAAGGCGGGTTTATTAACCCGTAAGAATGTTGTTGCCAATATTTTACCTGGAATAATTGTTGGAATTGTCGCGCTTCCATTGGCGATGGCTTTTTCAATTGCCTCGGGGGTACCGCCTGAGAATGGGTTGTATACAGCCATTATTGCGGGACTTATGGTGGCTGTTTTTGGCGGCACACGCGTGCAAATCGCGGGGCCTACAGGATCTTTTGTCGTAATTTTATACTCAATTACGCAAAAGTATGGCATTACGAGCCTGCAATTGGCTACTTTATTGGCCGGTTTGTTTTTAGTTTTTATGGGTGTATTTAAGCTCGGGTCTATGATTAAGTACATACCTGAGCCCGTTATTGTAGGCTTTACCTCAGGGGTCGCGCTTACATTGTTGCAACACTTTTGCAAATCATTTTTAAATTTGACTCGGTAGCCACGATTGGAACGAGCTTTGGCGGCATTCCGCAGACATTACCTTCGTTAAAGTTCCCGCCTTGTTCGTTAGCTTTGATAACGGAGTTAATAAGCCCCGCCTTCACCATCGCATTGTTGGGGGCTATTGAATCGTTATTGTCTGCGGCGGTTGCGGACAGCATGATTGGTACGCGCCACAATTCTAACCAAGAGCTTATCGGCCAAGGCATTGCCAATATTTTTGCACCGTTGTTTGGAGGATTTGCCGCCACTGGAGCCATTGCGCGCACGGCAACCAATATAAAAAGCGGAGGAAATTCACCGATCGCAGGTATTGTACACAGTATAACGATTGTTTTATTTATTTTGATTTTGTCACCCTTGGCCAGCTATATTCCGATTGCTGCCTTATCGGCTGTTTTGTTCGTTGTCGCTTATAATATGAGTGATTGTAAGCGCTTCTTACGCATTTTAACGACGGCTCCAAAGTCAGATCGGTTTGTGTTAATTGTTACCTTTCTCCTAACTGTTTTTGTGGACCTCGTGGTGGCAGTCAATATTGGCGTTGTTTTTTCGACCTTGTTTTTCATGCGACGCATGGCTAAGTCGGTGCAGATAGAGAACGATTTGACCACGTGCTTATCTAATGAAACTTTCAGCATCCCAAAAGACGTCAGCGTGTATTCCATCGAAGGCCCCTTCTTTTTCGGCGTAATTGAAACCTTTCAATCAGCCTTAGCGAGCGTTAACACTTCCATCTATACGATTGTCATACGCTTGAGGCATGTGCCTTTTATTGATGTTAGTGCCATTGATTCGTTACGAGGTTTTACGGCAACATTTGAATCCAAGTCAATGAAAGTTGTCTTTTGTGAAGCGAATGAGTTGGTATGTGAAATTATAAATTTAATTTCAAAAGATTTATACCATTAAATGGACGCTGTACAAAAGATTTTACGCAGCTTGTGCGGTTTCTTTATTAACAAAGAGGTCTGGATTACTTTTGAGCGCATCTAAGAGATTGCCATATCCCTTTAATAAGGAAGCTACGTCAGTTGAGACTTTTTCATTATTAGATTGGTCGTTGTGTATAGCAACAGCGGACATGTACATGCCGCCAAGAACTTCTGCAGCTGAGTGAAATTGTCCAGCTTGCATAAAACCTGTGATACTGGCAAAAATCTTTGGAAAATCTGTCTTATTTAACGATTGAATAGCTGCTTGTACATCTGATTGGGGTGCTGATGCCAAACGGAGTAAGGCATCATACATTTGTGGATCGTCTTTCATGAACCATACGGCGGTTTCTACGGTGGTTCCCGAAATGCTGCAAATAGTACCGAGGCCTTTGTCGGCGATCAAAGACGCCGTCGATTTTGTCGGATGCAGTTGACCATCTTCGCCTGTTTTTGCTAAACCTAATTGGACTAATTGATGTTTTATCAATTGCTTATTTTCAAGTGAATACGATGATGGTAACTGATCAATGGCATCAATGGCGGATTGTGGCATTTGATCGTAAGAGGCTGTCGGAGGTGGATTGAAAGAGCTGATGCAAGCTCGACCCAAATTATCATTGCCTTGGTATTTATTGTCGACCTCATATCTTAAGCTAATGCTTCCTTGATCATCGGAGGTACTCCCCTTAACATTGTCTTTTTGCCATCCGACACGTGTAGGGGTTCCTTCGACCGCACTCCAACGGCCACGTTGTCCCCATTTGGCACAATTGGACCAGGCGGGGTCAATTTTTTTAAGGTCGCTGATGACAGATTGCCCTGTTGATAACTTGAGCTTTAATAATTCCTTTCCACTTTCTCCATATAAGGGCAAATGTTTGGCGATTCCAATGAGCTCACTGGCCTTTTGGGCTTCAGGTGATTGCGTTGTATTATCGTCAAAAATATCACGTAAGCCTTTATACTCATCTCCTTGAGGAATTGAATTTTTGACGTCGTCTTGTACCCAAGCGTCAAGTGTAAGTGTTTGCATCCATGCAAACGTTTGTTCTAAGCCGTTACGATTTTCTTCTGGTATTGTGAAGAAGCGATATATTTTGTTTTCCAATGTCTTTAATTTACTGCTGACGGTATCTATATCTTTGCTTATTTTCTCAGATAAATTATCATTATCTTTTATTTTCTCCAAAGCGGGTGCTTCCCATTTCCAATTTTTATCAATATTGTCTTTGAATCAAAAGGCGTTTGTGTAGCTATTTCCTTAGAATTGATGTTGTTTACCCACTTATCTTGGGATTTAGAAAGCTTAGTAGTATTGCGCTTGCGGTGGCTGATAATGCTGATAGTTCTAAATCACGTGCGGATTGAACTTCCGCCTGTTTCATTGCTCGTACCGTTACAGTTCGTGGCGTTTGTTTCCCTTGTAAATTGGCAAGTGAGTCCGTGTCCTTAGCTTTTTTAGCTAAGTTGCTTGCAGCTACAGAATTTTCTTTAAGATGATTAGATTTAGCTTGAAGCACAAGAGAGTCATCCGCTGCGCTATAAGTTGAGAGATTAATATAAGGGGGTATTGACATTATAAAATATTATTTTGACGGCTTATAAAATTCCCCCTTTAGGGGGGGAATAAATTTTTAAATCAATTTGTTTTTTAGAGCTTACATACTACACAATCCGTTGCCTAGAATTGAACAACAGGTGTTCCCTTGGTAATAAGCGCCATCTAATGGAGCTCTTACATCTTTCGGCAATTGATTGTAAATATCTTCATAGAAGCCCGGATCATTTTGTACTTGTGTGGCAATTGGCCCTGAACAATCATTTTCATCAGTTCGATACATCAAAATGTCCACGACTTCCTTACAATAGTTATGGGCTATCAAATTCTTTAAAAAGCCAAAAAATAAATCGGGATACAATGCGGCATAATTAAATACAATGCTATTCCTATTATTAATTTTTTTATCCAAGCAGTGACTTATGGCACGTCTTAGGTCTGTTGAATTTGTTTTGAGACCAAAGTGTTTAAACGCTTTACAATTTGGCAGGCAAATGTATCACAACGACCCCCTTTGTATGTATCATAATCTAGAGGTACCCAGGCCCAAAGGTCATCAACCAAAGTTTCTAGCTCTTTATTGGTCCACGCTTGTCCTTCCCAGTGTGTATCTGCTATATCTCGAGCTGTTCTATGGACATTTAGTACGATGTCATCAGCGTTTATTAATCTTGCTCTTTTTTAACAATTCTTGATTTGCCTGTCAATAAAGATCAAATCACATGTAGGCTTGTAACGGAATCTCTTAGTGTTCGGTTCCCTTATCCTTATGAATTGTGATGCTTAAGAAAAATAAAAATAGGCAGGTGTAAAAAATGTGGCTGTTACAATGAATGGGAATGGCCGCGTAAGGCAGGTTCGAAAGGAAATGCACGCAGTTCAGTAGGACGCTGATGAAGCATTCTGCAATGGAGTTAATGAGAGGTACGCCTGCAGGGCAAAGAAAGCTTGCGATAAAGCTCGTGCTGCCCAGAACGACGATGCCGCTGGTGAGTGGGATTAAAAACAAATTTGTTACAAAAGCCCAAGGTGTAAACAAACTCCAATAGTACATGGTAAATAATCCGCTCATTATGCTGGCACTGAAAGAGATACAGAGGGAAGATTTGAATCGATCGATGGTTTTATAGGATGAACCTTGCGTCCATGCTTTTGCCCATGGGACGCCCCAGTAAATAATGCTTGCGACAACCCCATAGGATAATTGAAAACCGACATCCCAAATTTGCCATGGATTTAAGAGCAAAACAAAAAATGCGGTGTTGAAAAAGGCCGCATTGATGTCGATGGGCTTATTGATCAGTTGCATAAAAAGAACAAAAAATACCATGCAAGAGGCCCTTAAGGTTGACGGGCTGAACCCCACAATGCTCGCGTACAGTAAGACGCCTGAAAAAGTACAAAGGAGCTTAACCAGCTTGGGAAATCTTAATGCCTTGCAAAGAAAAAATAAAAACGTGCTCACAACGCCGACGTGCAATCCACTCACCGCAAATAGGTGCATGGTCCCCGTGTACAAAAAGTGCTTTAATTGGGACTCACTTAGGCATTCTTTTTTACCGAGTAAGATGGCCTCGTACGTGTGTGCTTTTTCATCATTCTTAAAATGCATTTTGAGAACATTGCTAAAATGCAGTCGTAATCGTTGTGAAAATGAGGGCGAACGGTCGTTGCCAATACGCCTAAATTGTGAGACCTTAGGCAGATGATATCGCACACCGCGAGCCCATAAATAGTGCGAAAAGTTTTGATTTATTCCAAATGGAGAATGTAGAGGCAGACGCATCCCTTTAACGTAGTACCATGTGTTTTCTTCAAGCGTTAGTTTTGAAAAAATGTGTACGTAGGTTTTATCATGATTTCCTTGTAAGTGCCCTATTCCACCTAAACGCCCAGGGCGCGTCTTAAAAATTTTTTCAAAGATAAAATTGCCAGAAATGACGCCCTTCCCCTTAATTTCCAACTGCTTGGAAATATAACTATGGTACGCCACACTCATTAATAACGTGGAAATAACAAATAGGAATGACTTTTTTAAACCGATGCGTTGCGTCCATAAAAAGAAAAGGAGAAATGACAGCGACATGAGTGAAGAACCGAGTTGCTTGGATAATATCCCACTGACAAAGCATAAGCTGAAAATAACGGCTACATTGGCCCAGGCAATGGGATAGCGCAGAATCATTTTATTGAATAATTATGTCGAATTTTTTTAACGCGATGGGTCTTACTCTATAAATTATTTTGAATGTCACGAAACAGTCTTTCAGAGAATCAATTAAAAAAAGAAGATTTCACGTGTAAAATGCTTTTTTACAAAAATGTTAGACGAAGTCGCATACGAGGTACCGTTTCCTTTATGGGTATTATTTTTCAAACGCAAAATGACCTTGGTGGTTGTTCATTAATTGTATTTATAGAATGAGAGAACTAACACATGGCTAAGGTTTATGTTGGACATTCATGATCTTATAGGTCCGATAGTGATTGAATGTTTCAATTTTTTACAGGTCACGTATTAAAGAAATCATATATTTTGCTTGCATTTGGCGTTAAAAAATAAAATATTCAAGAGAAGTTTTTACGGTTATGGTAAATTTTATTATAGGTGCTGGTTCGGTCTGTTTAATTATTTTGTGCGCGTGGCTCATTTTATTAATTTTAATGCAAAAACCGAGTGCCAATGCGGGCATGGGTGCCGCTCTTGGCGGAGGTGCCGCTGAGTCAGCCTTTGGCGGCGAGGCTTCCAATGTGCTTACGCGTTGGACGGTGTACAGTGTAATCGCTTTCTTCGTAATAACTTTGACGTTGACGCTTTGCCAAGTTTCCAAGCAACATCACGACCCCAAACAAAAAGAACTTGCCCCTATGGTTGTCGACGAAGCAGAAGCGTCGGGAGCATTAACTACGTTGCCCTCCAGCAGTACGGCTGAGCACGAAAATGCGACGGTAGCCAACGACACGAATGCGTAGTTTTATTGCGTCATTGGGTACGCTAAAAAATTTCAGGGCGAAGTGCTTTTTTAAAAAATTTTTGTACCTTGGGTCGTTTTATCTTTTCTTGGTAATTAGCTCGTGCCTAATGGCTGAAGACACGTGTTCGGTCCAAGAAAGAATACGCGCGATCAGGCAATTTACGCTGAGTTCTCAACACGTGATGCGGTTTGAATTGCTGAGCAAAGATCGTACTTTATCGGGTGAACTTCAAAGTCGCGTGCTTAGTGATTCTCAAAATGAAATTATTCTGAGGTTGTTTTTGACTGGTAATCAAGAAATTAAGTTTAATAAATTTTGCCCACAAACACCTCTGCTTAATCAGTGCCCCTACCCTATCGATCACTGGCTTGAGCCTATAGTACCTGAAGCGCCAGGTTGTTGTTATTTAATGATGGCTATGCCATTTTTGAATTGGAATTTGGTAAAATTTGAACGAACGGCCAAACGAGGTCGGAAAGCGCTGAGGTGTTATTTTTCTGCGCCTGCTGATTTTATAAAAGTTCGGCAAGTGGTCGTATACATCGATGAAAATTTTAACACCATTATGGAAGCCATCGCATACGACGATAAAAATGCCATTTGCGCGCAATTTTCATTACAAAGTTTGAAAAAATTTGGAGAGGGTCACTGGTATTTGAAGTCTGCCACATTTCAACGAGCCGGAAGTCTAACGAAGATGCTCATCCGGTCGATTAAATTGCTCGAGGGAGACAAGTGGGTAAGCTACGTTTTGTAAATCTGCTTATTTACTTGGCAGATCCGTGGCTTCGTTGTATTTTTAAATAACTATGAAAGTTGCTATTTTAACTTCAGGAGGATTGGCTCCCTGTCTTTCGGCTGCCATTGGTGGGCTTATCAAGCGTTACACGGAATTAGATAAAAGTGTTGAAATCATTGCTTATTTAAATGGATATCAAGGTCTTTTATTGGGTCAACATAGGGTGATCACTCGCGAAGCTCGAGAAGAGGCTGATCGCCTGTTGAATTTCGGCGGAAGTCCCATTGGAAACAGTCGTGTAAAGTTGTCAAACGCCAAAGATTGTGAGAAAAAAGGATTGATTCAAGCTGGTCAAAATCCGTTTGAAGTCGCGGCACAGCAGTTAATGCGCGATAAGATCGATGTACTTCACACGATTGGTGGAGATGATACGAGTACAACGGCAGCCGAATTGGCACAATTTTTAGCCAAAAATAAGTACGCCTTACAAATTGTTGGATTGCCGAAAACCATCGACAACGACATTTATCCCGTCAAGCAAAGTTTGGGGGCAATGACTGCGGCGGAACAAGGCGCTATCTTTTTTGAAAATATTGTGCACGAGCACAGTGCCAATCCGGGTATGTTAATCATACACGAAGTTATGGGGCGTCACTGTGGTTGGTTAACCTACGCTACGGCGGACTGTTACTTGTCCAGATTAAATCGGCGTTGCTTTGCTCCCAATTTGGGCTTTTCAAAAGAAAAATTTGAAATCCACGGCGTATACGTTCCAGAGATCGAATTTGACCTCGAACGAGAGGTGCGCCGCCTCAAGCCCATATTTGACAAGTTGTCGTGTTTGAATTTATTTGTCAGCGAGGGGGCTTGCGTTTCTGCCATTGTAAAAGCGCTGGAAATGAAGGGCGAATCAGTCGCACGTGATGCGTTTGGCCATGTCAAGCTCGATCACATTAACGCTGGAAAGTGGATTGGTGAGCAGCTGTCTTCTGCACTGGGTGCTCAAAAAATGTTGGTGCAAAAAAGCGGTTATTTTGCCCGCTCGGCCGCTCCCAATGCGTATGATTTAAATTTAATTCAATCGTGTGTCGATTTTGCGGTTGAGTGCGCATTTAAGGGCGTGAGTGGATTAATTGGCCACGATGAATCGCAAGAAAATCGTTTGCGTTGCATTGAATTTGAGAAAATTAGGGGTGCAAAGCCGTTAAATGTAAATGATCCTAAAGTAAAAGGCCTGTTTCAACGCTTTCAGTAAACGATCAGGGTCAAAAACGCCGCCAAATTTAAGAACTTAGGTTGGTATTCATTGGGTGCCGTCAAGCATTTTGCTATTTATTTCTAACATGCAGGCGGCATCCGAGGCCCTCATTCATCTTGAGGGCACTCTATCGTCGGTGAATTCTTAACAAATTGAATTGTTTTAAGTGCGTGAGTTAATTTACAAGACACGCCTTCTCCCCCTTTGACAGTATCCATCGAATTTGGTTCAAGGCTTGATAAGTCTAGAAACATAAGCTCATTATTACCAAGCGATTAAATCACAAGTTGTCCTATTTACTTACTTACTTACTTACGGGCACCGGCTCTGCAGGCCGTATATTTTTTTAGAATTACACGGCTTGTACTTTGAAATCCTAAATGAAGAGCTTAGTCGATTTCACTGGATCGATGGTCCATTAGCCATTTTATATTTTGCACGCTCCGCTTGCACAACCGTCATCTGTCGCGTCCTTTTCAGATCCATGATCACGGGTATTGTGGTAATACAATGTCTTAATTCCCAAAGAATAGGCCAGTAAGAGGTCTTTTAACAAAACCTGCATGGGTACCTTGTTGTCAGGATACTTATAAGGATCGTAATTGGTGTTTGCCGAAATGGATTGGTCGACAAATTTTTGCATAATGCCCACGGTCTTTAAATAGCCCGAGTTGTCTGGCATATCCCAAAGTAATTCGTATTGAGAACCAATTGCTTCGACGTTTGGAACCACCTGTTTGACGATGCCATCCTTGCTTTGTTTAACTGAAATAAGCGCGCGGGGGGGTTCGATGCCATTGGTTGAGTTACTGACTTGCGACGAAGTTTCAGAAGGCATCAAGGCCGTTAAGGTGCTGTTACGCATGCCGTATTTTAAAATGTCGTGCCGCAAGGCTTCCCAATTCAATTTAAGTGCGTCGGGAGCTATTAATTTGTCGATGCCCTTCTTATAATAACTGTCGATGGGAAGGATCCCCTTTGCATACTTTGTTTCAGAAAAGCGCTTGCACGGACCTTTTATTTTTGCCAATTCCACGGAGGCTTGAATGCAATAGTATTGGAACATTTCAAACACTTCGTGTGTGATTTTGAGGTGTTCGTTGTCAGAATATTTTAAGTTTCTCTGAGCCAAAAATCCGGCGTAATTAATGACACCTATGCCGAGTGAACGTCGTTCCAAGGTATTGGCCTTAGAGGCTTCAACTGGGTAATTTTGATAATCGATTAAACTATCCAAAGCGTACACGAGCAGTTGCGTACACTTCTGCATTTTTTCGTGATCCGTACCGATATTGCCCAAGTTAATGGCCGCCAATGTGCACAGTGCAATTTCTCCTGTCGATGGATGTTCTAAGCTGAGCGATTTTGTCGGCAATGTGACTTCCACGCAAAGATTAGACTGCTTAATGGGCGCAAGCGATGGATCGAATGAAGAGTGCGTGTTGCAGTGATCTACATTCATAATGTAGATGCGACCCGTGCTGGATCTTTCGCGCATGAGCAGAGAAAATAATTCGACCGCCTTGATCGTCTTTTTGAAGCGAATGCGAGGATCATTTTCGTAACGTTCGTACAATTGCGCAAATAAGTTTTGATCGGCAAAGAAGGCTTGATACAGGTCTTGGACCTCATGCGGTGAAAACAGCGTAATATTTTGCCCATTTTGCAAGCGCTTGTAGAGAAATCCATTGATTTGTACGCCGTAATCGATGTGCCGAGCCCTGTTTTCTTCCACCCCGCGGTTGTTTTTTAAAACCAACAGGTCTTCGACTTCGTAATGCCAAAGTGGGTAATACGCAGTGGCGGCCCCAGCTCGAATGCCGCCCGCCGAGCAACTTTGTACGGCTGATTGAAAAAATTTGACGAAAGGCGTGATGCCCGTATGATACGCAGCTCCATTCCTTACGGGCGTGCCCTTAGCCCGAATTTGGCCAATATTGATGCCAATTCCGGCTCTTTGAGAAACGTAACGTATGATTGCATTGCTGCTTGCCGAAATGCTGTCAAGTGAATCGCCGCATTCAATTAACACACATGAACTGAATTGCTTGAGCGGAGTTCGAACGCCCGCCATGATGGGCGTCGGTAAGGAGATGTCGTTTGCCGAAAGGTGCTTGTAAAATTCGCAAATAATTTTTGAGCGTACACTTTTATTCTTAGAAAAATCCTGAAATAACGTTAACGAAATGCACATCAATGCCATTTGCGGGCTTTCAAGAATCTGGCCGGTCACTCGATTTTGAACTAAGTATTTTGTTTCAAATTGTTTTGTGGCCGCGTAAGAAAATTTCAGGTCCAATTCGTGTCGTACGACGGTATTGAAGAAATCCAACTCGGCCTTGTCGTATTTTTTTAAAAGTTGGGCATCGTACCACCCGCCGTCGCACATTTTTTTAATGTGATCGTACAAGGGTGGAACTTGCCAGCACCCGTAGGCCTCTTTTCTTATCTTTGAAATCATTAAATTGGCCGCCACGTACTGATAGTTGGGCGCATCAATGGAAATTTTATCCGCGGCAGATTTGATCGTCATGTCGTGAATTTCAGAGGTTTTAATCCCATCGTAAACTTGGATCCCCGCATGTAAAACGATGTCTGACATGGATACGCCTTCCAAATTTTCACAGGCGTACTCCACCATTTTGTGGATGTATTCTTCGTTGTAGGGAACTTTTTTACCGCTTCTTTTTATAACACTTAAGCTCATCGTTATAGGTCTATTGCATTAAGATCGGAGGGGTCTACATTAGCGTTAATCTGATTGGTGAGGTATGAACTAAGTTCAACTTCTTGTGGGGCCACTTGGACGGCATCTGAGCTGAGCCAGGTGTCAATCCACGGAATCGGGTTGGACTTGATGTCAAATCGCGGACGCATGTGGAGTTGTTCCATCCGCGTATTGGCCAAGTAATAAATGTAGCTTTGCAAGATTTTTTCATTGAGGCCCAACATGGCGCCATCCTTGAACAGATACTTTGCCCATTCTATTTCTTGATCAACGACTTCTAAAAAGAGTTGTTCGCAAGCGGCATGACAACTTTGACAAACTTCTTGCCAGAGTTTTCCTTCACTGCCATCCGATAACAGTGCAATTAATTTGCGTGTGCTGGCCCAATGCAGCATCTCATCCCGGGCAATTAATTTAATAATTTTGGCATTACCCTCCATGAGCTCTCTTTCAGCAAAGGCAAAGGAACAGGCGAAGGAAATGTAAAATCGTATGGCCTCCAAGGCATTAACGGCGTGAAGGGCCATGTAAATTGCGCACATATGTTCTCTGAGATCGTAGTGGCTCGTTTGGCTGTCCATCAAAACATTGTAATGGTGCAAACGGTCGTAGTAATACGAAATGCTCGTGGCCCGTTTTTTTATTTCGGTGTTAGCTACAATGTCGTTAAATACGAGGTCCGGTTGAGTTTCGATGGCGCGTATGATGTGCGTATAACTTCGGCTGTGAATTGTCTCGCTGAACGACCACGTCTCTATCCACGTTTCGACCTCCGGCAATGACACAATGGGCAAAAAGAGCATATTGGGCGAACGACCTTGTATGCTGTCCATCAGTGTTTGATACTTTAAGTTGCTGATGAAGATGTGACGTTCATGTGGGGTTAGCGTTTTATACTGAATCCCATCGATCGAAACATCAATTTCTTCTGGGCGCCAAAAGAAAGATAATTGCTTATCGATGAGTTTTTCAAAGATGAGGTACTTTTGCTGATCGTAACGAGCCACATTGATGGCTTGCCCTAAAAATATGGGCTCTTTTAATTGATCATTTTGCGTCGTGCAGAAGGTTTCGTAATGTCTGTTCATAGGCAGCTGTGGGTGTAAGTTTGGACTTGACACCTGGAGGAAAGCATAAAGATTTACATAAATCAAATTTTTTTTCATACAATGACAATCGTTCGACCAAGTGTTAAGCTCATTCTGTTAAATGGAGTAAACGAAGTTCTGCTATTATTCACCAAGGATCCAAACATTAAGGATGCAAATGGTGCCTGTGGTGAAGGTTTTTGGCAGTTAGTCGGCGGTAAGATTGAAGAGGGCGAAGATGTTTACGCAGCGGCCGAGAGAGAGCTCTTTGAAGAAACCGGTTTGACGCCTCAAAACGTCAGCTTCGGCAATGTTATTTGGGAGGATCAATTTGAACTTTGCATGCATGGGGTGAATACGCTTATTAAGCAAAAATTTATGTTGGCTAAAACCAACGCCCAATGTCTAAGTTTTGATCATTTAACGGAAGAAGAAAAACCGGTTATACGGCGCATGCAGTGGTTTTCTGTCGATCAGATTAAACACTGTAATTTGCCCATTTACCCCACGTGTTTGGCCGAATTGATTGAATCGCACAGTCGTTAATCACCTTGATTGGAGCGTAATTCTTGGGCTTTTCGTAAGACTTTTTTTAAAATTTTGCCGTTTGTAATCCACTTTTGGAAAAACTCCTCAGTCGCGAGGTGCAAATTTTGTAAACGCGTAAGGAGGATTGCGTAAACGAGCTCGCAGGAGGCTTGTCCCCTACTCGCTTGATCAATGGCGTGCAAAATTGATAGCCATTCGCTCGGGAACTTTTGCTGACATTCGTACAAGGGTCCAAAATAACGCAGCCAATTAACACGTTCTAAGAAAATCAATCCGCGTGAGGGCTTTGAACTTTTTGAGAACAATTTGTAAAATTCTTCAAAAATTTTTTGCTCACTGAGCGCTTGCGGTGACATCGATTGGCAAAGCGCTTGCGTTTCATCCGCCAATTTAAACCCGAAACGGCCTGCTAATTGCATCCCACGCAGAACTCTCAGGGCGTCTTCTGCAAAATGGGTAGAAACGTGCCTCAGGGTGGCTTGGGATAAATCGTTTTCACCGTGAAACGGATCCAACAATGTGTTGGCCAGTATATCAAATCCCATTGTATTCACCGTAAAGTCTCGTCTGCGTGCAGCTTCTTCATAGCTGAGGTAGGGATTCAAATGCACGCTAAAATCCCTATGCTTACATCCAATAATTATTTCGGTGCGAGGCAAACTGACATCCAGAGGCGGATTTTTTATTTTGTACACGCCAAATTTTTGCCCGAATAAATTGATATGCTTAAAATGTTTTTCTAGAATCGCTTGCAAACGTTCCTGTTCAATGCCGAAAACCTCCACATCAAAATCTTGGGTCGAAATGCCCAGTTTAATATCTCGTATGCAGCCGCCCACAAAGACAGCCCTGCCCGCGTTTGCGTGGATTAAATTGGCAAAATCCCAACAATATCTTGGGAAGCATTGATTTGTATCAATTCCCATTAATGGCCAAAAAAGTAACTTTCTAGCATGAGACAAAGGCAATGATAGATGGGCAAATGAAGCTCTTGTACCTTGTAGGTGACTGTCTCTGGAACGCAGATGCACACGTCACACAGAGCTTTCATCTTGCCTCCCGTATGCCCGGATAAGCCCAAAACGCACATTCCCTTCGCTTTTGCCACTTCTATGGCGTGCAGGATATTTTTTGAATTGCCCGAGGTGCTCAACGCCCACAAAACGTCTTTTTTGTCTCCCAATCCCCACACAAGTTGAGCGAAACACCAGGCGGGATCGCAATCGTTACAGAAGGCTGACATGATCCCCGTTAAGTTGGCCAGAGGTATGGCTGGCAGAGCGTGTTGCAGATGGGCCTGTGCCTCCGACGACAAGTGAGTCGATTCGGCTAAATGCACGAGCCCAGGGATGTTAAAGCTTTTCAAGAGCTCGCCCGCTATGTGATCACAATCAGAGGCACTGCCGCCATTGCCGGCCAACAGGACTTTCCCTTGCTGCCCAAAACAGAGGCGTAGTAAATTAAATGCCTCTGTAATGTCACTTTTGCAGGCCTCCAACCGAGGGTAACGTTGCAACAAATTGCTTAAATGATCACTTTGCATAAGTGTCAATTTTACTCATCAGTACATCTTCGGATAAGAGCCCAACGCTTGTTTCAAGGATCTGTCCATCTTTTAAGAAGATGAGCGTTGGGATGCTACGAACGTTGTAATTTGCCGACAGGCTGCCATTATCCTCATTGTCGACATTAACCTTACCAATTTTAATCTTACCGCCGACTTTTCCCGCAATGGATTCCAATACGGGACCTAAGGCTTTGCAAGGTCCGCACCACGGTGCCCAAAAATCGACCAATACAAGCCCTTGACTTGTAAAAGCGTCAAAATTTTCCTTTGTTAATTCTGTAATTCCGTTTGCCATAATGTTTTTATTTGAGTTAGTTGTTGAATTTAAATTAACTGTTGAAGCAGCCTTGAGGTCTCGTGTGGGGATCGCTTCCGCATGTCCGTTTGAGCACGTTGAATAAAGCGCCCCCATCAGGCTTGTGAGTCGGACCATTGCCCACAAAGAGCCGTTGTTAAAAGAAAAATGCCGTTTGTGTTTTACTACCTTATTTCCATTTTTATTCATAAATCTGATCCCTTCTAAGTCGGCACCTTTAACCTCGCCCACGTAGCATCTCGCTTCCACTTTCACACGCCTCTCCGTAATGATAACCGGGCTGCTGTACCCAACCGAATGATTAATATACAATGCCCTTTTTTGAGATACGCAATAAAATTTCAAGCCAACTGAGCTTATTTTTCTATAGATAGAGCCCTTAAAATTAAGTTGAAATCTAATAAGGTATTGCGGATCAGCGTGTAATGTGTTATACATATGTACAAGTATGTCATCGAAATTTTTACTGCACTTAATGAAGAAACGTCGAGTCAACGGCTCGGGCGTATTTCCTTTTACTCAAGGGCGATGTTCTCAATTTCCCGAAAGTTTTATTGAGTATATTAAAGATTTTTCAGAATCCATAACGACCAAAGACGACATCGCCCGTCCATTGCAATTGCGTGTCGCGAGGCCCGGCGATGCTCATTTAATTAAATCTGTTTTGGACGCCTACGGCCACAGCATGAGTAATTATAAAAACTTAGAGTTTTTCCCCGAAGACAAAATAGACCTTATCATCCATAACATCACCCATTGTTTAGAGCACAGGTTTTTTGTAAATTTTCTCGTTATTTATAAAGACCATTTGCTGGACTACCCCATTGCGTTTTTACAGATAGACCCGTACAATTTGTCGAGCATTTCCAATAACTTCAAAACGGTTTTGCTCCCTCAATGGAACGTTTTTTTAAAGCATCCTCTTACGGAAAATCACTTAAATGGCATTGATTTGCTTGAGCTAAGTCGTTTTTTACAAACGAATTTCGATGCAGTCAAATTACGGGGTTACATTGCAAGCCTTAAAAGAGGGTACAGCTTGCAGCATCATTGTGAGGAAGGCTGGATGCAGTTTGTCATCGATAGTTTTTATTGCCTTCATAATTTACAGGGGCATTTAAGTGCAGATCAATTAGCCTGCAACGTTTCATATGGAATTTTACCTCAATTCCAACATCAAGGAATTATGACGCAAGCGTGGAGCAAGTTGATTGCACGACTAAAAGGCACGGTCGTTAAGTTCTTATTTTCCGATCGTGTGGCGGTCCCCAACAAAGCTTCTGTGCGTTTGTTGAGGCATCAGGGCTTTCAAACCTGTGCTTTGTATCAGACGTACTATTCATCGGAATACCGCACGCGTTGCCATCCTAGCGGTGATTTTTCAGAAAGCTGTGTGGCCTTGTCTTGTTGCTTGGATGTCCCTTATAAGACGAAAATTAAAAAGAAAGCACCCTGTCTTTTGTCGGCTTAGTCGTACGCCGGCCCTCAGATAAGTCTTTACAAATAACAACGCACGTGTCAGATTGCTCCGCATGATCAATCGTGCAATTTCTGAATTAAAAGAAAGAATTTTTCGCAAAGAATCGATTAACAAAGTTGATATTCTAAGCATTGTGGAGGCTCCCTTAAGTGAGTTGACCACAGCTGCAAATGAAATTCGACAACACTTTTGCGGGCAAAATTTTGATCTTTGCTCAATTATTAATGTAAAAAGCGGCCGTTGTTCTGAAAATTGTAAATTTTGTGCGCAGGCGGCCTGTTACAAAACCCCAATAGACACGTACCCATTCCTCGATGATGAGCCGGTTTTAAAGCAAGCTATGCACGATGACCAACAGGGCGTTTTGCGCTTCTCAATGGTCGCAGCGGCAAAAAAATTAAACAAGGTGGACATTGCCAAAGCCTGCCAAATTACCCGTAAAATTCTTGATACAACCAAATTAAGCGTTTGTGTGTCGGGAGGATTACTCAATGAAGCAGACCTTCAAGAACTTAAAAGCGCCGGCGTAGATCGCATTCACAACAATTTAGAAACTTCCGAACGCTTTTTCCCACAAATGTGTTCCACACATACTTTTCAAGATAAGATTGCCACATTAAAGGCCGCTCGACGCGCAGGCTTAAGTTTGTGCAGTGGTGGTGTTTTTGGCTTAGGGGAAAGCATGGAAGATCGTGTGGACCTGTTCTTTCAGTTAAAAGAGCTTGAGGTAAAATCAGTCCCCATTAATTTGCTCAATCCAATCCCCGGCACGCCTTATGAAAACAATAAGATTTTAACCAATGACGAATTGTGCCGCATTGTCGCGATTGCCCGCTTTATTTTGCCAGATGCCGCCATTCGTATGGCCGGAGGACGCGGATTGTTGCCAGATAAAGGCAAACAATGTTTTTTGTCGGGTGCCAACGCCGCTATCACAGGAGATATGCTGACCACCCCAGGCATTACAGTCGAGCAAGATGTCAAGATGATAACTGAACTTGGTTTTAAAATCAGGAAATTGGGCGAATGAGCAAATCCATTTTCATAACGGCCACGGGGACGGGAGTTGGCAAGACCTTTGTGTCTGGACTAATTTGCAAAAAGTTGTGCGATGGTGGGCATAAGGTGGGGTATTACAAGCCCGTTGCCAGCGATTCAACTGTATGTGCCGGCGAGCTTGTGCCCGACGATGTTAATTATGTAAAACATTTTGTGCCTCTCCCCTACCCTATCCAAGACATGTATTCCTACGCGTACAAGCATTCGGTATCGCCACATTTGGCCAGCCAACTTGAAGCTAATCCCGTTGAAATTGGAAAAATCATTGATGACTTTAACACACATTCGAAGGCGCATGATTACCTAGTGGTTGAAGGCTGCGGTGGGATTGTCTGCCCCATTCGTTACGATACGCGCAAGCAGCTATTTTTAGTGGATATCATCCAACAGCTCAATTTAGGCGTGTTAATTGTGGCCAGTGCTGCCTTGGGAACACTCAACGCAACGGTACTGACAGTGGAGTTCTTGAGACAGAAAAACATTCACATCCGCGGCATTATTATAAATCAGTTTCGTGAAGATAATGTGATGGATAGAGATAATGTGAAAATGATGCGGCTATTAACACAAGTCCCCATCATCGCTCAAGTAGAAGCGAATGCACGTGATTTATCGATTAAAAGTGAGGACCTTCTGCCTCTTTTCGAATAAGCTCTTTTTTACGCCCCATGACAACCTTAGTTGAAAAAGATTTGGAATTCATCTGGCACCCCTGTTCGCAGATGAAAGATTACGAAAGTTTAAAGCCCATTATTATAAAAAGTGGCAAGGGCGTTTATCTGTACGATCAAGCAGGCAAGCCCTACATAGACATCATTAGCTCTTGGTGGTGCAACTTATTGGGCCATTGTAATCCAACAATTAATGCGGCCATTCACAATCAGTTGGAATCTTTAGAGCACGTCATTTTCGCAAATTTTTCTCATGAACCGGCCATTCGCCTGTGTGAGGCCTTATCAATCGTGGTCCCGGCCGGATTAAGGAAATTCAATTTCTCCGACAACGGGTCTTCTTCCGTAGAGTGTGCGTTGAAGATGAGCTTCCAATACCAGCACCAGACCGGTTTTAAAAAGAAGACAAAATTCATGTGTTTGTCTGACGGGTATCATGGGGAAACGATGGGCGCCTTATCGGTCGGTGGCATGGACTTGTACACGCGTTTGTACAAGCCCATCATAAAAGAGGGTATTCACGTACAAGCGCCCGATTGTTACCGCTGCCCTTTCGGTAAAAACCGAAAAAATTGCCAACTTGAATGCACGTGCTTTTTAAAAGAATCTTTCGAGAAGCACGCCGAAGAAACTTGCGCATTTATATTAGAGCCCATCCTGCAGGGAAGCGCTGGCATGCGTATTTATCCCGCCGCGTACCTCCATACCGTTCGTCAGCTGTGTGATCAATACAACGTACTCTTCATCGCCGACGAAATCGCAACGGGCTTTGGTCGCACGGGTAAAATGTTTGCCTGTGATCACGCGCGTGTAAGCCCAGACATCATGTGCGTCTCAAAAGGTCTCACGGGAGGTTACATGCCCATGGCGATCACCATAACCACCGATAAAATTTACAATGCGTTTTATGCCGACTATAACGAAGCAAAGGCTTTTTTGCACAGCCATACGTACAGTGGCAATCCGTTAGCTTGTACGGCGGCGTTGGCCGTACAACGTGTTTTGCAGAATGAGGATGTCCTTACGAAAGCACAGGTGCGCGCAAAATATCTTCACAAGCAGCTGAGCGAAAAATTGCTTGACCACCCTAATGTGGGTGAGATTCGGCACATCGGTCTTATTAACGCCATTGAATTGGTAAAAGATAAGCACGGTAAAATTCCATTTTCGCCGTCCCTACGCGTCGGTTATCAAATCTATAAGGAGGCTTTGTCTCGAGGCCTCATCTTAAGGCCCTTGGGAGACGTCATATACTTTAACCCGCCTCTCATCATTAATGAGGAAGAAATTGACAAGGCGATTCAAATGTGCGTGGAGGCATTAAATGCCATTTTGCCAGGTCATCGTAAGTAAAAAATGGTTTTGTCATGAGATGCGTGAAATTAATAACAAACCAAACTTGCGTATGACTTCCCGACATTCCTGTAATTTTTCGATTGCCGTGCGCATTAGGATGAGCAAAATAAGCTGGTAAAGTTGAACGGGGGACGCGTATGAATCAATTGGAAAGCTTAAAACGATGGACTAAGGTTGTGGCAGATACGGCCAACTGGATGGATATTCAACGATTCCACTCAGACGAGGCCACGACAAACCCAAGCTTGATTTTAAAAGAAATAAAAAACGAAGACACACAGCAAGCTTATTTGCAGGCGGCGTATGAGCTGTTAAGCTCCATTGATGTTGGGACTTCACGCTTACAAAGCTTTTTGGAATGTTTGTTGGTCACCGTTGGTAAAAGGATTTTGCAAGTCATCCCTGGACGGGTTTCAACGGAGGTGGATGCACGATATTCATTTGATACCGAAGCCACCGTACAACAAGCGCGTCGTTTAATTCATTTGTATGATTTGGAGGGCATTTCTTCGCACAGGGTGTTGATAAAAATTGCCGCCACGTGGGAAGGGATTCAAGCCGCCAAAATATTGGAAAAAGAGGGCATTGCCTGCAATCTCACACTTATTTTTTCACTCACACAAGCAATTGCCTGCGCGTGCGCGAATGTGAGCTTGATCTCTCCTTTTGTGGGAAGAATTTATGATTGGTACAAGGCTCGCAATGCACTGAACCCCCTTGAAGAGGATCCAGGCGTTCGGTCCGTGAAAGAAATTTACACTTACCTCAAGCAGCGTGGCTACAAAACAAAAATTATGGGGGCGAGCTTCCGCAATACGGAACAAATTCTCGCCTTGTCGGGTTGCGACCTTTTGACAATTTCTCCCACATTGTTAGAACAATTGAGCTTGAATGAAGCGGATGTTCCCTGCCACTTGACTGAATTTCAACCGAATACACCCGTCGTGGACGATAATGTGGACGAAGCTCATTTTCGCTGGCAACTCAATGAGGATCCGATGACCCATGAAAAGCTCGCTGAAGGTATCCGTAATTTCACAAAAGACACGGTGTCTTTGGAACAATGCTTGCACGCATTTTTAGAACGGCAAGGTTAAGCTTTTAACTTACTTGAATGTGTTGGCTGATTTAGTTTATTTTTGCATTGACTGTCAATGGGGTTTTACGATGTACTGAAAATGTAGGGAAGGATGGCAGAGTGGACGATTGCGACGGTCTTGAAAACCGTTAAACCGCAAGGTTTCGAGGGTTCGAATCCCCCTCCTTCCGCCAAATTTCAATGTTATTTTAGTTGTTAATTGTGAACGAGAAAAAAATCTTAATTTTGGGTGCGAATGGTTTTATAGGCAGTTCGCTTTGCGCACACCTTTTGGCAAAAACAAATTATGAAGTGTACGGCGTAGATTTATCGACGCACAAGTTGCTGCCTTGCTTTAATCACGATCGATTCCATTTTTATGAAAGAGATTTGATGATTCACAATGAAGACATTGAGTATCTCGTTAAGAAATGTGACGTCGTTCTCCCTTTGGTTGCAATTGCCACCCCATCAACTTACGTAACAAATCCGTTGGGTGTGTTCGAACTCGATTTCGAGGCGAATTTAAAAGTGATACGCTGGTGTGTAAAATACGGGAAGCGTGTCATTTTCCCATCCACGTCGGAGGTTTACGGTAAGTCTTCTGACGCTGAATTCGACGAGCATACGACCGATTTCGTATTGGGGCCCGTAGACAAACAACGTTGGATTTATTCGTGCAGTAAGCAAATGATGGATCGCATTATTTACGCTTACGGAACTCAAAAAAATTTAGACTATACCATTTTCCGTCCTTTTAACTTTATTGGGCCTAAATTAGACAATATCGCCAGCGATGTTGGATCGCGCGTGCTCACTCAATTTCTGAAAAACATTTTGAATTCTCAGCCCATCGAGCTTGTTAATGGCGGTAAACAAACACGCTGTTTCACCTTTATAGAGGATGGCATCGACTGCTTGATCAAGATTATTGAGAATAAAAATGGCTGTGCGACCCGTGAAATTATTAACGTTGGAAATCCGTACGAGAATTATTCCATTGCTCAACTTGCACAAATTCTCGTGGAGATGGTGGGCGAATTTGACGCAACCTTGGCCAAGAACGTCGTTATTCGTTCTGTAAGTGCAGAGGAACATTATGGAAAAGCTTATCAAGATGTAGAACACCGTGTTCCTTCCATAAAAATTGCGCAAGAGAAGTTAAATTGGCAACCCAAGGTCGGATTAAAGGATGCCCTGCGCATTGTTTTGGATTACCACTTTAATAAAAAAGACCGAGACGCCTTATTGTTGCAAAGCTGCACGAGAGCTTAAGAAACCTCATAAATAAGGTGCGTTAAAGTGCCACGGGGAGCGTGTCCGACGTTGTTGTCAATCGGGGGCATGATTTGCCCGACGTTTGCTTCGTTGATAAGGTACGCAGCTTAAGTAAAATTTCGATGTAAAAAGTGCTTTAAGCTTCCTTAATTAACAAGCATCTAAATCCTCGCGTGACATTTTTTACAAGTTAGTGTTAATTAAACCAAGTCTCGTGAGTTCTCCTTTAGTGCCCTACTCTGAGATGTTTTACACGTGTCTACTTTTAAATAAAAATACTAGCTGCTGATAATAGACCATTAATAAAAGGGCCCATGGTGCTTCTTTCGTTGCAAGAATTTCAAATGCCATCACATTGAATATTGCACACTAACCACATGCGACCCCCTTCAAGATCCCCATCAAAACATTTATTAATAGCAATCAGCGCGCCCCGGATATTTAACAAAAATGGTAGACGGTGCAGGACTCGAACCTGCGACCCACTGGGTGTAAACCAGTAGCTCTAACCAACTGAGCTAACCGTCCAATTTATATATTTACTAAGCAACAGTGTTTTTTGAAGGAATGCAAGATTTTTCGAAAAAAATCTTAATTTTAAGGGGCATACAGATTTATAGTAATGCTCTATTTTAAGAATTTCTGCGCGATGCGATAAGAAAATTGTTAAGGTTTTCATCTTGCACAAGCTCTTTATTTAAACTTCACCTAAGATCAAAATTTATAATTACTGTGGCCCGTCGAGGCTTGTTAATTTCTTAGCAGAGTGTTTTAATTAGAAAAATTCGGCTATAGGTTGCTATTAATTTGTCAATACCGCTTCAAATTTTGCGTGAGCTGTTATTGCTTGCAACGGATCTCACTGGTCAGCAATGTAATTCATTGATAGCTTTTTGTTAAAAGTACTGTGTGTGATATTCATATCATGACATGAATGGCAAGAGAATGAATTGGCGTGCCTATTTGACCACTATAAAACTCACGTATTAATATCGCTCATGTATTGAGCTTAAGCGCCGCTACGATTAATCGAAGGGCGGGCTGATGACATTTTAATGGCTTTCCGCGTGTCTAAAAATTCAACAATACCGAAAAGTGAGTCCATCGATAGTATTTGACAAAATTGTATAAATATGAATTAATACAGCCATGCATCAAAAGACGGTTAAGAAGGAAGTCAAAATAGATGGGCAAGGCTTACATACGGGGATGCACACGCAGGTTTGTTTAAGACCCGCAGCGGAAAATGTCGGGATTGTATTTCGGCGAACCGATTTAAGCGATTGTCCCAACATTCCTGCGACCTTACCGTACGTAGGTGATTTAATACGCGGTACTACGTTGTCAAAAGATGGCATTAATATCCATACGGTCGAGCACCTAATGAGTGCTTTGTACGGCTTGGGAATCGATAACGTGTACGTGGATGTCAATGGATGTGAAATTCCCATCTTGGACGGTTCTGCAAAACCGTGGGTGGCTTTGATTCACGAAGCTGGAATAGAAACACAAGCGGCCGAAGCAATTTTTATTGAGATTACAGAGCCCATTTCGTGTGTAAAAGAGGATCGTTCCATTATCATTTTGCCCGATGAAAGCTTCAAAATCACATGCACATCTTCGGATGACCGAGGTTTTCACACGCAGCATTTTAATTTAAATGTTGATGCCGAATCTTTCGCGAGTGAGATTGCAAACGCGCGGACCTTTACCTTGTACGAAGATATTGAACCTCTGATTAAAATGGGCAAGATCAAGGGAGGCAGCCTCGATTGTGCAATTGTGATCAAGGGCGATAAAATTATTTCGAACGAGCCTTTACGCTTTCAAAATGAATTTGTCCGGCATAAGATCTTGGACATCATCGGAGATTTATCATTGTTGGGGCATCCCATTAAAGGGCACATCATCGCGACCAAGACGGGACACGCGTTAAATGTGGGCTTGGCACGTGCCATTCTTGAACAAGTGTCTCAAGAAAACATGAGTAACACGCCCGTACAAGCCGACGCCGTATTAGACATTCAAGGCATTTTAAAATATTTGCCACATCGTTATCCGTTCGTTTTAATAGACCGCGTCGTCAGTATCGAGAACAACATTTTAAGGGCCGTTAAAAATGTGACCGTCAACGAGCCTTATTTCGTGGGACATTTTCCGCAAAAGCCCATTATGCCGGGAGTCTTGCAATTGGAGGCAATGGCTCAGGCGGCAGGAATATTAATGGGATGGCAGTTGAAGCAGGAGCACAGCAGTTCGCAAGTTTTTTTCATGAGTGCAGATCGAGTTAAATTTCGACATGGGGTACAACCGGGCGACCAATTGATCATCGAAGCACAATTGTTGAAGATTAAAAATAATCGCATTGGAATTGCAACGTGTCAGTGCTTTGTAAATGATAAAGTTGTATCTTCTGCAGAACTTATGTTTATGATTTCTTAGAATGAACGTACAAATTCATCCAACAGCTATTGTACATCCAGATGCACAGTTATCAGATAACGTGACGGTGGGCCCGTTTGCCTTTATTGGTCCACATGTAAAATTGGGAGCCGGATGCGTAGTTGAACACCATGCAACGGTGGACGGGTTTACCGAAATGGGCGAAGATAATCAAATATACCCCTACGCCTATATCGGAGCTCAAACGCACGATCTTAAGTACAAAGGTGGAACCTGCTATTTAAAGATTGGGGCTCGCAACATATTTCGAGAATATGTGTCCATTCATACGGCCACACAAGATGGCGAATCTACCGTTATAGGCAATGATAATTACGTCTTGGCGTTTTCTCACATTGGTCACAATTGCGTTGTTAAAAATAACGTTATTATAAGCGCACAAGTCGCCATTGGTGGTCACGTGGTGATTGGAAATCACGCCAATATAGGGGGCAATTCTGCCATCCATCAATTTTGTAAGGTGGGCGATTATGCCATGTTGGGGGGACAATCGTTCTTGAAAAAAGATTTGCCTCCGTTTATTTTGGCTTGTGGCGTTCCTGCCTACGCCCGAACATTTAATCGGGTCGGTATGACGAGGAAAGGATTTTCCGAAGAAGAGCGGAGCTTTGTTAAAAGCGTCTTTAAGTGCATGTACGAATCGAACTTAAATCGTTCGCAGGCCCTCGAAATAATTATGCGCGAGACAGGAAAATTTAAGCCCATCGCAGACATGTTTATTAATTTTATCAAAGAATCTAAAATACGTGGGTGTGTTTAAGCGGCTCGATAGTGGAATTCAAACCTTGAGGCAGCGCGCTTATTAATTTTGAATTCGATAAAGTAAAGTCCAAGCGAATTGTGTGATATTGCTGTAGCCCATCTTTGTTAGAACAGGGTAATTTTTTAGATGCGTCGGGGACACAATTACTCCTTTTAAGCGTTGATTTTCAGCAACAAGCCGATTTAACGACCTTTCCCACAGAGTGATTGAATATTTTATAAAATTGTCGGGTCGTCCCTTTTATCCATTCGATTTAAGCTAAGAGCTTGTTCAAGCCTTTACTTGAGGTTCCCTCTTACAGGTCAAACCCCACTAAAATTTATAATAACAAGCGATGCATCGTCCTGGACTTGTCCTTACTTCAATGATTAAGCCAAAACTTGTGTGCCCTTATAAATTTTTTCGTTGGTAAGCGAAGTTTTTACCTTGGATTTTAGATTAATGGCGACGCCGTACTGGATCGAGCGCATCTCTCAATGCGTCTCCCAAGAAATTCAATGTAAAGAGCGTGGAAGTGAAAAACAGACATGGGAAAATGAGCAACCATGGGTACTCTTCCATTTGCCTCGCACCGTCAAAAATCAGGGAGCCCCATGAGCTCAGAGGCGCTTGGATGCCAAGGCCTAAAAAGCTTATGAAAGATTCTTCCAGGATGATATTGGGGATGAGCAAGGTGCTGTACACGATGATGGTACTCATTAAATTGGGGCTCAAGTGCTTTTTCCAAATCCCCCAATTGCTTTGGCCCATACAGCGTGCGCAGTGTACGAAGGCGCGATTTTTAAGGCTTAAAATTTGTGTACGTACCATACGAGCCATTGTTAACCACTTAATGCATCCAATCGAGAATAGCAATAACAGCGCACTACGACCCAACAATGCCATCAGTAAAATGACCAGTAAGGTGAAGGGTAAAGGGTACAAGATGTCCACAATGCGCATGAGAAGGCTGTCAACATTACCGCCCACATAACCCGAAATGCCACCGTAAATAATGCCAATCACGATGGCGATCAAGCTGGCCAAGCTCCCCAAAAGTAAGGAAACCCTACCTCCGTACAATATGCGGGCAAGGAGATCTCTTCCAAGGATATCAGTTCCGAACCAATGTTCCAACGAAGGAGGCTGAGCGCTCATGGACAAATTTTGCGAATGATAATCGTACGGGTAAAATAAAGGCCCTATAAAACACAGCAATACGATGAATATGAGCCATGAAAAATTAAAAATGACCCATGGATCTTTACAAAAACCGCGTAACTTATGAATCATGACGTAAATGAATCAGATTTTTGGCGAGGATCCAATAATAGGATGCTCACATCAACGAGTAAGTTGAAGATAATAATCAGTAAAGAAAAATAGAGAACGGTCCCAATCAGTAACGCGCTGTCCCTTTGACCTACCGCCGTAATGAACAACGAACCTGCTCCCGGAATTTGGAACAAGGATTCAATGACCAGCGACCCACTCATAATTGCCGCCGCCGTAGGCCCTAAATAGGTTAAAACGGGAGACAAGGCATTCTTGAGCATGTGGAAAATTAAAATGCGCATTTTCGTCAAGCCCTTTGCGTAGGCTGTTTTGATGAAGGGCGATGATAAAATTTCCAAACAACAGGTTCGCATCAATCTGGCAATGTAGCCGCTGTACATGCAGGCGAGCGTAATTGTTGGAAGGATTCGATCGGAAGGATAGTCCCAACCAATTGCCTGAAACCATCCCAACTTTAACGAAAATATAAAGATGATAAAGGGCCCGATGACAAAAGTGGGCAGGCATAGGCCCAATAAGCAAATGCCCATGAGCGTGCGATCTATCCACGTATTTACTTTAATGGCGGCAATAATTCCAACGCTTCCACCCACACAACTGGCGAGTAACATGGCCCAAAATCCTAATTCAAAGCTGACGGGGATGCATTCCCCCAACAATTGATTGACACTGTAGCCCGGATAGCGCATGGATGGCCCAAAGTCTCCTTTTAATAAATGTGCCAAGTAATGCAGATATTGTTTCAATAAAGGTTGATCATAGCCGTAATAGGCATTCAGCTGTGCGACCACATCCGCAGGTAGATTATTTTCGGCGTCAAAGGGGCCCCCCGGAACCCAACGAATGATAAAAAAAGTCAAAGTTACAAGACAGCACAAGACAGGTATAGATTCTAATAAACGCTTTAGAATTAATTTTTTCATACTCTGACAATTGCTTTAGAATTAATTGCCACCGTTAAATTGCAAGTTAATTCATAAAAAATGAACCGATGTCAGTGATTCAAACGTGTGGGTAAGGCGAACTTCATTCATCGGATTCGATGTGAATAACTTGTCAATAATGTAGACTTCTTGCAAGATAATTAAACCACATATAACTGAGCTTGTATGCGAAAGCACATTAAAAAGCAAAATTTTTAAGTATGAGAACGACGTACAGACGTTCGACGACAAGCTCGCGTGAATATCCATCTGCACGAGAGAAAAACTGTTTCGTAATTGCACAACGCGTTTTCTTTGGTGAAGACAAATCGCTGCTAAAATGAAATTGCGTTGAAATTGAACCCGAAGATAGCCTGCTATTTCACCGTAATCTTTTGTTGATTTTTTACGTACTTCTGTAATATTTGAATAGTGAGGAGGTTGTTATGATGTATTTAGTGTTTATTCTTTTCCCATTATTGCTCGGTTTATGGGCACAAGTGCAAGTTCAATCAAAGTATGGTCAATGGTCTAAAGTGAAATCATCCGGCGGTATTACGGGAGCCGAAGCTGCCGAAGCCGTTATGCAACAAGCGGGCATTACGGATGTCTCGATTGTCAGCATTCCCGGTAAATTAACCGACCACTACGATCCCATCAACAAGCGACTCGCGTTGAGCCAAGACAATTATTACGGCACTTCACTGGCGGCTTTGGGCGTAGCTGCCCACGAAGCTGGTCATGCAATTCAACACAAACAAGCTTATATGCCCCTTCAAGTACGGTCTGCCTTAATCCCCATTACAAACATTGCCTGTCAAATGTTGCCGTTCGTCTTCTTGGGAGGTTTTCTGCTGAATTTTTTGGGCCTTATCAAGCTGGTGGTTTGGATTTATTTAATTTTGACCATATTTCAATTTGTCACTTTGCCGGTTGAATTTGACGCAAGTGCTCGGGCCAAAAAGATCCTGGTCAATTTGGATATAATTAACAAAGAGGAATCGAGAGGCGTCTGTGAAACACTGAACGCAGCTGCACTTACGTACGTTGCCGCCTTTATTGCTTCTTTGGGAACATTACTGTACTACATCTCACTCACGAGACGTGACAATGACTAAACCCTTTCCTTTTTCCTCCGATCAAGTTCCCCCTTTATGGGATCCAAAAGGGGAAAAGACACTTTGCCATTTTTTGGAAGGAGCTCGTCTGTATGAAAAGAAAGAACAACATCCGGACGGACGCGTGCGTGATTTTTGTTTAATCGATTGCAAAAATTGGGTCCAATGCATTGCGCTAACTGAGCATAAAGAAATCGTCATGGTCAGTCAATTTAGAGCGGGAAGCCACAGCATTACATTGGAACTCCCCGGCGGAGGTATCGAGGCAGATGAAGCGCCTCTGTTGGGAGCCGAACGTGAATTGCAAGAAGAAACGGGCTATACGGGACAGCCGGCTCGATTGATTGGATCTTACAATCCAAATCCTGCCATGCAAACCAATCTCGTTTTTTTCTACTTGATAAAAAACTGCCAGCGGACGCATTTAACCCATTTTGATCCCGACGAAGATCTGCGAACGCATTTAATCCCCATAAGTCAAGTGGACGCATTAATTCTTGATGGGCACATACAACATGCAATTACAGCGTGCGGATTATTGTTGTTTAAGTCTTATTACAACAGTGCAACAAGTTAGTCGCTGTAAGATTTTTAGGTGGATTGGCTTATTAACTATAAAAAATGAGGGCAATCAAGCGCGTCTACCTACGGTATTGCGTTGGTTTTTAAGGAGGTATGAGCGGACGAATGGATGAGCGGCTTTACTTGAAGGAACTCGGGAAGTTTTAATGACAATCCCAGCTTTTTGTCTTTAAAAAATTTGTTTATTTGGGCGTTGGAACAATGGCTCAATCGTGTGAATCATTGTAATCCGAAGTAGTCTGCGGCGTTACAATGATTTTTCACAAGATTAGATTGGTAAGACACCTTATAAAAGTCGTTAATTTTACCTCATTTAGCACTTGTATTCCCACATCGTATGGAATAAAATTTTTATGTGAGTCAGTCGATTATAGTAGAACTATCGAGCAAGGTGATGACCTTGGTGCTGTTGTTATCGTTACCTTCAATTTTATTGGCCACCATCGTTGGCTTGTGTGTCAGTTTACTGCAAGCACTCACGCAAGTCCAAGAGCAGACCCTAAGCTTCGCCGTTCGCCTTATTTGCATCACAATCGTGTTGATGATTAGCGCGCACTGGATGGGCCATGAAATTGTTCAATACACGGAAAATATATTTGTTCAGATTCCTAAATTAACGGGCAAATAATGCAGGACGTCCTTCAAATTTTTTCATTAAAAGATGTTTTACTCTGTGCATTGATTTGTTGCACACGTATGTTGGCATTCTGTTCTGTATCCGTGTTTTTTTCATCACAATTTTTGACGGGAACCGCGCGCAGGGCCGTTATTGTCGCTTTATCACTGATCACGGTCCCCCTCCTCTACCCGACGGGAATGGACATCGTCAAACAAGATGTGCTCCTTTGCCTGGGCTACATCCTCAAGGAATTTTTATTGGGAGTTATGCTAGGCCTGTTCAGCAACGTGATATTTTACATTGCACAGGGCATTGGTTTTATCATTGATACACAACGTGGAGCGTCCATGGCCAGCATGTTTGACCCCCTCAGCAATTCGCAAACAAGTCCACTCGGCGATTTTTTAATGAAGTTTATCTTAGTTACCGCATTTATGGGAGGCGCGTTTCATAAAATAATGGAAGTTGTTTACCTAAGTTACCTCAAATTGCCCGTCTTAGACGCGCTGCCCAAGATTGAATCGTGGTTAGTCAATTTTTCATTAACAATGTTGGGTGACAATCTCTTGACTTCGATCGTTTTGTTGGGCGGCCCTGTTATTTTTATCCTATTCTTGTCAGAATTTGGGCTTGGTATGGTGACCCGCTTTGCGCCACAGCTGAACGTCTTTTTTTTAGCGATGCCCATTAAGAGTGCGTTGGCCATGTTTTTCTTCATTTTGTATTTAACCTACTTGAGCAGATATTTTGTTAACCACTTTGAGGCAAATAACTTGGCAAAAACGCTGTTAGACCTGTTGTCACGCTGAGATGAGTGAAAAAACTGAACAACCTACACCTAAAAAAATTCGTGATGCGAGGAAGAAAGGGCAGGTCGCCAATAGCAAGGATGTTACCTCAACCGCCCTACTCATTGTATTGTTTACTTATTTTGGAGTCTCTAGAGTCCGCATTTTACAAACGTTAATGGACCTAATTGTCTCGCCACGTTACTTTTTTACGCAGCCGTTTGCAAACGCCTTGCAGCAAGTTCTAAACGTATGCATTAATACATTCGTTACAATCATCCTGCCCGTCATTTTATTGGTTGCAATTACGGGGGTTATGGCGAATGTTTTACAATTTGGCCTTCTACTGGCTCCCGACAGCGTAAAACCCAATTTTGAGAAATTAAACCCAATCTCCAAGGTAAAGCAGATGTTTTCACTGAAAAACTTGATGGAGTTCTTGAAATCCACGGCCAAAATAATTTTTCTCAGCACGCTCCTTTACTTTGTCATTCGTAACACCTTAGATCCCCTGTTAAAGATACCTGAGGCGGGCCTAGTTACCTTTATCAATCTTATTCCAAGCATCTTAAAGGTGTTTGCCTACAACGTGGGTTTTGCCTACATTGTCGTTGCATTTTTAGATTTCATTTTCCAGCGGCACAACCACACCAAGCAGCTCATGATGACAAAAGATGAGGTCAAGCGTGAATTTAAGGAAATGGAAGGCGATCCCACCATCAAGGGCAAGCGGAAGCAACTGCACAAGGAGCTGTTACAGGGCGGCCCGGCACAAAAAACCAAGAGGGCTTCGGTGCTGGTTACCAACCCGACGCACTACGCTATCGCCCTGTATTACAACGAAGTAACCGTGCCGTTGCCGGTGGTTTTGGCAAAGGGAACCGGTTTTCAAGCACAAATCATGAAAAAAGTAGCCATGGAGTACAATATTCCCATGATGGAAAATGTGCCGTTGGCGCACGCCCTATACGATTTAGCAGACGTGGGCCGCTACATCCCCCGTGAACTGATTGAGCCCGTGGCTGAAGTTATTCGTTGGGTTAAAAATCAGAAAGACGCCTTGGAACTTTCGCAAGCTTCTCTCGATTCATTTAACCATTGATTTCGTTAAACTTGAAACAAATCGAATGCCCCGTTGTGCCAGAGCTGCAGATCTTTAAGCGTCAGTAAACTGGGAATTTTTTCAAGATCGTAAGTTAAAAATGTTTGTCCTTGAAGGGCGGGATGTGGCAAAAAAAAGAGTGGATCATCGGCTCGATCATGAACATCTTGCAATTTACATTTTTGAATATCAAGCAATTGTGTTTTGTCATCAACGCTCAGACGTAAGCATTGATTTAACCCAACCTTCGCGACGATTTGAAAAGGAGCCTCTCTTTGATTAATGTACGTTTCGTAAGCTTGATAAAAGTAGAGGTGATTGCACGTAAAGACCTGCGATTGATCTATTTTATTTAACAAAATTAAGGTATTTACAAAGGCACAGAGGGTTCTAATGCCCATGGTGGAACCAGGACCGTTAAGAAAATAAATTTGTGATAAGCGGCTGGCTTCCACATTCGCCTGTCTTAAACATTGATCGATGGCCTCGCTAAAGTGGTCAATGACAAATCCATCGCAAATCATTTGGCCAATGCACCGATCCGCTTCTATAACGCCAAGTTTTAAGCGTTCAAACTCGGCATCCAAAAATAAGCTAAAGCCCATACGCCTCATGCATCTGACGAAGCATTGTCAGACGCTGTTAAATTTTTGGCCAGATGTTCAAACAGGTACGACCGCAGTTCTTGGAGGCCTTGATTCTTTAAACAGGAAATGGGCAAAATCTCTACATTCTTGAACTTTTTTTTAAAAATGCTCAAATTTTCTTGGGATTCTGCCAAATCCATTTTATTGGCAAGGATGACACGAGGCTTAGCGACAAGAGATTCACCGTAATCTTTTAACTCGCCTAAAAGCACCGTGTAATCGTCCCAAGGTGCCCGCATGTCAGAGCCCGACATGTCAATCATAAAGAGTAAAGCTTGACAACGTTCAATGTGCTTCAAGAAACGAATGCCCAGGCCTCGATTTTGACTGGCCCCCTCGATTAATCCGGGGATATCGGCCAATAAGAGACGTTTGCCATCCTCTTCCGTTAAAACGCCTACATTGGGATGCAGGGTTGTGAAAGGATAATTGGCCACTTTGGGTTGAGCATTTGTCATTTGTCGTACCAACGATGATTTCCCAGCATTTGGGAAACCGACAAGGCCGACATCTGCAATGGTTTTTAAAACAAATTTAAAACGGCCCTCTTCGCCGGGTTTACCCAGGGTAAATTGCCTGGGAGCCTGATTGGTGGCAGACTTAAAGTGAATGTTGCCCAGGCCTCCTTTGCCCCCCTTTAACAGAATGATTCTTTGATTAACGTGGGTGACTTCCGTAATCATCCGTTGTGTGTAGCTGTCCAATACAATGGTTCCCGGTGGTACGGCAAGGACACAGTTTGCTCCTTGTCGGCCATAACAATCGGAGCCCATTCCGGGCCGACCATTTTCAGCCCGTGCGTGAGGCTTGTAACGATACTCACTGAGATCATTGACGTGCGGGGAACATTCCAGAATAACGTCTCCGCCTTTGCCTCCATCTCCGCCATCGGGCCCCCCCTTGGGGATAAATTTTTCACGACGGAAGCTACAACAGCCATGTCCGCCGTTGCCCGCTTTTAAAACAACTTGCACTTCATCGACAAACATTTTTACATCAAACCTACTGTAATAATCTTGTCGGCCAATCCGTACTCAATGGCTTCTTCCGCATTAAGGTAGAAGTCTCGATCTGTATCCTTAATAATTCTTTCTAAACTTTGACCCGAAGCGTTGGCCAAAATTTTATTTAATTCTTCCCGCGATCTTTCCATCTCCTGCGCCTGAATATGAATATCAACCGCAGGTGCCTCTATACGTCCCATAATAAGGGGCTGATGGATTAAAACCCGTGCGTGTGGATACAAATAACGATGACCTTTAGGAGCTCCACTCAATAAAATAGAACCCATGCTCGCGGCCAATCCGGTGACTATGACAGAAATCGGAGACCGAATAATTTGCATAGTGTCGTAAATGGCCATGCCTGCCGTAATAGAACCACCGGGTGTATTGATGTAAAACGAAATGGGCTTTGTATCATCCTTTAAAGCTAAATACACCAATTTTTCAGTGACATCCTTGGCAGAATCATCGTCAATTTCTCCCCACAAAAAAACTTTCCGTTCTTCTAAAAACTTCTTTTGTATTGCTAATTCAATTGAATCTACGTGTGGCTTGTTTGCGACCTCGTTTTCTTTTTCCATAATCAATACATAAATATGCAAATAGAGTTTTAGAAAAAATCAAAAAGAAAATAACCCTTTCTTCTTGTCTCCACTTTTATCACCACGAATACGGTTTGTAAGCTCTTGAGGGAATTGCGCCTTCAACAGGGCTTCTTCTGCCGAAATTATTCCGTTTTGATACAATTGAAACAAGTGCCGATCCAACGGCAACATGCCGAGACCCTGGTTAACTTCAATTTCCGTCTGAATACGAAAGGTCTTATTTTCACGGATTAGGTTGGCGATGGAGTCAGCTTTTGTCATAAATTCAAAGGCGGCGACTCGACCGCTTGCGCCTTTCCTCTTGCACAATACTTGAGACATGACACAGATTAAATTCGTCGACAACTGCGTTCTTACCAATTCCTTGCTTCCTTCGGGGAAAACATCGATAATGCGATCCACCGTACGGGTTGCGCCGGTCGTGTGTAAAGTTGAAAGCACCAAGTGCCCTGTTTCAGCCGCCGTAACCGCCGCTTCAATCGTCGCGAGATCTCTCATTTCACCGACGAGTATGACGTCCGGATCTTGTCTCAAAGCCCCTGAAATGGCTTTTTGGAATGAAGGGGTGTCTCTGCCCAACTCTCGTTGTGTAATAAGGCATTGCTCAGGTTTATAAATGTATTCAATTGGATCTTCAATCGTAATGATATGCTGGCAAAAACGCTCATTGATCCAGTTGATCATAGCGGCCAATGTCGTTGATTTACCGGAACCTGTAGGCCCCGTCACAAGTATCAGACCACGCGGACTGGAAAGTATTTCCTTGAGTTTATTGAGAGAAGCTTCCGGTATTCCAAGTTCATCTAAGCCCAAAGCTTCATCGTTGATGATCCGCATTACCATTCCATAATGGTCACAACTGGTAAAGACGTTGACCCTCAAACGTATAGGTTGATCATCAATTGACGGTTTAATCGCAAAATCAACTTCACGCGATAGCTTCATTGCCGCCATCATCTTATCAGGCACTATCGTCTTAACGAACTCGTTCATGTCTTCCGCGCTCAGGACGGGAAGGTCTAATGAACAAATTTTGCCGTCTATACGTAATGCCGGCCGCTCGTTAGTACGCAAATGGATGTCCGACGCTTGCTGATTAATTGCATACTTGATTAAGGTATTTATATCCAAGCCCATGGGTAAATTTTATAACTGAAGGGCCGTGCTGTCAAATTGAAATTTTTCACGAAGCTTCACGTTTAGGTTGTTTCTCAATGTGGCCCCTTTCGCAATGGTTCTTTTTTAATATTTTTAAAAATTATGCTCGCACTAAAAGGGCGTTGCCTTTACTAATCGCAATCAAATTGATTCATTCAATTATTGCATATGAAAATTCAAGAGAACAGCATGTGTTCTGTTTTGTTAAAAAGGCAGTTGTTGTCGCGTACGGAAAACGAGAAGAGCGTTTACTTGATTGAACTTTCTATTCCTGACACAAATTGCAAATTCGAACCCGGGGATATCGCGTTTATTTATCCGCAAAACAATGCGTTGTTCATCGAAGACATCCTTTCGAGAATGAGTTTGTCGGGGAATGAATGTGTCCTAGATGCGAATGTACCGCTTCGTACAGCACTGCGTTCACATTTGGAACTGCTCATTCGCCCCAATATATTAAGCACATTACCTGAAGAGTTAGACTTTTGGCAAGCCTTAGAACTCTTACACGCACGGTATCAGTCCACATTTTCCGCACAAATGCTGTGTGATTGGTTAAAGCCCATGAGACCACGCGCCTATTCCATTGCCTCTGCACAGATTAAAAATCCTCATGTGATGGAGTTGATCGTCGGTTTGGTCACTTTTAAGGATTTAAAAGGAGGCATTAACGAGGGCCTGTCGAGTGGATTTTTATGCAAGCGCCTGCAAATCAATGAATGTGTAAGGACTTACGTTAAAACTTCTCATTTCAAGTTACCTAAGGATAACAACGCGCCGGTCATTATGGTAGGTCCCGGTACGGGCATCGCCCCCTTTAAGGCCTTCTTGGAAGCACGCAAGGCAATGCACGCAACGGGATTAAATTGGTTGTTTTTTGGGGGCCGCTATCGGAATCAAGACTTTATTTTGCAAGATTTGTTGGAAGGATACCAACAAGAAGGCTTCTTAACCCACCTAGATTTGGCATTTTCAAGAGATCAAGATCACAAGGTCTACGTTCAACATAAGATGCTTGAAAATGCGCAAGCACTGTGGAATTGGTTGCAAAAAGGTGCCTACTTTTACATTTGTGGCGACGCGAAATCAATGGCCAAGGATGTAGAGTCAAGTCTGTGTCACATCATTTCTAGCCAAGGCAACTTGAGTGAAGATCAAGCCATGGATTACCTTAAGACATTGAAAGCGGAAGGCCGTTACCAAAAAGATGTTTACTAACGGAAAATAGCTTTTACTTACAGAAGAGCGTTAACGGAAAATATTTGTAGAAGTATGCGAATGATTTCATCTGCATACTTCTATTTTTTTACTTATGTTAATGTGTTTCGACTGTGAGTAAAAATTGTTTTAAAGAAAAATCCTTTAAATAATCGATTAGCACGCGGGCGTCTTTTACTCCCCCACTTGCAAAGTCTGCTTTGCCGCCTCCATTGGCCACTAAATGTTGTAAGAAACTTTTTATAACTTTTGAAGCGAGATAGCCCTGTGCAATTGCCTTGTCTGAACAAAAAACAATTACATTGGCTTTGGCATCAAGGACGCAAAAGGACAATAAAATATCAATCTTATGATCCACAAAATACTGCTTTGAACAGCCTTTCAGCGTATTCATATCGGTGTTTTGGATATCAAAACGTGCACAAATCAATCCTGACAGCTCTATCGATTCAACGACGTTATTATCGACGTTCTTCTGCAGTATTTGATGGTATTGCTTTTCTAAGTCCGTTTTTTGCCTTTGCAAGACTTGCATGCGCTCATAAATTTTGTCTAAAGGACAGGCAATCTTTTCCTCTAAGTCCCTTATCGCTTGTAAATTGTTATTGATGTACTGTAGGGCAGATTCCCCTACAACGGCCTCAATACGACGTATTCCGGAGGCCACTGCGCTCTCCTGCCTAATTTTTAACAGGCCCAGGTCTCCGGTCCGTTGCGCATGGGTCCCTCCACACAATTCACTGCCGCAGTCGCCTGTTTTTACAATTCTTACCACATCTCCGTACTTGTCTTCAAAAAACGCCAAACAATCGCTTGGACGCTCGTTAAACGGAACTTCGTTCGTTTGAACGGGCAAGTTTTCTAAAATTTTTTGGCAACATAGGGATTCAATGATGGATAGTGTCTTTGTGTCAAGTTTCTCAAAATGCGAAAAATCAAAACGCAATTGATCTTCTTGCACGCAGGATCCCGCTTGTTTTACGTGATTCCCAAGTACTTTTCTCAAGGCCCAGTGAAGAATATGGGTAGCGGTATGGTGATTTGAAATTTGCCTACGACGCGCTAGATTTACCTCTAAACGTACTTTCGATTTCAAGAAAGCCTTTAATTGGAGGGGGCTAAGGTTAACCTTGTGCAAAATAATTTGGTCTTGATAAAATGTATCGGTAATTTCAGCCTTGCTGCCATCTTCGAAGTAAGCCCATCCTCGGTCGCCCACTTGACCACCTTTTTGGGCATAAAATGACGTGATGTCCGTAACAATGTAAGTTCCTTGACCGTCTTGCACACAATCCAATAAGGTTGCCGTGCAATTTTGACAATTTGCAGCTTCATAACCAACAAATTCTGTCTTTTGATCACCGACAGATTGCAATTTAATCAAAGTTTTTTTCGCCGCCGATTTTGAACGTTTTTTCTGATCCTCCAACAAGGTATTGAATGTTTCAATGTCCACCTTAATGCCGCGTTCTTTTGCAATTAATTGGGTTAAGTCAATGGGGAACCCGTAAGTATCGTAAAGCAAAAACGCTTGCTGACCACTCAAGCATCGTGTCGTTTCATTGGCCCACTGATTGAACAATTGTAAGCCGTGCTGCAAGGTGATTTGAAAGGTTTTTTCCTCCTTGCTTAAAACATTTTTAACCGTCTCTTCACAAGGGATCAAATCTTTAAAAAAGCCGCCCATTCTTTTTATTACAATCTCCGACAACTTTGACAAAAATTCACCCTGCAATCCCAACTTTTGCCCGGCGAGTATGGCACGTCTTACAATCCGTCTTAAAACGTAATTGCGGCCCTCATTGCCGGGTAAGATGCCGTCTGAAATAGCAAATGTTAACGTTCTTATGTGATCGGCAATCGTACGAAAGGCAATGTCCTTGGCAAGCTGATCATCAGGTGCGTGAGAATCTTGTGCGACGAGGCCCCGATAGGAGTGCCCGGACCATTGTTCAAGTTGTTCAAAAATGGGGCTGAACAGATCACTGTCATAATTGGAAGGAACACGTGAGAAATCTTCCAAATTGTGAGTACTTGCAAAGATGCCGGCAATGCGCTCAAATCCCATGCCCGTATCGACAAATTTGTTGGGCAAGTAATCGAACTTATCATTTGATAAGGCATTGTATTGCATGAACACCAAGTTCCAAACTTCTATGCAACGCCCATCACCCTGATTGACCAAACGTCCTTCGGAATTGCCTTCGAGGGTTAAGTCCATGTGAATTTCAGAGCACGGTCCACACGGTCCCGTGTCACCCATCATCCAAAAATTGTCCTTTTTATTGCCAAAGACAATGTGGGTGTCGGCGTTCATCCCCTCCGCTATAAAAATTTTGCGCCATATTTGATAGGCCTCTTCGTCAAAATCAGCCGGTTCTCCAGCAGCCGGCTTATAAACGGTCGCGTACAAACGAGACTTGGGGATGCCCCAGACCTGCGTCAAGAGTTCCCAAGCCCATTGAATCGACGCTTCCTTAAAATAATCGCCGAACGACCAATTACCCAACATTTCAAAAAAAGTATGGTGGTAGGTGTCCAGGCCCACTTCTTCCAAGTCATTGTGTTTGCCACCCGCCCGAACGCATTTCTGCGTATCGGCGACACGCTTATCAATCGGCTTGCGTTCGCCTAAAAAATAAGGGACAAACGGGTTCATGCCCGCATTGGTAAAAAGCAAGTTGGGGGCGTTGGGCAATAATGAGCTTGAAGGCACAATGCGATGGCCCTTGCTCTCAAAAAATTTTAAAAAACTTGTTCTGATCTCGTCTGATTTCATGTAACTTATCTATTCTTGTTGTAATTAATTTAAGAAAACCACTCGCGTAAACGTCTTAAAATGGGCCGATGTGAATGTGAAGACGTGCCGTCACTCATTTGTTTTAACGCAAAATGCAACAATCCCACACAGCTTGAGTCGCTTGGGGCATTAATGCTGGCATTTCCAATTAAAGGGCCACGTACACAGCAGTCACAATGGAAGACCTGAGCCGCGACTTTTTCAATGTTTTTCAATAAAGCCCCTCCTCCGGTTAAAACGCAACCCGCCATTAATTCTTCCGGGCTGCAGGCACCGTTGAGTGTCTTTTGAATAAAGCTGAAAAGTTCTTGCGCACGCGCTTGCAAAATAATCTGCACATTTTTTGTTTTTATTCTTTTATCGCCAATAGACTGATTTCCAATGGCCCAAAATTCACTTTCTGCCGCTTCTGACTCCATCAACGGGATCCCCCGTTCTTTTTTAATCCGCTCGCTGTCGTCCAAGTGGATACGCAAACCTGAATACAAATCGTTTGTAAAATTTCTTCCCCCCACAGGCAACGTACCCATCGCAATGGCATGCTGGTGCTTAAAGGCAATAAATTCGGTAATTTCAGCCCCAATATCAACGACACAAATGCCGTTTTCCCGCTCCATCGAGCTCGTGGTAGCCATGGCCGACGCCAATCCGGAGAACACGAGCTCTTTCACACGGAACCCGCACTGATTCGTTAAAAATATGGCGTCCTTTATGTTCTGCGCGTTGCCAAATAAGCCGCGGTAATGCACACCAAAGTGATTGGCAGGCTGCCCGTATGGATCTTCAACCAACTTATTGTCGACGGTGTAATATTGTTTAAAATGGTGAATAAACAGCTGTTGATCCGTCAATTTTTTCTCTTTTGCCAAGCGATTAACTGACTCAATATCCTTCTTATCAATCAAATGATGAAGACCGCCGATGGGCAACATGGCCTCGTATTCTATGCTGCGAATATGGCTGCCCGTATGGGCCAAACAAATTTCACTGGGCAAAACCGCGTGCTTTTTCAAAACTTTTGCGAAGCCATCTTTCAAAGACTCAATTAATTTTTTCGGCTGTTCAATGCTGCCCTTGCGTACGCCTTGACTTGGGAATTTAAAGTAGTCGACAAAGGTCAGCGACTTGCTGTTAATGGCACCTAACAAAAATTTAATGTTTTCAGACCCCAGGTCCAATGCTCCCAAGAATTTTGTCATATATGCGAATTAGTTAGATATATTTTTACGCGGTTTGGAAGCCCTCTTATACATTTTTAAACAAGTTATTACTTCTTATTATTTTTTGCGAGGATTTTCTTTAATACAATTGCCGTGGAGTCATTTTCATCCAACTGCGGCAAAATTTCTTCAAACAAGGCTTCTGCTTGCTTCTTGCTGTAGCCCAACCCGACCAGTACAGCCACAACATCGTTGTAACTACGACTCTTCGTGGCATCTATGGCCGCAAAGGATTTATCCAAGGATTGTTTTTTCAAATAATCTTTTAAGTCTAAAATGAGCCGTTGAGCCGTTTTCACCCCTACTCCCTGACATTGCGATAAACGTGAGGCGTCTTCCGAAATGATCAGTTGATACAGTTGTGGCATTGTAAAACAGCTCAAAATTGTCATGGCCAGCTTGGGGCCGACTCCATTGACTTTATTGATCAATAAGCGGAAAAAATTTCTCTGTTCAGGGATCTTAAATCCGAATAACTGCTGACTGTCTTCACGGTACACGGCCTCTGTGTAAACTTTACAAAGCTGTCCGAGTTGAAAACCACAGTTAGCCGTATTCATGACGACTTCGTAGCCGACCCCATGGACATCTAACACCAAGCAATTGCTTTCCAAGTCAACCAGAACACCTTCAAGAAATGCAATCATGTAAGATATCTTGCATATTAAAAAATCCTTGTGAAGGTTTTTTTCTGACTATCCATTGTATGACATAAGCGACCCCTTGAGCGAACACACGACGATCCAATGCCTCATGCTTGATAGAGACAAGCTCATCTTGACCCGCGTAAAGGATGGAATGTTCCCCGCGGATGCCTCCCGCTCTCAGCGATGTAATGGGCACCTGTACATTGTTCTTTCGCTGCAAAATTTGCTGAATGGATTTGGCCGTCCCACTGGGCGCATCTTTTTTAGATTTATGGTGTGCTTCCACAATATCGATGTCAAAATCGCGCAATAGTGACGTCAAATGCGGCAAAATTGTCTTGATTGCGTTGATGCCAAGAGAAAAATTTGAATCATAAACAACGACTTGCTTCTCGGAAATTTGCTTCAGTTCCGACATTTGACCACTTGACAAGCCGGTGGTCCCCATAATTAATGGGCAGGCATGTTTTTTTACTTCACCGATAACAAAATCAAAGTAACTTGGATGACTGAAATCAATCCACAGGCAATCACTTGAAAAATTTTTGGGCAGATCGCAAGAACTTCGGGTACTAACGGTGTCGTTTCCCGCAAAAAGTGCACGAAGGCACTGTCCCATTTTCCCGTTATAACCCGATATAATGAGTTCCATTTAAAACTGACCCTGCAAAGAATTAAAAATTTTCTCCATAAATCTGACATGTTCGTCGGATAAAGGACTCAACGGCAAACGGACTTCCGGGCTCGCGATTAATTTGGCCTTGTACAAAATTTGCTTGATCGGCACAGGGTTTGTCTCGACCATCAAACTCCGAAAGAACGGATAAAACCGTCGATTAATATCGGCGGCGGCCTCCAAGTTATTCGTCAATGCGTGATGCATCATGTCAACCAACGGCTTGACAGCCAAATTCGACGCCACACTGATGAGCCCACGTGCGCCAAGGGCGAAAAATGGTAAGGTCAAGGCGTCATCGCCACTCAAGACACAAAAATCCTTATCGACGGCTTTTATAATTTGTGCCACACGATTGCAAGATCCCCCCGCTTCCTTAATTCCAATGATATGTGAAAATTTTTCACGTAAGCTGGAAATTGTTTCCACGTCGATCTCAACGCCACAACGCGATGGAATGGAATAAAGGCATATGGGCATATGGCAAGCTTCGGCGATGGCCTTAAAGTGTAAGTACAAGCCCGACTGCGTGGGACGATTGTAGTAAGGGGCCACGATGAGAGCTCCATCGGCGCCCAATGATTCGGCTTCAATCGTATAGCGAATGGCTTTTTTAGTGCAATTAGATCCCGTACCCACCAAAACAGGCACGCGTTGCTTAACAATACGCAAAATAAATTTCAAAACTTCCGTACGTTCACTATCCTCTAACGTTGCGCTTTCGCCCGTCGTTCCCAATAAAACTAATCCATTGATCCCTGAAGAGATTTGATATTCAACCAATTTTTCAAGTGACTCAAAGTCTACTAATTCGTTCTTAAAAGGCGTTACTAAGGCAGTAAAAACGCCACGGAAATTACTTACATTAATTTGCATACTTGCTGTATAGATTAAATTTTAGAATTATTTCAAAAATTTTCAATAAGATTCATTAGCATATATTGAGCCAATATTTCATTCTCCATCTAATATCTTGCAAAAATCCTTCGCGAACGGCCAATGTACGTTGTGTCTACTTCTTGTCGCAAAAAGCCCTTTAAGAGGCAATTAATCTATTATCGTCAAGCGCCTTAATCTTGGTATGATTTTAGCTTTTATTGGAAAAACATGAGTTTTACACCTATCAATAGTAGTGGTATTCAAGAAATCAATCCGTCTTCTTCAACAAATGAGCTTGCGGATAGTAACATCAACCAAGAATTAAGCACGGGACTTTCCTCTAAAATAAAATACCAAAGCTCATTAAACAGCGAACAAAATGTGCAAACATCTCGGCAAATTGCCTTAACTCGAACTGAGTTGCAAATGCTTGGGCTCAGTAAACACGCGGCACAAACATTAAAAGAGGGGTTAAATTCCATCTACAACGAAGTCTATGCGCATGCAGAATCTGACGAATTAAAAGGGATAGAGACACGTTATAATGATACCATCGCTGCTATTCACGAGGCGGCAAAACCAAAGACGTTTTTAGATAAAATTCGAAAATTCTTTCACTGCATTGCCGAATTCATTTCGTCTAAGCAGGTAAACATAACGCATACAAATTTTGTCAACATTCTGTACGATACTGCCAACAAACTTAAAGATAGTCATCCACAATTAGCTGGAGATTTATATGAAATAACGGCTGAACAAATTAAAGATAGCCACCCTCAACTAGCAGGAGATTTATACGAAAAAGCGGCGCATCAGGTCGAACTTTACAATGCGAGCTTGGCTGTCACATTATATGAAAAGGCGGCGGATCAAGTTAAGAATATCAATGACGAACAAGCCTCTCGATGTTATGCCCAATCGGAGCTTATAAAATCTCAGGGTGACCATCTATCTGCGGCAGAAGCATTGCTGTCTCGTTCAAATGAAGAAGATAGTTTACTGTTAAAATCAATTCTGTGCAGGGGAGCTGGAGAATTATTAGTAGGTGAACATAACGGTGAGTTCAAAGAACGCTTCGGGACGTCCCTATTAGGGATAATGGAGAATTTAGCGCATTCGGACATCGATTCCGACGCTTTATCAAAAGCGGTCAATAATGTCGCAATCGCTGCTCACACAATATCCAAGAACGATATAAGCAACAACGTACTCGCCTTTAAATTGTACCAACAAGGATGGGCGCTTATTAAAGCTAACAATGAAGATCAGGCTGCCAGATTACGCTCAAACGCCATGACGATGATGGCAAACATTGTAAACTTATGCGCCAAGGAGTCTAACCCTCAGACGCTCCTCTCATTGGCAGATCAAATCAGAAGTGTAAATCATGAATTGGCAGATAAATTGTGTGAGAAAGCGCAAGGACTCAAGAGTAAAATTGACATCTAATAAGTTGATAGGATGAAGGGCGAAAGAGCCTTTCACATCGACGAAAAATCCACACGCTTACGATGGAATACAACATATTTTGCTAGCGTTGAAACGTGCAAGATTCCATTCAAAGAAACTTACACTCTATTCTCCCAACTTGGCATGGTACTAGCTTTCATTAAAAAGTATGATTGGCATACATGGAAACATCCCATCAGCAACACAACAAGTGTCTTTAACTAAAACTAGCGGTATTCAAAATGGCAAGGCAATCAGTCAAAATGCTTGTCCCATCTTACTGAAGTCCGTGATCGATAAAATGAAGAGTACTGTTTCTAATTTATTCAGTCAACTCAAAGCAGTTCCGCAAAGATCAATAAATACTTCTAATAAAATCCATCAACGCGACTTGCAAGCTTTTGGAATTCGTAGAACAGAAGCTCAGGCGTTAAAGAGTGAGATTAACGGGATGAATAATCAAAATTATACAAAATTTATTGATGAAGTTCATAATGTTGCCAAAAATCAATCAATTTTCGAAAAATTAAAAAATTTATTAAAACGAACAATCCAACTGATTCAAAGTTTAAGGAATTCTTCCACAATTGAAAAAACGGTCAATAAAATGACCAAAGAAGCCATTATACTTACCGGAAATAATCGAAAATTAGCCGCTGATTTTTTTATATTAGCGGCTGAAGAGCTAAAAAACATTGAACCTAAGCAGGCAGCCGAATTATTTAAAAAATCCGCTGACACCTATGCTCAAGCGGCTGAATCTTGCCAAAATGACCAACAAAAAGCAATCCTGGCCAAGTACGCAACCAGCGCTTACGAACATGCCGCTTACACCTACTTCGAAACTGCAAAAAACTTGAAAGGCTCCACCTTTGAACAGGTTGCCGAATTGTTTAAAAAATCCGCTGACACTTATGCTCAAGCGGCTGAATCTTGCCAAAATGACCAACAAAAAGCAATCCTGGCCAAGTACGCGACCAGCGCTTATGAATGCGTGGCTTACACCCACTCTGAATATGCTAAAAACGTAAAATTTATTTATCCTGCGGATGCAGCTGAATTGTTTGAAAAATCCGCCGAAACGTATAAAAAAGCGGCCGAATTTTATCAAAATTACGAACAAAAAATTAAGGATTCTGACATTGAACGTGTGGCCGAATTGTTTAAAAAATCCGCCGAAACCTATGCTCAAGCAGCCAAATATTGCCAAAATGATCAACAAAAAGCAACCTTGGCTGCTTCCTCTACCAGCGCTTATGAAGCTGTTACTAGCATCTATGGAGCCACGGCTCAAGCCTACTTAAACAACGCTGAAGAGCTAAAAGATACTGAACCTGAGCAAGCAGCCGAATTATTTAAAAAATCCGCCGAAACGTACACTCAAGCAGCCGAATCTTGCCAAAATGATGACCAACAAAAAGTAACCTTAGCTACTTCCGCTAACAATGCCTATAAAGCAGCGGTTGAGGTCTATGAGGCAGCGGCGCAGACTTACTTCAATAACGCTGAAAGCCTTAAAAACTCTGAACCTGAGCAAGCAGCCGAATTGTTTAAAAAATCCGCCGAAACCTATGCTCAAGCAGCCAAATATTGCCAAAATGATCAACAAAAAGCAACCCTCGTTGCTTCCTCTACCAGCGCTTATGAAGCAGCGGCTAAAGCCTACTCCAATAGCGCTGAAAAATTTAAGGGTTTTGACATTGAGCAGGCAGCTTTTTCCTTTAAAAAATCCGCCGAAACCTATGCTCAAGCAGCCAAATATTGCCAAAATGACCAACAAAAAGTAACCTTGGTTGCTTCCGCGGCTAAAGCTTATGAAGACGCGGCTCAAGCCTACTCCAATAATGCTGAAAAAATTAAGGATTCTGACATTGAACGTGTGGCCGAATTGTTTGAAAAATCCGCCAAGACATATACTCAAGCTGCCGAATCTTGTCAAAATGATCAACAAAAAGCAACCCTGGCTGAAAACGCGGCTAAAGCTTATGAAGCTGTTACTAGCATCTATGGAGCCACGGCTCAAGCCTACTTAAACAACGCTGAAAAAATAAAAGATACTGAACCTGAGCAAGCAGCCGAATTATTTAAAAAATCCGCCGAAACGTACATTCAAGCGGCTAAATCTTGCCGAAATGACCAACAAAAAGTAACCTTAGCTGAAAACGCGGCTAAAGCTTATGAAGACGCAGCTAAGCCCTACTTAAACAGCGCTGAAAAACTTAGTAACTCTGACATTGAGCATGCAATTAAACTGTTAAAAAAATCTGCCGGCGCTTACACACTGGCTGCTGAATCCATATCCCTAAAAGATTTCACGTTAACATTAACTGAGCAAGGATTACCTCCTGTACCTAAAGAACACAGACAATGGGCTAATCTGTTTCAAAAGGCAGAAGAATTAAGCAACAGAGCCAAAGACTTACAGTTTACAATGAAGTACGACCCTCTGTATGCTATAGAAGTAGCCGATCAGTACGTTGCTAATGCAAAACATGCCAGTCCTCTAGACAGGAAATTTCTAAATCAACTGGCATTCCACTTCTATACGGAAGCTGCAGATTATTTTAAGCCGCGTTCTCTTAAAAAAACCGCTACCTTATACGACAAAGCATCAGCATTGCTTGAGGACCAAGATGAAGTATCTACAGATACTTACGCGCAGGCAGCTGAGTTGTATAAGCATCTAGCTGACACAGTCCCAGCTGAGGCTGCGGATTTGCAACAGAAAGCGGCCCAACGGTATGAAAAAGCAGGCGCCAAAGATCCTCTAGAAGCTGCCTATTATAAGCTGCAGGCTGCAGATTTGTATAAGAATCTAGCTGACTCTTATTACAGCACACATCCTGATAAAGCCTATAATCTATATGATAAGGCAAAAAATTTGTATTTTCATCTACCTGATTCATGTAAACATAATCAGCAAGTAATCGATTTGCGCCAAAGTACTTTAGCGTCGCTGGAGCAATGTATACAAAAAACAGACGAACTGGGACCGTTAATTTCGAAAATTCCGACTCAAGATGATAAATTTGAAATTCCTGAAATTGAAAATCCAACAATTGAGGATACGCTAGATCCTTTCATGTTTGACGAATCACAATATAATGATACCTACAAAGGCATAAATTATAGCTCCGCTTTGGATGATGATTTGTACAATTCGCCAGATTACAGCTTTACCACCGATGTAAATTTTCAACATAATTCACAACTTGAAGTTTCTCCCTTTAAACCTACGAATGATTATTATCCTTCTGCTCAAGATGTAAACTTTGAACACGAACCTACACCTATTCAAGACTACACGTACACCAGTCAAATTACTTCAGAACATAAGGAGCTCACAATTGACCCAACAGATGTAAAACAAACTAAATTTAATTCAACGTAAGGCATGAGTGATTTTAGCATCGCAATTCTTAATTATTTGATCTGCCAATGTGATATTGTTGGCATGCATTTAACTTTAATTGATCTATATGACTAATCTACAGATAAATAATTTTTCCAATCACGTTCAAATCCAGAATGGGAACAGCATTTCAAAAGCCCAAACTACTTCAATAAGTCAAAACGAAGGTACCGCTACTGGCATTTTGAAACGACTGTCCCAATTAGTAGGACAACGTTGTATTGGGAATGCACGAGTTTCTAAACAAGCTAACATAATACAGAATTACAAGCTTACTACACAAGAGGCCAAAGTATTAAAAGATACTTTGACAAGCCTCTACAATCAAGCGTGCGATGTCGGATCAAAAGAGGAATTACAGGAGATCAAGCAATATTATAAAACTGCCATAGCCGCGATTGATGAACAAACAAAGCCAAAAACACTTTTAGGGAAAATTCGTAACTTTTTTCACAGCATTGCTAAGTTGTTTTCTCCTCAAAAAGATGCCCCTCTAAGCAACAGCAATGCTCTTGAGCTCCTGAAAAATACTGCCGAGAAATTGGAGAACAATCATCAGCAATTAGCGGCTGGCTTGTACGAAATAGCAGCTGACCAAATTCAAAACAGCAATTCTCAACAAGCAATTGCTTTTTACCAAAAAGCTGCCCGCTTATCGGCACAGTTTGATAAAACCTACCTGCACACTTTAATAGAGTTCGCTCAAGATAAAACAAATCTAGAAGTTAAGACAGCTTTATTCAAAACTGCGATTGATGTTCTCACGCGCGAGCCTTCTTTTGCGAACACTATGTTCATGTATAAAGTCGAAAAATTCCTTCAGACACTACCAGCTAATTCGGCTGTTGAATTGTGTAATGAGCTATGCAACACTTATAAAAGACTCAATAATAACTACGATAAAGTTATCAATCTATACGATACAATTAGCCAATTTCTCTTAAATAAAAATCACTTTCAACAAGCGGCAGAGCTGAAAAAAGAAGCCGTGCTTTTAAGGTATGAATACGATAAAAATCAGGATCCCGCCAGCGCCTTGCAAAGACTGATAAACGATGCACCGGAAGAAAGCCCTCTGCAAGCAGAATGGTATAAAGTAGAAGGCGATTTATTCAAAGAAAGTAACCCTCAGGAGGCAGCAAAATTATACCAATCGGCAAGTTACATATTAAGCATAAATGATCAAGCTCAACGGGCCGCACAATTAGAAAAAGAAGCCGTACTGTTACTTCACAACAATGATCCACAAATAGCTGCCGATGCCTTAATAAAGACTGCAAGAAACGTACATGGAGATTTTCAAGCAGAATTATATAAGGCTGCCGGAGATGTGCTAAGAGAAAGCAATCCAACGCAAACGGCGGAATATTACCAATCGGCAGGCGCTTTATTAAAAGATACGCAAGCTCAACGGGCTACCGAATTGTTTATTACAGCTGGAGAATTAATTAAGGACAATCATCTTGAAGGAGCAAAAAAACCTTACGAAGAAGCTGCTTTTTGCCTACCTTTTCAGCCACAACACAAATTGGAATATGAAATCACCGAAAAAGACATTCAAAACACTTTTGAAACCACAGCAAATCGCTATGAATTGACAAACGACGAACATCAAAAATACATAAAATGGTCAAATGATATAAAAGCTGGCGATTTTTCATTCGTTCGTACAACCCAAATATGGTGCGATGGTAGCAGGAATATACCGACCACTTTAGAATTACCATTGCCTCAAAATCAAAAACAAGTAATTGAAATAAATAATAAAAGGACTTTAGAAGACGTACAAAAAGATTTAAGTAATTACATTAGTCATTTTTCTGCAGACGACCGCGCAAAAATTGCTGACATGTTGGCCAAAATTTTTGCCAGAAACATTGTGCAAGGGTATTTCCCATTAGTACAAAAAGTGGAAGTTAATGACTTCGTTAAGATGTTTGGCCCCATGTCCGTGCCTCAAGGAACAAAAACGACAGTCACTGTTACAGATAATCAAGCTTTTACGGTTAATGTTCGAATACCGCCGTCAGACCAAATCCAAGACATAGTTAAGGCAAGAGGAGTAAACATAGGCGAAGATATTAATCTACAACATATTCACTTAGAACTAGATGTAGATATCAATTACCCACTCGAAGATGAGAAAGCCGTGAGTTTAAAAATTAATAAATTTAATTACGAAACTCACCTCTATGATGACACAGAATTAAGCCGAAAAATTGCACAAATGTTTAGCGAAGGCTATCTCAAGCATGTTTTAAGATCTTCTGGGGAATAACACAAGTGATTCCGCCACCGCAGTGCCTGAAAGCGTTGTATCATTCCATTTAAGCGATACATTTTCAGCGGCTTGAAGGGCGTGCAGTACTTTTAGGCTACTGTCAGGTATGATCACTTGCAAGATTTGTGCACATAGGCGAATACCTTCTACCAAAAAGGCCAAGGTATTTTCCAATTGGTGCCGATCGGCTTCTGTCCCTGTTTTACTCAACTTCCAAGGCGCTTGAGCCTCAATGAAACGATTCAATTCACGAATGAATTTAAACAATTTCTCAAGCCCTTGCGAAAATAAATAATGATCAAAATTATCGCAAACCCCAGCATAAGTTTCCTGCCAAAGCGCTTGGAGGTCCTTTGAGGATATTGCATCTTCGTGAACAGCCGGCACAACCGAATGGCAATAGCGCTTAAGCATGTTCAATACGCGGCTAATCAAGTTACCCCATTCGTTGGCAAGCTCATTATTATAGCGGCTTACGAAATTATCCATGGAGAATTCACAATCTTGCCCGGTGACCATTTCTCTCAAAAGAAAATAACGGCAGGCATCGATTCCGTGGCTGTCCAACCACTCAAATAAATCAAACGCATTTCCCAAGCTCTTAGACATCTTTTCACCGGAGGATAACCACCAGCCGTGCACCAACAGGTGACGAGGTAATTCCACATCCAACGCCTTGAGCATAATGGGCCAGTAAACGGCGTGCGGCGGTACCAAAATATCCTTACCTATCACGTGCAAATCGGCAGGCCAATAATCGTTAAACCGAGGTTCTCCATAGCCGACTACAGAAATATAATTCAACAGGGCATCGAACCAAACGTAGGTAACAAATTGCGGATCAAATGGCAACGGAATACCCCATTTCAATCGTTCTACCGGCCGCGAAATACACAAGTCATTCAGCGGCTCTTTTAAAAATTCCAGCACCTGCTTTTGTCTAAATTGCGGGAAAATAAAATCATCGTGCTCCTTTAAAAATTGAATCAGCCAATCTTGATAAGGGCGCAATTTGAAAAAGTAATTATGCTCAACAAGCTCTTTGACTTCGCCGAACAAACTTGGCCATTCGCCATTGACTCGGTCCTTATCTTGCAGAAACCGTTCTTCTTTGACACTGTAGAAACCACGGTACTCAGCCTTATAAATCAATCCCTTATCGTACAAGGTCTGCAAGGCATGACGCACAACACGCTTATGACGCTCCTGGGTCGTTCTTACAAAATCGTCATTCGAAAGGTTTAAGCGTTGCGTCAATTGGACAAAATTATCGGCCATCGCATCACAATATGCCTGCGTGTCTACCCCTTCGGCCTGCGCCCTTTGTTGCACCTTTTGCCCGTGTTCATCCACACCCGTTAAAAAGTGGACCCGCTCTCCTTTCAAACGGTGATATCGGGCAATTGTATCCGCCAAAACTTTTTCGTAGGTGTGGCCCAGGTGAGGCTTACCGTTTACGTAATCTATCGCAGTAGTTAAGTAAAAAGCTTTCATGTTTTATCCGTTGATGGACATCAAAAATTCAATGTTATTATTCGTCTTGTGAATGCGATCCAAGAGCATTTCCATCGCTTCTGTAGAAGACACAACACCTTTTAAGGCACGACGCAGGGAGTAAATTTTAAGTAATTCATCCGGGTGGTACAAGAGCTCTTCTTTACGTGTACCGCTCTTTTCAATATTGATGGCCGGGAAAATACGTTTATCGATCAAACTGCGATCTAGGTGCAATTCCATGTTGCCCGTGCCCTTAAACTCTTCGAAAATGACCTCGTCCATTTTACTTCCCGTATCGATGAGAGCCGTGGCAAGGATCGTCAAGCTGCCCCCCTGTTCGATATTTCTTGCAGCACCAAAAAAGGCCTTAGGCCCTTGTAGGGCATTGGCTTCTACACCACCGGACAAGACCTTGCCGGAGCTCGGTATAATCGTGTTGTAAGCACGCGCTAAACGGGTGATGGAATCCAATAAAATAATGACATTTTCACCAATCTCGACGAGGCGCTTTGCCTTTTCAATAACAATTTCGGCGGCACGTACGTGACTCTCCGGCGATTCGTCAAACGTCGAACTGATGACCTCAATTCCAGGCAACAAATTTTTAAAGTCCGTTACCTCCTCCGGACGTTCATCAATGAGCAAAACGATCAAGTGGGCATTCGGTTGATTTTTAACGATCGAATGGGCAATGTTTTGCAGCAAAACCGTCTTTCCCGTACGAGGCGGCGCGACGATAAGCCCTCTTTGTCCAAATCCTATGGGTGTCAACAAATCAACGATACGCATGGACACATCGTCCCACTGTTTCACTTTCTCCATCGTTTCCAACAAAATACGATGTGTTGGATAATAAGGAACTAACTCTTTGAAATGTGGCAATGTGCGGATCGCCTCAGGTGACTGACCCATGACTGAGTTAATTTTTATCACGCATGGGCATTGTTGATACGTTTGAGAAACGAATAATTGCCCTTGCACACTTTGTCCCGCTCGCAATCCGTACTTACGAACGAGAGCCTTGGGCAGGTAGGCGCTCAATTCCCTCAACTGATAATTATCGGCCGGGTAACAAACTGACCACTCATCCGTGTTGGGTAATTTTGCAACGATGCCCTCCACGCGTATTGGGATTTTTTTCGCGCACGCTTCCCTCATTTTTTCCATCAAAATGCTTTGACGTGTTAACGACAATAATTGTGCTTCTTCCGGGATATCTTCGAGCAAAACTTTCAACGGTTTTTCATACCAATCATTCAACGAAAAGGCTTCCGATGATTCGTCCGTAATTTCTTTTACCAGATTTTCCAACGAATTAAGATCCGCGATATTCCGCCATTGAGATAACTGCCCCATCCACCAACGATACTTTTGCAAATTTTGTGGCATTTGCGAACCATTCATCGGCAGCTTCTTCATGTTATTATTTGCATTCGACAGAGGTCTCATGTTGGATGAACGCTTTTGATTGACATGCTTGTTGGCCACGTGCATCGATTTTGAATTCGCATCATTCGCCAGTTTGCCACTGTCCTCTTGAACCGCCGTTGATTTGGCAGGCAACTCCGCTGCTTGGGCAGGCGCTTTTTCAGGTTCCGCCACGGCCTTTGTTTCTGTGCTATTAACGTTCTCAGCCCCCACTTGCTTTTTACTGCGGTGAGCCCTGGGTTTGGCAGGTACTTTTACCTCAACATTATTGTCAGAATTAATTACGGTTTTTTCTTCAGAACCTATACTCATAACAGCACAAATTATTTTTGAAAAAAATGAAAGTTATTGATCTTTTCTAATAAAACTGAATCAGTGCTAACAAAAAATATAAATACGCTTTTTAATTTAGTGTAAGTACATTTAACATAATTGCTTTGTCACATGTCAACGAATAAATATAAAAAATAGGTCAGGAATTCCCGTACAATGAAGTACCTCGCCCCATGGAATTCAATGAAGCCTTCTAATAAATCATAGGGCAGAAGCCAGTAAGGCTTATATTTTATGAAATTTAATATATTTTTATTTACTCGTATTTATCGATATTTCATAACCATATATGTTTTATTAAAATTCATACAAATGAACATATTTTGAGTAAAATGGTTGCAATGAAAAGAATAAAATTACAGCAACATATAAAGAAAATTTAACAAAAAGTTTTATCGATAAAATACCTGTTCCAAAGATAAACGATAGCAAATCGGCATTCAACATTTACCATGATGCAAAAGAGCGAGGATTGGTTTTATTAGTAACTGCAAAGGCGTAAAGAAATTTATCTGCTTACAAAAATTCAAGGACGTACACGGCAGATAAAGATAGGCCGCTTTCCGGGATTAACGGTTGCAATGCTCGTGAAGTCGCTCAAACGTATAAAGTTCAATTGGCTAAGGGGGAAGATTCCGAGGATAAAAAGAAACAACTGAAAGCGAAATTAACTTTTTGGGAACAATTTAATATGTTCATGGAACGTTATTCCAAGATCCAAAAGGATTTATCCTAGCTAATGAAATACATTCATTTTTCGAAGCTGTTGAAGCAGAAACACAACTTAGCATTCGTTCGTTTTTCCTTTTATATTATATGCCGGCACAAGACGCTCAAATGTTCTTGCTATGCGCTGGGATAATTAAAATTCTTGCGAATCTCTTTTTAACCAAAAGTAGATAATCGCAAGCAATTCCACTCATTGATGAAGCGGTAAAGCTTTTAAAAAAAACACCCCACGGTTGAGAGCCGTGCCGGAAGCCAGGCCCAAGTGCGATTCCGCCAACGTGGCGCCCGTACCCGCCGTGGCCACCGTTAAAGCGATGCTCAGCAGGGCCCGGGCGGGGCCGGACAGGGACCAATCGTAATTCGCCCAGGCGCGCGCGTTCTCGTCCACGCGGGCCCAATCGATATCCTTGCGAGCCTTGAGCGCCTC
>CABUVL010000003.1 GCA_902495005.1 uncultured Verrucomicrobiota bacterium | reverse complement strand
TACTGCGAGCCGTAAAAATACCCCGGCTCCACGTACTGCGGATTCGTCTCTATCACATAATCCGCTCCCCCTCGCTCCTGAAATACCAAGGGCTCCTGTTGAACTTCATTCAAGTACCCTTGTACCCGCTCTTGCCACAGACGCGTGGGCAGATCCAGCGCTTCTTCTTCCACCTCCATCGGCGAAATAACCGGCGCTGAGGGGAGGCCCTGAACTTGAGCCTTATTCTTAGGGGCAGACGCCGTTGGCGCGCTCGTCAAATTAAAATGCAAGGCTTTTACGGGCTCCAGATGCCGCTCTTCCAGCGTCTTCAAATTCGCCATCTGTTTGTCCCACGCCGTCTCAACATAGGCCGGCAAAGCCTCCCCCTGATTGATAACACTGCCATCCCCACGGCCTTCCATCCCATTCGTAAATTCCTTAACCGTTCCCGTGATCTTGCCACCCACTTGAATTGTCGAAGGTGCAGAACCGGCAATCGCTTTTGTAATAACGGGATTCTTGAAACAGAATCTCATGTAAGCCCTGCCATGCCACCATCTCTCACTTATACAGGTCCAAGTTTCTGTCATTGTCTCTGTAATGGCATGGTATCCTTGATTGGTTAAAGTACCATTAACACTTAAGTTCCCTCCCACCGACAAATCACTGCATCTAAATTTATGTGCACCGGAATTCAAATGGAGATTCTTTTGAACAAAAAATTGACTGCGTTTACCCTCGTCCTGTGTAAGCTGCTGACGTTTTTCTGTAATTCGTTTATAACCTTGAAAAGGATAAAATGAATTATCACCACAACCCCAGCGATAGTCACTACGTACCTCTTGGGTGGTACTTCCATAGAGCAAGTAGTGCAAAGAAGGATGTTGACCTGTATGAACATAGCGCGTAGGCATCGTAACAACATTACCATTTCTGTCCTTAAACACACGACCGGCTTGTTGAAGAGGTCCCACTTCCGGTGTTTTTTCACTAAGATTGCTCAAACTTCCGAGCGTGACATCACCTGCGGCATAGAAATGCGCGGAGATGTTATCGAAATAAGTATTGGGCAAAAAAACATCGCCGGAAAAGCTCATGCGAGCGCGGTTGACCCAAGTCGGAGAAGTTTGGAAGTTTACGCTGCTCGCCTTAATCCAGCCGGCCTTATTCTCAAATTTTCCGGAGATCGAACCTGACCAAGCGCCGCCGATACGCATCCAAGCCTCGTTGACAAGGTCATTTGAATTTAATTTCCAGGACCCTGCAAAGCATATTCCGCCGTTGTTACTCAAACTACCCACCGTCCAAGCACCGGAACCCGCCTGCACAAGGCCCTTATTCAACAATTGAGGACTATGGATACTCAAGTTATTTTGAACCAAAACGTGCGCGTCGGTGTCAATCTTAAGCTCCTTCGCAGCCTGCAAATCGACGGATTGCCCTTGCAAGTAAGCCTGCACGTCGATGGCGGGGCTTTTCACCTGTAAGCTGTCTTCGGAGATTAATTCGCTGCCGGGCCGCAAGTTTAGTGATTGATCGGCTTCTAAGTTTATGCTTGCGGGGCTTTCAAGGTGCGCGTTTTTCTCAAGTTCGATGCTCTCAGCTTGCAGGCTCATAGCGCCCAAGCCAAAGAGCAAGCCACTTACGCCTAAGCGCTTCACTGCCTTTAAATGCGTCTGACCGCCCGCTTCGCACTGCTTAAAATTTAATCCCATGCTCTTATTTGAATCTAACGTTAGGTCTCCATGACTCAACACAGAAGCGTCAAAATTAAACGCGGCGTTCGTCTTTATAGCCACAGGGCCATTCGAGCTTTGCAAGTGCACGTCTTTCCAGTCCAACGGTCTATCGCCGCTTGCATTTATTTGAACGCCTTGCTCGCCCGACAAAACAGTTGCCGGTGTTAAATAAATATGAGGCGCCTCGAAGCTCAAAGTCTTATCTGCCTCCCAAAAACCGCCGGCCGTTATGCTCGAATTACTTTGAGCAGATAGCTTTGATAGGCTGTACAACTGAGAAGCACCTTGAATGTTTAGGCTATCGGCTTTGAGACTCAGACCGTCCTTGCCAAAGAATTTGCCCGAAAGTAGAGCATTCCCCTCAGACTTAACATCCAAGCGGCCGCCTCGGGCATAAAATTCTCCATCTAGGACCGAGTCAGCTTTACTTTCTAGAACGACAGACTTGCCCGCATCGATAATGGACCGTAGCTCAATTGACGGAGCCTGCATACGAATATTTTTATTTATAGATATTAACTTGCCTGTGCCTTGCAAACGGTCTTGCGCATTAACGACAAATGCATTCTGTGCGAGCTGCTCACCCGCCAATTTAACTGTTTTTCCTGTGATTATTAGCTCGTCACCGATAGAATTGTGACCTGACAAATGTACGCTCGATCCCGCAAACAAAGTGGCGGAACCCATGAGTTGCCATTGATTATCATCCGCCAAGGAAAGATTTCCTCCCGACTCAAGCGTAAGCCGCGAGCCCTCAAGCCGTAAATTCAAATCCAAATTCTCCTTAGACTTGAGTTCTACATCCGCATTGCTCTGAATCTTACCGTCTACTGATAATGTTTTATGAGAACGTAGAGCAACAGCGCCCTCAGAGATAAAGTCTGCCTGTTTGCTTTCCAAATTACACCTATTGCTCCTTACTCCAATACCGTCCTTGCCAAAGAATTTGCCCGAAAGTAGAGCGTTCCCCTCAGACTTAACATCTAAGCAGCCGCCTCGGGCATAAAATTCTCCGTTCAAACTCAAGGCATCTGCTGATTCCAAAGCCAATGAATTAGCATCCAAACAAGCTTTTTCAAACTTCATCTCTCGTTGAGAACTTGCCGAGATACTTCCCCCCTGCGAAAGGATCAATCCCTGGCCGTGTAAGGCATTTCGGGCACGCATGACGATATCGTTTTTTGCAAGCTGCTGCCCAGCTATGTGAATATTAGCAGCCTCAAGCTTCAAATCGCTCACAAAACTTTCCCCTTTTAAATTAATAGCTTCACCTGCCACTAAAACCGCAGATTGTTTAACTTGTAAATTAGACTGCTCTGAGCTGACTAATGCCTTAGTCGCATTTACTTTTAAATTCTGGCACTGAAGTCGCGTATCCAAGCCTATTGAAGCGTTGCTTATTAAAGAGCTATCCGTGCCTGCCTTCATCTTACCTTCAAATTCCAGCTCACCCTTGGCTTGTAAATCAATGGCACCTTTTGCGAACAAGTTTGCCTTTTTAGCAAGGAATTTGCCGGTACGTGTGAGCAAACGAATGTCAGCTTCTGCCCTTAAGCTTCCCTTGTCCAATAAGGCCGAGCCCGCCTCCACGTTCAAGCCATCGCTGGCCGTAAAATTGCCACTTAATTTGAGTTGTTGATCTGTCTTTAATGAAAGTTTACCGTCGCTTTTAAAAAGTGACTTATGATCTATAAAAGTATTTCCCTTCCCAGATAAATTTATGCCTTTGGAGGCAAAATATTGAGCCCGAATTACGCTCTCGCCCTCACTCTGAACCCGAATTTTTCCGCCCAACGAGATCAAACAGCCAAAGCTTTTAAGCGCCTGTCCACTCATCAGATGAATATTATCTTGGGCTAAAAAAATTCCACTTAATTGCAAGTCATTTGCGGATTCCAAATTCAATGCTTGCCCGCTCCAAAGCGATGAGTTCATGAACATTAAAGCCCCATTTGATTTAATTTGCATTGCCTTATTGGAGGACAATTTTGACTGCGCAACTCTTACATAAGATCCACAAATGTTCAAAGCAGCTTGGGCACTTAATTGACTTTTTGTGAGTCGCATCTGATCATTTGCGTCAAGTTTTAAAGACTCCCCAACTGAGAGCTTTGCTTCTGATAATTGAACCGTCTTGCCCTGCACTTCAATCGAATGGCCTGCTTTCAATTGTGCATCCTCACCCACAAGGGACCCTTTTGCCTGAATTTGAATGTCGCCCTTCGCTTGCATGGATTTTCCCAAGCTTATTTGGCCGTCGGCATCGACCCTAATATCACCCACATTGGCACTCATCTCTACTGGCATCTTGACCCCGACATTCCCACCTTTCACCTGAAAATAAATCTTCCCCGCGTACATTCCGCCCAAAGCCGCACTGTCAAGCCCCATTATCTGCCTTCCCGGGTGAGGTAGTTGTGTTGCTTGCCTTTTGGAATAATCAAAACGATAATAACCAATCACCATGCGAAGCTCAGCCCCAACATCGCTCACTTTTTGAGCTTCAATTGCACCATTTAGCTTGATTGTGTTCGCCAAGATATCACAATAATTGCAGCCTTGCAGATTAAGACCTCCCGCCTCAATGCTTATATTCCCTCGATTGACAAATAAATTCATTAAGGCTCCATCGGCATTCAATTCAGGCACACCTGTCGTTAGCGTCAGCCGTGGCACATTGATAAAACCTCCTCCATTGACCGAAATACCCTGCGGATTGGCAATGACCAAATCGGCGGCTTTCCCGTGAACTTCCACAAAACCATTAATTTGACTGCGTTGAGAACCCGTAACTTCGTTGATAATCAGACTGGCAGTCCCACTCTTTGACAAATTTGCATTGCCCATCAGCATGCCGCCCAATTGTGAGCGCGCCGCCTCTTTGCTGTTGTTTAAAATGAGACCGGCTGAACTAACGGAGAATTCTTTGTAACAATTGTGCGAAACGCCGGCCTGATTGGGAGTGGCGATGTTAATCACTTCAACTTTGTTGGGCGCAAGCTCCTGCTTGGCCTCACAAGCAGAAGGGTTAGGGGGCTCGCTTAAAATAGCTTCAGGCGGCGTGCCTAGAAGCGTATAACTCAGTAAGCATAAGAGTGCAGTTGCTCGTTTCATCTTTAAAACTGATAGCCTAATTTGAAGTAAAATAGCATGCCACCCACTTGAGGATGCAGGGCCCTTGAAAGACTAATTTCGGCATTTATGTACCTGTGTTGATAGCGCCAGCCCATCGACATTCCACTCAAGCTACCTGCCCCTTCCCCATAATTCCTAAAAATTTTACCCGTATCGTAGGCGAGAAAGAGCTCATTCTTGCCTAATTTATTCCAGTCCAAGCTGTAACACAATTCGTTACGGAGGTAGGCACCACATTCCCCACTCAAAACACCTTCTTTAAAACCTCGTATACTTGAGGGCCCACCGAGGCTCAAAGTTTCACTGCCGTACAGATGATCACACGAGTATTGCCCAAAGCCTTGCATGCGCCATTGCAATCGCTTAGAAATACTCGGCAGCCCTCGCACGTAAGTTAACTCGCAAAGCCATTTGTGAAAATGTGTCGCCAATGCAGAGCTGCCACTCGTCAAATTATTGCAGCGTAATCCGCGTACAAAACGAATTATTCCGTGCGCCCAGCCTCCCAAGCATTGCCGCATATGAGACAAATTTATTTGCAAACTTGTTAAATTGCGACAGCCCGTGATCTGCCGCTGCCCCTGAATTTCATTGCGAATCCGTTTGTGCGAAATCCCTAAGCTAACTTGTGTCTTGCTGATGGCTGTCCGCCACAGGCTGTAATCCCAATCAAAATTGATCGTTTGAGTGCCCCCTCGAAACTCAATCGTTTGCAATTGTCCCTGCGTCGTCGTTAAAAATTTTGAATTGGAATAAGAAACACTAACCAAATGTCTGCCTAAAGGCAGCGAACAAAAGACTTGCAGACTGTCGTTGTACCGATCCTTGTACAACTGACGATTCCCTTGATAATGAATGTACCATAAGTCGTACAAACCCATTACATCGTCAAGCTTCATTCCTATGTTCATCGCTTTTTGACCGTACGTCGGCGAGCCCTCGTTATCGTAACCTCCAAAAAATTGAAACGGCTTCTGCTTTTCCAGCTTGAACTCAATATCACTCCAGCCCGCTTTGTCCTCCAAGGGAATCACCTCCAAGCGTGCGGATAAGGAAGATAAGCGTTGAACCGTATCAATCCCTTGCTCAAACTCTCTCAATTGGAAACGATTCCCCGCTTGAAATGGCAGCACTGTATTGCATCGTTTCCGACTTTTCCCATTTTCTATGATCCGAAGCTCATTAACACGCCCTTCCTGAACAAAGAGCTTTAAATAGCCTCTCTTTTGAAAACTTTCTTCCTTAAGCCCAACACGTGCGGTGCTGTATCCCCGTTCAACATACCATTGTGTTATTTGATTTAACAATGCTTGCAATTCAACAACGCTTAGCTCTCGATACAGATACGGTTGCACAAGTCGCGCTTGCTCGCGTTTCGATATGAGACCTGTGCCAACAATGTCTATTCGATTAAAACATAACGAAACTTCTTCATCACCCGCTAGTGAGCTCTCTGGCGCTTGTCTAGGGAAAGCCTTACCCGTGAACTGTGGCTTCAGCGCCTCTAATTCCCGTTCTTGCCGCCTTACTTCTTGCTGGGCTTGCTCTGCAAATCGCTTGTACAAAGCTGCTTCGTCCCCCAACAAATTAAGTACGCTGACCTGTAAGATGATTAATATGAGTAAGCTCTGCTTACCCTTCTGCCTTGACATAAATGTCTTGTTCGTCTCTGTGCTTTCGGCACTTTCGCAATCGAGTCTTTTCTCTGTCGGCCCCACGAGTCCTTTCAGCTATTCATTAACATGACCGTAACCCTCCGTGTTCGTCCTCGTGTCCTACAGCTCTCTGTTAATTCGCATTTCATCCTTGCAAGGGATGCCCCTTAACCTTTCCCTTACCTCACTGCCTCCGCCATCCTTTGTCAAGCTGTTTCTTCCATAATGATGAAAGACTTTTTCATTCCTCATCAATTTCTACCACGTACATCCACACAACCCCTCAAATGTTTCAAGGAAATTTATAATTTGATAATTAACAAAATAAATTCGTCGTCGCGAAGCATAACCGTTAAGCTGCTAATCTGGCTGTTGTAAAAAACTCATGCGAGGAATATTTAATAGTTTTAGGAAAGTTTCGAATACGTAACGTGTGTTTCTCGACTTCTGTATTTGCTTCTGGATAATATTGTCCAAAATCTTTGAGCTTGTGAAAACCTCGTGTTTTATGACTTCAATGAAGGGCCGTACAAAATGAAATCCACTGCTTGTTGACTGTAATTTCACAATGATAAGTCAAAGTTTCGTAACTCAAGTACGATGTACTCGCGATTAACAAGATAAAAGTCGAAAGCCTTATTTAACTGAAAATTAATTAAATAAGTATTCATTAATTTTTGTCGATGCCAACAACGCTTACTAAGTCCTCTAGTTCCGAATAAAAAATATGAACTTGATCTTTAATGATTTTCAATACGTCTTATTGGAAAATTTTGACATTGATTTCGTCAATTCCAATGAAAAATGACGAAATCGTCGTCAATGCCCTAAACGTCGATATGCTCAGAGCTTAAAAATGTCAGGCGAGATTTACTTAATAGAACTAATTGACTATTATTAACCATGCCTGATTTCGCGACATTTCGTGAGGGGATTATGAAGAAAGTCGATGCGCATAGGCCAATTATTTATTAGCTAATAAGCTTTTTGATAATTCAAAATTTTCTTTAGAAGGAATTAATAAAAGAAATTCCAGTTTTAGTGAATCCGGAATTAAGAAATGTAAAGGCCCTCATAATTTTTCTAAAAAGATGAAACATTATAAGCTTCTTAGAAAAATAACTTATAACCTTAAAAAGCCTCTTCGGGAAGCTTTTTACAAAAGGGATACCAATAGGGGTAGCTCAATTGTTTTTATATTATAACTAGATGTAGGCAATCTATATCTCCCGTTTTTAAATAAGTTATACTTCCGGCCTGATGCTTGCGAGAAAGAACTTTTTGAAAGTATCGTTTGTCACAAAGTGTCACATGAGGTAGATCAAACGGCTGCAAACTTTCATCTTCATAGGACTCTTATAAGCAGCGATAAAAAATTTATCTTATCTGAAAATCAACATAAAATATATCTTATATACCTTTACGAAGTTTTATTTGAAAGCTTGCAATAGAGTGCAATAAAACAAAGCGCTAAATGATAAAAGTAAACCCTCCCGCATAAATATTGGGTGCAGAGCTTGGATTTAAAACAAGAGCCCTCAGGTTATGAGCCCCCTGCGCCATGCTTATTCCGATTCATCCATCACCGCTTGAGTAAGCAAATGCGTTTGCAGGCCTTGAACAAAATCTGAAAAAACTTGTTGAGGAATGGCCCTTTTTAATTGGTGTTGGACCATGGCCATTTTGGCGTCAAAGTTATCGGCCAAGGACACAAAAACGGCTTCGGGAGTCGATGGGTACACGGCGGCTCCCCATTCAGGTTCTCCTTGGTGTGACAGTACGATGTGCTCCAAGCGTTCTAACAAATCAGGCTCTAATTTATGTCGTAAAGCCGCACTTCGCACGAGTCGATAACCCAAGACGACGTGCCCTTGCAAACGGCCTATACGTGTTTTAGAAATGCCTTCAATGGCATCAAATTGATATTCCAAAACTTTTCCGACATCGTGCAAAATCGCGCCCGCAATGCTTAAATCGACATTCACCTGTGGGTACAAAGGCAACAGCGCTTGAACAACACGCACGACATGCACACTGTGTTCAAGCAATCCATTTAAGTACGCGTGATGCATAAAAATACCCGCCGCACTTTTGTAAAACGCTTCACCCACATCTTCAAAAACTTGTTTAACCGTTGCCGACAGACGAGGATTTTTAATTTGATCGACAAAATCAAACAATTCTTTCTTCAACTCGGGAACGGGCTCATCCGGCTTTTCAATCAGACGCCCCAAGTGATCCTCGTAAGATCCATCAACAATTTCCTCGACGTGGTTGATTCGTGGGCTCAAGCGATCACCAAAAAATTCAATTTGTCCATTCATGCAGACGATTTGCGGCGTTTTACACGGGACCTCTTGAAAGAATTGAAACACCGGCGTACCTTCAAAACAATTGAAGGTAAACGTATTCAAAGCGTCCCCCACTTCCACTTGAATAAATAAGTTGCCCGTACGTCCCCTCTTCGTGTTACGCTTACGTACAAGCACGATGGTGTCAAAACTTGCCCCATTTTCTAATTGCTTCAGTTCTGAAACAGACAAGTAATTTGAATCTTGTGTCATTTTAAGAAAGTAATAATCGAGTGCCTATAGCCAAAAAGATAAACAATCCTACGATATCCGTAATGGCCGTCAAAAAAATATACGAACTTTGCGCGGGATCAAAATGCAATTTTTTTAACATCAATGGAATGATTGCCGCCACAAAACCTGACAAAAGCATCGTCAGGAGCATGGAAAGGAACACAGTGACCCCCAATAAAACATTCTTAGACATCCACGCCGCCAGTATACCTCCCAAAAAACCTACAATTAAGCCATTGAGCATACCCTTTAACAACTCTTTTGCACAGATGAAAAAGGCATCCCCTTTTTGAAATTCTTCCAAAGCTAATCCTCTGATGGATACCGCCAAGGTCTGTGCGCCTGTATTGCCGCCAATGCTCGCCGTAACCGTCATAAAGGCCGCCATCCAACTCATCTTTTCAATTGCATAGTTAAACTTAGAAATGACGGCAGCCGACATACAGGCCGTCAGCAAGTTTACCAAGAGCCACGGATTACGTTTTTTTAAGCTGTACCAAACGGTATCGTGCACACTTTCATCCGCACCAGCACCGTGCAATTGTTGCAAATCTGCCGTTGCCGCCTCTTGCACGATATCCAAGACATCATCGTGCGTTACAATACCCAACAACCTATTCTTTTCGTCGACGACTGGAATTGAAAACAAGTTGCAGGCCGCCATGGTGTTCGCAACCGTTTCCTTGTCGACCTCGGGCAAACATGCATTCTGCACTTCCGTGCGCATGATATTTTTCACGCATTGCGAGGGTTCAGAAAAGACAATATCCTGCAAAGAGGTCATTCCAACCAAACGATTTTTATCGTCCAATACGTACAATACGTACATATTTTCCATATTCTTCTTAAAATGACGTATGTGGTCTAAAGCCTCGTGCAAGGTCCACGCATCCCTCAGCGTAGCCACCTCCGGATTCATGACGCCCCCGGCCGTATTGGGATCATAACGCAATAATTTCCGCAATACAAAAGCAAATTCAGGGTCAATGCGCGCCAGCAAACGATGACGATCTGTCTCACTTAACTGATTAATAAGATCCACCGCATCGTCGGCGTCCATTAGCTCCAAAATGCGCGCCGCACGGAATTCTCGCATCGCACTCAACACTTCGGCAGAATCTTCAACATTCATTTCCGCCAATACGTCTGATGCGCTCTCAATTGACAATTTCCTTAAAATGCAACGACGTTCATCGACCGTCAAACGTTCGAGGAAGTTTCCGACAACGTACGGCGACGTACGGGCCAATTTTGCAGGATCTATATGAGCAAAATGTGTTTCTACATGCTCATTCAACTCGTCAAATGTGTACTGATCGAGTTGTTGGGCGATAGGATGATCTTGAATTAAGTCCGGCATATAAGAAGAATTGAGCCTTCGGAAATACCCTAAATTATTGCAACTATCGTTAACAAATCTACTTTTTTGCGCAATGTCATTTTATGAAAATTTTTACACATTACAGGATGAAGCACAAGATACTCAAACTTCTATTAATTTTCTTGCAAAAATATTTTAACAAATGAGAATTAATCATTATCACAATTAAACCTATGTCAAAAAATTTTCTAAATGCAAAAACATTAGGCTTCTTACTCAGTGGACAATGCCTGTGGTTTCAAGGTTGCTTATCATTTGATCGACAAAGTAATTCGTCTGATTTATCTCAACAAAGTACGCTCATTAGTTGTCCCAGCTGTGCACAAAATACTTCACACAACGCCGGCGAAAGAACCGTTGTCAGCCAACACGTTCGAGCCTTGCCACGCAGGCCCATTTCAAGTATCATTGACGATTACAAATACGAAGAAGAACCATCTGAACAAGATGCATTGATCCAAGAAGAAAACACCTATTACATTGTACGTAAAGGAGACTCTTTATGGTCCATTGGCCGCAAGCACCACGTTAATTGGAAGCAAATCATGCAGGCCAATCAATTGAGTGAAAAATCCATTTTGCGTGAAGGTCAACGTCTCGTTATACCTTCCTCTTCAACACAAAATGTGCCTGCATCGCTGAGTAATACCGTCGAATACACGGTGCAAAAAGGCGACACCTTATCGGGCATCAGTCAACGTTACCATACAAGCGTTGGCGAAATTCAAAGGCAAAATCACCTCAGTAGCCATCGCATTTATGTAGGTCAAAAATTAAAGCTAAATGGCCTTAGCTCAATGCCGGTACAAGGTAAAAGCCTGGCAAGCATTCAAGGCGACAAGTACACCGTTCAAGCCGGAGATACACTCTCCGATATTGCCACTCGTTCGGGCATGAAGCTGGACGAACTGATACGCATAAATCGGATTACAAACCCCAGGGCTTTGCAAGTGGGTCAAGTCATTAATCTTAACCGAAACCAACAAAGTACAATCGTCCCAATCCAAGCTGAAACAACGACACTTCAGGCCAAAGATGTAAAAGATATGACCGCGCCTGACACCACCATCATTTCCAATGAAGGCTCCAATGAGTCCGATGGAGAACAGCACGAGATGAGTGACGATCAAGATTTCGAAGACTTATTTGAAGAGGAGAACAATATCCCCGTCATGCCCCTAGAAGAGCACGAAGGGAAGTAGCCTCTCAGAATTTCGATGCAAAAGTTACGCATAGCCAGGCACTTGATTCTTATTGCGACGTTATGCTTAACTGTGTACGGCCTCCTGATCTTATACAGTGCTTCGCAGCCCTTTGGTCCACACATGCTTTTATTTAAGAAGCAATGTATTTGGCTGGTATTTGCGAGCATAGGCTTAGGTGCAATATCCTTCCTCAGACTTGAAAAATTGTCACATTTCGCCGTCTATATCGGCGCAATAAGTCTTATTCTGCTTGTACTCGTACTCATTCCGGGCATAGGCTTATCCGTCAATGGATCCCGTCGTTGGATCTCTCTGTGGGGATTACGTGTTCAGCCCTCCGAGTTTGTCAAAATTGGATTTGTTATCTTTTTCGCACATTATTTATCACAATTACACGATATCAGCCATTGGTTCAAAGGATTCGTACGTCCGTTAATCATCATTTTTGTCTTTGCTTTCTTGATGCTGTTAGAGCCTGATTTTGGCACCGCATTTTTGTTCGGATGGATCGGCTTCTTATGCCTGTTTTTACGAGGCGCTCGTTTGAAATTCATAATTCCCACGTGCGTATGCGCTCTGTTACTCTTTTCAATTGCGGTCTACCTCAACCCGGTTCGCTTACGTCGCATTACCGCATTTTTAGATGCCGAAGCTAACCGTCTGTCGGGCGCATACCAATTGTGGCAAAGTTTAATTGGATTCAGCGCAGGCGGCTTTTCCGGATTGGGGCTAGGGCAAGGGAGGCAGCAATACTTCTTTTTGCCGGAAGCGCACACGGATTTTATCTTTTCAGTCCTTGCCGAGGAACTCGGGTTAATTCACGTGCTCATCGTCCTATTGCTCTTCGCCATCATCGCCTTTTATGGATTAAAAATCGTAAAATCCACCGCCAACCCATTTTTGTTTTTTACCGGGGTAGGGGCTCTAAATTTTTTAATTTTCCAAAGCTTTTTCAATATGGGTGTTGTAACAGGTTTATTGCCTACAAAAGGACTAGCACTTCCTTTCTTAAGCTACGGAGGTTCTAATTTATTGACGAGTTACTGCTGCATTGGCATTCTCGTTAACTTAAGCCGAACGCAAGAAGATGCACAATTAGACGTTAAGGGTCAGTCGCTATGAGTAAGTTTGTCATCGCTTGTGGAGGAACAGGTGGTCATCTTTCACCGGGTATCGCATTGGCCCAGGAACTCAGCGCGAGGGGACACCAATGTACCCTCATTATTACAAACAAGAACGTCGATAAACGTCTCGCGCAATTTTACACAGATCTCAACTTCATTTCACTTCAAGAGAGCACGTGGTCCAAAAAATTTTGGCAATGGCCCAAGTTTTTTTACATACAAATCAAGAACTTCCTGCGCTCTCTGCGCTTATTGAAAGAAAAATCGGCCGATTTGACCATTGGCTTTGGGGGATTAATGAATGTCGGTGTCATTCTTGCCTCTGCTTTGTTAAAGAAGCCGTGCGTGCTTCACGAAGCCAACCAGTGCCCTGGCAGAGCCGTTCGATTACTCAGCTACTTAGCCAAACGAATTTATCTGCCGGAGGGGGTCAATTTAACGAAAATATCGGCAAAAACCGTTCGTAATCTTGGCTTCCCCATCCGTAAAGATATTCAAAAAATAGACAAGTGGGCGGCACGAGAACAATTAAATGTGCCGAAAGATCAACGTCTCCTTGTCGTCATTGGTGGCAGCCAGGGGGCCAAAGTTTTTAATCGATGGGTGATAGAAAATTTTGCAAAACTAGGCAGTCACAACATTAATGTCATCTGCGTAACGGGCATAGGGAGAAGTAATAAGGGCGAGATTGAAGAATCTTACAAAGACGGCCGCAGCGCAAAATTAATTTTCATGCCATTTGTACTCAACATGAATGTGCTTTATTCCGCCGCCGATCTTGTTATAGGGCGCGCTGGAGCCGGTACAATTGCAGAACTCACTCGATGTGAAACGCCTTCTATTTTAGTCCCCTACCCTTTTGCCGCAGACAATCACCAATATAAAAACGCGTTGTATCATGAACGGAGGGGCAGCTGCCTGCTCGTCGAACAAACAGCAATCGATCGTCTTATCGACGAAACCCTGCACCTCATCACGGATGATTGCCTCTTAGAAGATATGCGCTACAATATGCAGCAGTTGAATCATGAAAATGCCGTCGTTCTTATCGCAAACGACTTGGAACAATTATTAAAAAATTTACGCCAAACATCTTCTAAACGCCGTAAACCCTCAAAACGACCCACGCGAAGATAATCGGCATACGAAGTTAATGATTCGTTATTCTCTGATAGATTGAATCGGAAATCGGAAGCTTCAAGCGTAGTAAAAACATATGAACACTATGCTCACGTTTTCCACTCGAATTACTTTAAGCTCAATGGATAGTTGTCATTTGAAAGGCAGCCTCTTACGTTCAACCCCCATTGCCTCTCAACGTGCAAGCGGGTAAATTACATTTTCATACGATCAAAGACCCCACACCATAAAATGCCCTCATCTCACATCCTCATTGATGCACTGAGAGCTCACTGAACTTCGACGCGTCGAATAGCACCTCTTGCAGGAAAAGACCCTGTGCGGGGGCCGTCATGACATTTTTCTTTTTTTCTCCACTGAGCAACATGTATTCGATGTCCGCCATTGATAATTTTCCGTAGGCCACCCCAACCAGAGCGCCTACAATCTTCCTGACCATACGGTATAAATAGCCCGAGCCGAGGGTCTCAATGCGCAAGTAGGCGTTGTCTTGCGGTACAATGCTAACTTTTGATAAAAATTTCCTTGGATTTTCCCCGTTTAACACTTTGCCCGCAAAGGCATTAAATAAATGGGAGCCTTCAAACAACGGTGCCGCTTTTAGCACGGCATCCAGATCAAAATCACCGTGCATCAAGGGCCAGCAATACCTCCACTCAAACGGTGTTGCTTGACGTAGTAACAAATAGTAACAATACCGCTTACCCACCGCGGAAAAACGAGCGTGAAAAGTTTGATCGACCGGCTCTACAGAATTAACGTGAAGGCAGTACCCCAAACCTGAATTTATCGCACTTAACAAGTCATCCGTTGAGTGGCACCACTCGGCATCGAAATGAAACACCTGCCCTCGCGCATGCACACCGGCATCTGTTCGGCTGCTCCCATGGACGCGAATAAATTGCTTGAAAATTTTAGCCAGACGCCCTTCTAAAATATCCTGAACACCTCGGCCATTCGTCTGACTTTGCCAACCGCAGAATGCGCTCCCGTCATAAGTACAAACGCACTTCCAGCGTCTCATACATGTCTGTTGCAATTAATTACGCGCCTTGACGTGCCTTTAATTCCATTTCCAATTCTTGCCTACGCAGTTCTTTTTCTTGCAAGTCCAACTTCCTCTTTTCGAGCTCCAAGCGCTTGTTTTCCAGTTCTTGTTTACGCCAGTCAATTTTTTCTTGTTCTAAATTGTACTGTTCTTGACGAATTTGTTGTTGCAAAGGAGCTTGTGTGTAAATAATTGTCTCTTGAGGTACCTGTTGTGAAGGCACGGATGTTGTCGAAGAAGCATACTCATCCTCTTTATTTGTCATACTTCCGACAGCGCCACCGCCAATCGCTCCCAGTACACCTCCGAGAATGGCTCCACCGGCACCCCCATCAATCGCGTACCCGATACCCGCACCGGCCGCCGTACCTATACCGCACCCCACAAGACCAGATTCTGTTTTTGTGCAGCCTACAAAGAATAAAGGTAAACATAACAACGCCGCATAACTATACTTTTTCATGCAAAATGATGTACACGGCCACGCAAAGCCCGTCAATCAATTAATTACATTTATTCGCCCAGCTTCTTTGACGGCGGCTTGCGCTTTTTCTTCCAAGCTGTGGACCAGATTTAATAAAAATGTAAACACACGATTAATCATTGGCAAATCGCACTGTCTTTCTGGCAAACGCAAGAAAAATCCGATTCGATCCGCCTTCTTGGCAATGGCATGCACAACAAAAGCGTAACTCTCCTGATGTGCCATCATCGATAACGCTTCTTGGTAATAGACGTAAGGTAATTGCAAGGTATTAAAATCCTTCAATACATAAAAGAAAATTTCTTCCTCAGCTCGTTCAATGTAGACAACCCCTGATCGCTCCACATCGAACGACAAACAATCCTTGGGACCAAATTGTAAATTTGAAACGCCAATACTTTCTCCAAATTGTAAGAGGTAACTTTCAATCATAAGAAATACTTTCTGTTATATATTTGTCTAAGCATCCTTGAACCACTTGAAAGATGTTGATACGCACGTCAGGTTTTGTAAACAGAGCTTCGGGCAGCTTACGTATCGTCAACGACAAATTCGTTAAAAAACATATTTTCTCTTCATTCGTAACGAGGTCCAATTGAGACATAAATTTCGTTAATTGATTTACGTCCAACCACTCACGAAAAGATGCCCGCATGAGCTCATTTGCCAATAAAAAAGAAAATTCTGGAATTTGTTCTTCTTTAAACATACTAAAAATTTTTATTTTCCAACGTTCTCATTGAGCAATGTTGTACTGTGCTTGCACGTTCTTCAATGTCTGCTGAGACAATACGCAGGTACTCTTCAGCTCCCGCATGGATTGAATGGCATCTAAAATGGATTTTCCAATATTTTTACTGTCCCCCAGTTGATTGATGGTTTGCAAATTTCCCAATTCTCCCACCAGTGTTTTTTCAATTAGCCACAAATTATCGCTAAAACGATCCAAGTTCGACTGGCTTGAATTGGCGGCAAGCGTAGGCTCGTTAAAGAACTCACTCATCACAGAGTCGAGCAGCTTTGGCATGTTTTTACCCAAGGGCAAAATCTTATCCAATATAATCTCACTCAGGCTTTTTGGAGACATCAATTGCTGACTGTTGGACAAGTTGACATTACGTCTCAATTCGGGTGCCAAGGAATAACTGTCGTTAATACGCGTACCGTACGTATCCATCAATTGTTGGCTTGCTTTCTCTACATGTACCAACTTTTCTTTGAGCGTTTCTACACGCGCGAGCATGACCTCACGTTCAGCCTTTAGACCTTCGAGTTCTTCTTGAGAGCCTTGCTCAGCCAAAGACTCAATCTTATGGTCTAACTCTTGCAATTGTCCTTTTACGGAACGATAGTGACCCGGTTGTTGCAGATCAGCCAATTGTCCTCCTTGCAACAAAGCAAGTTCTTCAGACCACGACTGCTTTGCGATTTGAAGGGAATTATGTTGTTCTGCGGGATCAGAAAAAACACTTGAAATTTGGGACAAAAATGATTGTGGATTTGACGCATTTGGCAACTCATTCAATTTCTTGTACGCTAACTTATACGACTCTTTAGATTCCGGATACAACTTTTCAGAACGTTCTGAAACATTGTACTCCATGCGTTGCTGACCCTGCATTTCAATTTGCTTGGCGGCTTGACGAATCAACCTGCGCATGTATTGGCTTTGATCCAATGAACCTTTCGTTTGCTTCATTTCCTGAGATTCACTGACATTTTTATTCCAACCCTTGCGCCCCTTATCCCTCGCTTTTTCAGCTTTCTTCTTTTTAGTTTCTTGCTCCGACTTAATCCCAGACATGACTTCATCGTCTTTCGTCGTGGGATCCACCTCACTCACATTGACCGTATTGCCATTAAAACTGCCACATTTTTCAGTATTCTCACTGCTTACGGAATCCCCCACGTCTCCCGTAAACACAACAGCCGCTTGCGTATTTAAGTTTAAAGAGTTATCCATCAGTACAGTTTTATGAAAGCATAAATAAGGCCAAAGTAGTTAAAAAATAATTAAATCTTAAAAGCCTTCGGGCTCAAAAAAACTATCTAACACATGATCGTATTGAGTACCTATGGTAGAGATTATACTATCTTTTAACGGCACATCCGCCGCTTCAATTTCGCCCAGTTCTCCATCCGTCAAGTAACTAATCACAAATAAAGTTAATATGAGATGATTGGGCAATTCCTTTGCAGTTCCACATTTTAATAGCTGACAAACTTTATCCGACAAACCCACTTGTTTGTCCTCAACCTTTATCACAATGGGGAAAAATGAATTAAAAAAGCCCTCTTTAAGGTCGTTTAACTTACGAGAAAATGCGAACCAATAGTCCGGATCAACCTTATCGACCAGGAGGTCTCTTATTTCTCTCAATAAACCTTTATCGCACGTGCCCGCCCAAATTGATTTATAAGTCTCAATCGCCGGCTTTGTCATGCCGAGTGTGTAAATGGCATTCTGATAATGTTGATCTTGTGCCTCGATACCCGTAGTCTCCTCAAAGACAGGGTATGCTTGAGAAACATTTACAAGCCCTACTAATCCAACGATGACTAATAACTTAGCAATATTAGTTTTCATACATTAATAAATCGACATTTTTTCTAAAAAATTTACAAAAATTTCATTTCTACCGAACGAACATTTCTATTTTATTGATTATCAATTTAAATAAATTTCAGTTTTATAAAATTTCGGGATTTAAAAAATGGAAAACAGATACGTTCCATAGAAAAATTTCTGTCAGGAATGGACAAGTAGCCCGCATCTTCTTTGAGCTAATTACATAACTATTAATGCATTTTTATTTTTCACTCTGAACAATTTAATGCGATAAAAAGCTTTTCAAATGAAATTGTATTGTGTTGTAATAAGAGCATGTTTGAATCACTGTCCAATCGTTTAAAAAAGGTCTTTTCAAGCTTATCGCGCAAGAAGAATTTAACGGAGGCCAATATTGCCGAAGCACTTGTTGAAATCAAGCAAGCGCTGCTGGCTTCCGACGTCTCTTTTGAAGTGGTTCAAAAATTTATCGAAGAGATCAAAACGGAATGCATTGGGCAACGTGTTTTTCAAAACGTTGAACCGGGGCAACAAGTTGTCAAATTGGTACACGACAAATTAATCTCCATCTTAGGGGACGAAGTAGCCGACCTGGATTCAAAACGCCCGCTGCGCATTTTAATGGTTGGCTTGAACGGCGCCGGTAAAACAACCAGTAGTGCAAAATTAGCGCAACATTTGAAGTCTTTGGGCGAAAAACCTTGCTTGATCGCCTGTGATCTACAACGTCCCGCCGCAATTGAACAGCTCAAAGTTTTAGGGCAACAAATAGAAGTGCCCGTCTTGTCTTACGACGATAAAAACGTCTTAGAGGTGGGGCAAAAAGCTTTGAAGAACGCAAGCGAAATGGGATGCAGCCATCTCATCTTTGATACCGCCGGACGGTTACAAATCGACGTGCCGCTCATTGAAGAACTGAAGCAGCTCAAGGGCATCATTCTTCCGGAAGAAATTTTATTGGTCACCGACAGTGCGTTGGGTCAAGAAGCCGTCAACATCGCCAAAGTTTTCAACGAAGCTCTGGGCCTGACGGGTGTCATTTTGACTAAGTTAGACGGAGATGCCAAAGGGGGTGCAGCCTTGTCCATGCGGCGTACAGTTCAAGTTCCCATCAAATTTGTAACAACGGGTGAAAAGATAAACGACCTTGAAAAATTTTACCCCGATCGCATGGTTAACCGTATCTTGGGCATGGGAGACATCGTCTCACTCGTTGAAAAAGCGAATCAAGATATTGGTACATCGACCATGGATGCCATGGCTCAAAGGGCATTTGCCAAGGATTTTTCAATGGAAGATTTTTTAAATCTCATGGGGCAAATGAAGAAAATGGGGCCTTTATCGGGATTAAGTAAGTGGTTGCCGGGCAATCCAAACTTTCAAATTAATGAAGCTCAGGACAAAATGTTCAAAAGAATGGAGGCGTTCATTCTGTCAATGACGATTCAAGAACGTCAACATCCACATTTACTCAATTCAACCTACCGTCGTCTGCGCATTGCCAAGGGCGCCGGATTGTCCATTTCTGATTTTAACCGATTTCTAAAACATTTTCAAAACGTCAAAAAAATGTTTCAGAAATTGCGGAAGATGGATAAAAGCAAGATGCAAGAACTCATCAAAATGCAAGGCGGTTCACTTTTTAATTAAAACAATTACGTGTAAATAAATATGCACCCGTTGTTAAAATTTTTACCCACACGCTGGATTTTGAACTGCGTCACATTAGGCCCCATCGGACATTTCAAAAAAATGCCGGGCACATATGGGAGCTTTGTGGGCCTCATTTATTACACCTTATGCTTCCATTCCTTACAGCCAATGGAATATCTGTTGGCCTGCTTGGTCAGCTTCTATTTAGCTTGCATCTTGTGCGATGAAGGTGAAAAAATTTTGCAAAAGAAAGATCCTTCGTGCATCATCTTGGATGAAATGGTCGCAATGCCATTCTGCTTCTTGGGCTTGCAAAAAATTATGCAGGTTTACCCAGTTTGGCCCTTCATGTTGGCAGGCTTTGTCTTATTTAGATGCTTTGATATTTTGAAGCCCCTGGGCATCAAAAAAATTCAGCGATTGAATGGCGGCCTGGGGGTTGTCCTGGACGATATCGTCGCGGCGTTCGTCGTCTGCATTATCCTACATCTCATCGTACAATTTATTAAATAAAAGACCCAATTAATGCAATTAGAACCTCCGTGCATGCTCAACATTGAAAACTTTTGCCAGAGCTATTCAGCCGCTGATTTTTACCCCACTCAAGCGAACGTATAAACAAGGCAATTAATTAAACGCCTTGTGAAATAAGTAAAATTATTCTGCGACGATACAAGTCCTTTCATTCTAACAGCCGCATTCTCTTTCAATACCTTTGATCGACAAAAGATCGCACAAAACAAAAAGGGCCAGCAGCTCCAACGCCACTGGCCTTTGAAATTAGTTATTACGTATCTTATTCACTGTAATAATGTACCTTACAGTTATTAGGAATGCCCATTCGTCTTTCGTGGCCTGCGAATTTTCTTGGAAGGGTAATACTCGTCAAAGCGCTGTCCTTAAACGCATCAAATTCTATACTCGTCACACCTTTCGGGATCGTAATACTCGTCAAGGAGCTACAGCCCTCAAACGCACTCTCGCCTATGCTCGTCACGGAATTCGGGATCGTAATATTTTCCAAGGAGTCACAGCCCTTAAAGGCCCAACCGCCTATGCTCGTCACATTGTTTGAAATCTCGATACTGTTAATTTGCGATCGCGACTCCCTGTCGAAAGGGTTAAGTTTATTTCCCTTCTCATCATGCAAGCCATTTTCTAAGTCATAATACCACGCTCCATAAGCGCTCAACAAGCTGGCGCCCAGTAGCAGCGGCGTTAACAATTTCTTTAGGTTTCTTTCAATTTTAATGTTCATAATCCTAATATTGAATTAATTAAAAATAATTAGCTTTAATATATTATTAAATTTGTAAAGAAAAATCAACCACTTTTTGTAAATTATTTTCCACAACTCAATTCTTTTACAATCAATTGAAATGAGCGTAAAAAAGCAAAAACTTCAAGCTATTTTTGCATCTTATTCAAAACAAATCCAGCAAACTTATTGCAAAATGCACTTAAACTTCCTCCGATTCAAACGCCACCTCTCTCTCACTCAAACAACCAGCATGCTTGCACAACAAAAAAGCCAGCAGCTCCAACGCCACTGGCCAAATAAGTAATGCTGAAAGATGCGCTTACTCCCTTATCACCTGACAATTTTTAGGGAAAACATCTGTACATAGGATTGTTTTGCGTGGGATTGTTATGCTTTTTAACGAATAACATCCCCAAAAAGCACCCCACCCAATGTTCTCTAGATTTTTGGGGATCGTTACGTCCATTAATGATCCACACCCTGCAAAAGCGCCGAACTCAATACTTGTTACAGACTCTGGAATGGTTACGCTCGTTAATGAACTGCAAGTTGAAAAAGTACCCTCTCCTATACTTGTTATACCCGATGGAATTTTTATACGCGTTAACGCACTACAGCCATTAAATGCACAAGCGCCTATTTCTTTTATTTCAAAAGGGATTAAAACTGTTTTGTTATCAACGGTAACAAATCGATTGTCATTCAGTATCGTCACGGATGCTGGCAGCTCTACTCCCAACAATGTATCCTTTCCGAACAATACGTGCCGACCAACAACATCAATTATGTTAGGGACTATGATTGTTCTTAAGGATTCGCAACCCGCAAAAACACCGGCTCCCACCTCCGTTACACTGGATGGAATTGTTACATTTGTCAACGAAACACAATATTCAAAGGCGTTCCATCCGATACTTGTTACCCCATTAGGAATTGTAACCTTCGTCAAAGAACTGCAACAACTAAAAGCACAATCGCCTATCTTTGTCACCCCAGCCGGAATTATTATATCCGTGATCGATTCACAACCGTCGAAGGCACAATCGCCGATTTCTTTTATACGCGATGGGATCTTAACAACATAACTTTCGTGCTCAATCAATTCGTGGTTATTCAATCGAATGACAGATGGCGGCAGTTCTAATCCCAATAATTTATTCGATCCAAATAATACACGACGCCCTATGACATCTATCACATCGGAAATCGTGATGGATTCTAAATTGTCACAGCCCATAAAAGTATTCGTGCTCATTTCAACTATACTAACCGGAATATTGACACGCTTTAACGAGCTACAATCGCCAAAAACATCTTCCCCCAGACTCGTTACACCATCGGGAATAGTAATACTCGATAGAGAACGACAGCTATCAAAAGCTTCAGCCCCTATAATTTCCAGCGTGCTCGGAAGACTTACATCTTTCAATGCTTCACAGCCGCAAAAAGCAGCCTGCCCGATACTCTTTACACCATGCAAAATTGTAACTTTTGCAAGTTTATCACAATACTCAAAAGCTTTATCTTCTACATTTTCTACGCCCTCAATCGTAATGCTCTCAATTTGCCTACGCTCATTTTGATTAGGCTTGTGCCCACTTTCATCGTGCAGACCATTTTGATCATAAGTCCACTCCCCTTGAGCGTTCAACAAACTACCCAGCAGTACCGCCGGCATTAATATCTTTTTCATTTTACACCTTCTTATTCTTAATTTGAACACATAGTACTTTTATACTATGAAAATAAGAACATAGGTTAAACAAAAATGATAAATTAGCTCAAGATGTTATTGATTAAATTTCACCAATGCCCGTCGTAATTTAACACAGGTCGAAGTCATGACTTTTTTGAAAAACATTTTCCACTTATTACATTCAAGAGCAAGGCCTTACAAAGTCCGGCCCAAGGAACGAATAGTTTTAACGAAAAGTATTCAATTAACGCCCCACTACAATCTCCAAATATCTTGCACGTAATCCCGAATAGTACGGTCACTGGAAAAATAACCCAATCGAGCCGTATTTAGCAAGGTCATTTTTAACCATTTATTACGATTGCGGTACGTCTCTTCAACCTTTTTTTGCGCAGTACAATACTTTTCAAAATCCGCCAAGACAAAGAATGGATCTCCCCCTTGCAACAAACTTGAACGAATCACCTTCATCGGGTTATGACCGTGATCTAGGAAGAAATCAGAGTCCATCCAATCCAACAAAGATTTCAACACGGGATCTTTTTCATACCAATTCAACGGGCAATACCCCTCTCGGCTCAATTGCTCCAATTCTTCCACGGTATGCCCAAATATAAAGATGTTATCCTTGCCGACCTTTTCCAAAATTTCGACATTCGCCCCATCCAAGGTACCGATCGTACAAGCGCCATTGAGCCCCAACTTCATATTGCCCGTGCCGGAGGCCTCCTTACCGGCCGTTGAAATTTGTTCCGACAAGTCAGCTGCCGGAATAATTTTGCCCGCCAAAGTAATGTTATAGTTGGGCAGAAATATCACTTTTAAGGCATCCTTAATACGATGGTCCGAATTAATTCGCTGTGCCAACAAATTAATCCCATGGATGATCTCTTTCGCCAAATAATATTCGGGGGCCGCTTTCGCGCCAAAAATCACCACACGTTGAAAATCCATCGGCTGCCTTCCGTGCAATAAATCCCGGTAAAGCTTCAGGATGTGCAACAAATTCAAATGCTGCCGCTTGTATTCGTGCAAGCGTTTGATTTGGACGTCGAACAGCGCATCCGGGGATACCCTTACCTGGCATACATTCGAAATATACTGCGCCAAATCACACTTGTTGGCCCGCTTAATTGCGGCGTACGCTTCCAAGGAAGCAGCGTCTTCTGACCAGGCTTCCAGCTTTTGTAATTGCTCCAAGTCGGTCAACCAGCCTTCATCGCCGAGTCGCTCCGTTATCCAATGACTTAAACGAGGGTTGATTGATTTTAACCAGCGCCGCGGTGTTACGCCATTGGTTTTATTGTTGAACTTCCACGGATACAATTCATAAAAACCCGGAAATAAGCGCGTTTTAAGCAATTCTGTATGCAATTTTGCAACGCCATTGACCGAAAAACAGGTTACCACAGATAAATACGACATCCGCACGTACTGCGTTTCGCCTTCCTCAATGATCGACAAGCGTCTTTGCATGTCGAAGTTATTCGGCCACTTTTCCTGAACTTCATTTTTGAGGAACCAGTCATTGATTTCGTAAATAATTTGCAGATGCCGTGGCAGAATTTTTGCCATCAACGGCACGCTCCACTTTTCCAAAGCTTCGGGCAAAAGGGTATGATTGGTATAGGCAAATGTTTTCCGACAAATCTGCCACGCACGTGACCAATCTAGTCCTTCCTGCTCAATCAAAATACGCATCAATTCCGGTACCGCAATGGCCGGATGCGTGTCATTCAATTGAATTACGACTTTTTCAGGAAGCACATCAAAGTTATTGCCATTTAAGTCCTTAAAACGTCGAATGATGTCCTGCAATGAACAGGCCACAAAAAAGTACTGCTGCGCCAGTCGCAATTCTTTACCATTTTCGGTCTTATCATTGGGGTACAGTACCTTCGAAATGGTTTCTCCAACCGTCTTTTCACGCACGGCCTCGATGTACCCTCCTTCATTAAATGTTTTGAAATCGAAATCTTCCGACGCTCGCGATTCCCACAGGCGTAAAAAATTAATCGTCTTTCCTCCGTAGCCAACGACGGGGACATCCCATGGAACACCCAAAATCGTCTTTGTATCCACCCACTTAGGACGCGCATCGCCTTTATCGTCATAGCACTGTTCAACACGACCGTACAAATGAACCTCTTGCGTGCACTCGGCCCTTAAAATACGCCACGGGTTGCCAAAGCGCAACCAATTATCCGGGCACTCTTCTTGCTTATTATTAACAAATTCCTGTCTAAACAATCCGAACTCATATTGAATTCCATAGCCAATTGCAGGGTAGTTCAAGGTCGCCAAAGAATCCAAGAAACAGGCGGCCAAACGGCCCAGGCCTCCGTTACCCAAGCCCATATCGACTTCCTCTTGCCGCATCTTTTCATAATCGATTCCCTCGTCGGCCAAAGCGGACGTCAAGACATCCTTGAGCCCCAAATTATCCACATTCGTGTTGAGCAGGCGGCCCATCAAATATTCCAGAGACAAGTAGTAGACCCTACGAACATTTTGTTGATGTTGGCGAGATTGCGTATCAATAAAACGCTGTAAAATTTGATCGCGTACCACGTAACAACTCGCCAGCCACCAATCCCGCAGGGTGGCCGTTTGCTTATCTCTCGCCAAACTTTGTATCAAATGCCGTTCCAGGGCCAATCTCATCTCTTCTTTCGTCATAGTGCTGTCCAGATGGATAAATTTTAACTTAATATCAACATATAAGCAATGAAAATTTCCACCGATATGCCAAAATTTTGCCCAACGTCTGCCAATGACGGAACAAAACACTCCAGCACTCATTTAAAAAATTGACACTGGCTAAAAAAAACTTTTTAAGAAAATGCATTTAATACTTTGCCACAAAACAAAAAGGGCCAGCAGCTCCAACGCCACTGGCTTTTGAAATTAGTTATTGCGTACCTTATTCGCTGTAATGTACCTTACAGGTAGCATGAATTTTCATTCTAGCATTCTCCTTCGCTTTGTCTTTTCCTTCGTAAAATTTCTCAGAAATCGTGATACTTTCCAAGGAGCGACAGCCCCAAAACGCCCAACCTTCTATGCTCGTCACGGAAGCCGGGATCGTGATATTGTTCAAGGCGCTACAGCCCGCAAACGCATACTCGCCTATGCTCGTCACACCTTCCGGGATCGTGATACTCGCCAAAGAGCTACAGCCCTCAAACGCACCCCATCCTATGCGCGTCACACCATCTGAAAACGTGACACTGTCAATTTGCGCTTTCTCGCCAATACCAAGTGCATGTTTATCAACGTCATTCGCATGATACAACTTATTTCCTTCATAGATCCCGGGATCTCCATAAGCACTCAACAAGCTGGCGCCCAGCAGCAGCGGCGTTAACAATTTCTTTAGATTTCTTTCAATTTTAATGTTCATAATCCTAATATTGAATTAATTAAAGATAGCAGGGAGCATCCACAATTATTACATCGAGGATTGCATTCTCCGGCTGCCTATTAAACGACCATCGACAATTTAATGCCGCGCATGCTCACGATGGCCGCTAATGGTGTCAATCAGTTGATCTAAGTCCTTATTTGTGAAGTAGCCTTTTTCAATGTATTCGCTCGTCTTGGCATACACGTTGTACAAATGGCAATAAAACCATCGATCGTCATGATGACCCAGGAACTTTTCACGATGGGCAATAATCATATCCCACAGGTGGTCAATTTTTGATTCCGGTAAAAAGTTCTGCTTACTTTTAACATTTTCAGTAACTTTGTCCAAGTACCCCAAATGACGTTGCAGTTTTTGTTTATTTATTTGATTGATAATCGCATCTTCGTCGTCACTGTCATCTCCTAGATAACCTTGACAATGCAGAGGGCAATCATTTTTGTAATCACGTTGGCACACATTGCACCAAGTAGCATTAACGAGGGCAGTACCCGAGAGCACAGATCCTAAGCCAAACACTTTAATAATAGAACTAATTTTAATTTGCATGATAATTGAACTTTTATTAATGATAATATTTATTGACGATTTACACCGTCAGTTTATTCTAGCATTTTATGATATTGTTCCGCAAGAATAAAATAGACATCGGAATTGCAATTTTAATCATTTTTTTGCGATAGGCTTCATTTACCCGGCGAGAAGATTTAGCTATTACTACGCTTATCAATTCAAAATCCTTTTTGCGATGCTGTTGCTTCCATGCACGTGGCTGTTAATATTCAAGCGACACGTGGCTCATAATTTCCACTCACATGGCTGAGTGCCACTTTCATCGCTTCAATCGTCAACAGTGTTTACACCTGTCGAAGTGCCAACGAATTAGATATCCCTCTGGCCGCGGCGGCTTTCGCATTTTTATTTTGGTACAGCTCCAAAAATCATCGCTCTTTGTTTGTACGTCTGTGGGGAATGGCCCTGTTCCTCTTTCTGCACCTGAGCATTTGTCTCTACCTCGCCTGCGATGAATTGTGTATCGGTCATACCTACCCCTGGGAAATCGTCTTCAGTCATTATTTTTTTAATCCAGTTGCCTTTCTCTCAGCCTTGGGAAAATCGGAAATGCGGCATCCCTTTGATTACGCAAATTATACCGGCCTGTTTGCCGTACTATGTTACCCATTCTTTGTCGGCCTCATCGCTTGGGAAAAAAGACGCGCGCTCAAATTATGCTGGGGGATTGGGATCGCGTACGCGTGGATCTGTATAAAAGCCTCCAATTGCAAGGGCGCATACCTATCGGCGATTTTGGTGACATTGTACTTTTTAGCCGTTGTGTTTTGGCACTTAAGGTCTAAATTTTCAGCCAAAAAGCTGTGTGTATTGAGTGGCATCATACTGCTCTGTATATTTGCGCTGGGCTACCAAAGCCCAAAGTTGAAACGGGTCCTGACCTTATTGCCAAAAGGCGAATGGAAGTCGCTCATGAGCACACGTTACTATCTTGCCCAAGACGGTTTTAGCATTTTTCTAAAAAAACCTTGGTTCGGGCACGGGATCACAACCACTTGCCTTCATTATCTCGAAAGTCACCCCTCAGTGGTCCACCACTGCTGGCAGTTGCACGTGGCTCCCGTGCAGGTGCTCGTAGAATGGGGAATTATGGGCTTGCTAGGCTTGGGCTTACTCTATTTTTCAACGGCGTACGCCGCAATAAAATTGCTAAAAAATCATGATCTAGCGACAAAGACAAAAAGTTTGCTGTACGGATGCTTGGGAACGTTATTGGCTTATTTGACCTTTGTCAGCGAATGGTCTTGGGATATTTTCGTCGTCCCGTGCACATTATTTTGCATTTTGGGCCTAATTTGGGATTTATACCATGAGACTTTTGTTTGTAAGAAAACCGTCAGTGAAGATGTATGCCACAGTTTATTTACAAGCACATTTATCTGCCTGCTGATATTGCTGGGCTTTTTCAGCTGTAAGGATGTAAATGCGCGAAAGTACTTTGATCTATTTTTAAGGGATAATGGCAATGAGCAATTTTTGACAAAGGCCCTGGAAAATGATCCGACCAATTTGTATTACTACCGACAAGCAGGAAATTTATTTTCCCTACAAGCGTATCCCAATGATACGCTATTGTTCAAAAAAGCAATCTATTATTATGAGAGGTCGTTAAGGATTAACCCCAATCAGCCAGAAACTCTGGAAAATCTGTGCGCTTTATACGCACGCTTAGGACGTGTCAATCATTCCATTGTCATGGGCTGCAAGGCCATCGAACTTTTACCGCACCATTCGTTGGCATTTGTTCAACTGATTCAAATTTTACATCACTACGGTTATATTGATTTGGCCAAGCGGTGGCTTTCTGCCGAGTTATTCCTCAATCCGGGCAGTATCTTGGCTCAAGAAGATTTTGTTAAGCTCATAAAAGACGATAATAGCATACAGACAGATTGCCTGGCCTACTACGATCAGGCTGAAAAAAATATGCTTCCGGCGGATTTAAACAATTCTTTTTTAGTTTTAGAAAAACAACTTATGGCCCGCTTATTTAATAAGCCGTTTTCAGGTGAGCGCTGTTTGAAGAAGGAATATTTTCAGAATCAAAATTTCTTGCGTTTATACTCTTTTGATAACTTGGAGAAAATGAATCAGCACCGAAGAGTGTATTATGATCATTATAGCTATCATCGTGGGCACAGTTCTCTCCAAATTATACTTCACGGCAACGGAGGCCCTCGTTTAGGTATTACCAGCTTCTCAAAAATTTATTTACCAGACGAGAGATTCATTATTTGCGATTCTGATTTTAATCCCGATTTTTCCCAGGCAGATATTTGCAATCTAGAAAAACAAGCGCACAAAATACTGGATGCGCTCGTGCAAAACACTTTGGTACTTGTAAAGTAAAGAAGTCGGCATAACCGCATAAGTAGAGAAAAGGCTGCTAAGGGGTGCAAAGGCATGGAAGTTTTTCGCGATGAGGCTTTTTATCGAATGCCGGCCGTTACATATGGGCTTACAGGCATTACAGGTAAAACTGGTCAATAGCTTCGAAGCTATTTATAAGACGTTTTGCATGTCTCACCTCCAAGTTAACCAGCTTTTCAATTTAAGCCCCAGACATTGTTTCATTGACTTGATTCGTAGATGCTGCCATTAACAATCTTATGCGTAATTATTACACAATGCTTTATTACACGGCCTTCATTTGTCTATCGAGCTTATGGGGGCAAGTGGCCCTGCACGCTAACGCCAATGCCACGCGACTAGAAGCCAACAACTTACATTGTATCGACGAATTATTGTCGAATTTTCTAAGGCACTACAAGGCAAACGAAATTTTATTCGTATGGGACTTGAACTACACGCTTGTGTACCCAAGCGATCCTTGCTTGCACACAAACAACATAAACTTGCACAAACAAACCTTCGACGAGATTATCAAACAAATTTCTCATTCAGAGGCCGATAAGATGCTGAGCCATCTGATGGCGAACAAGCCCCAAAAGCTGGTCAACGATCAGCTAGCATCATTTTTAAAGAAATATCAAGACGTTAACTTCTTGGTATGTTCAAATTCTCTCAAAGACAACATAGACCCCTATTTACATTTGTTAGAAAGTCATCAGATAAGCATGAAAAATCATTACCAGCTGTCGAATTTTGAATTCAACGAATTTGGCGAATACTTATCCGGACGGCCTATTTACAAAAACGCGGTTATATTAACGAACAAAGAAGACAAAGGTGCCGTTTTACAATACTTTCTAAAACGGGTCTCGAGCAAACCCAAGCTCATCATCGTCGTCGACAACAATGCAAAAAAATTACAATCCGTTATGTCGAAAATGTCGACTTTACCAGAGACAACAATCGTAACGGTAGAATACACAGAATACAAAACAAAAGCCATTCCCACAGTTTCAAACGAAGTTTTTCGCGATTACTGGACGGAGCAGGTAAAAACATTTCAAAAATCAGCCAAGCCCATCCACTAAAATTTCTCTAGAATTGCTGCCCTCGTGCGAGATCACAGCATTCGAGAACAGAATTTTTAAATAGCCTTGTTTTCGTACAAAGTAACTTGTGTCGTCTAAGGGCCGTATCCTTTTACCATGCTATAATTAATTGACTCAGTTGCCAATTAGCTTTCGTATTGCCTTAAGAACCTCCCTATAGACGCACTTAAGCAATCCCGTCAACAGCGGCTAAAGATTAAAAATTTCACGGGCCAACGCGTCGACGACCAACAAGCCTTTATCCGTACAGTAGACATTATCATCTTGGTAATGAATCAACTTCTCATCTGCAAACTGGGACCACAACGGTTCATACTTAGCCGCATTGGCCTGAGGTAATCGTCGTGTTAGGGCTTTCAAGTTAATCCCTCGACGCGTACGTAAGCCAAAAACCAAGCTATCCACAAAGAGCATTTCGTCGCTTAGATTTTCGCAATTAATTTTAGGCTCTTTTAACCACCCATTGGCAAAATGTTGATTTTGAAAGCGTTGTCCATTCATCTGCGATGCCGCGCTCGGTCCAAGGCCGATCCACTCTTGCATTCGCCAAGTGTTCAAGTTGTGAAGGCATGCGTGATCAGGTTTTGCAAAATTTGAAACTTCATAGTGCTCATACCCGTTATCCCTCAAAAAATCCCACGTATGTTGGTAAAATTGTGCTTCTCTATCCTCGTCTACTTGAGTTGACTTACAAAAAGGTCCCGTTTCACGTTCAAAACTGAGACAGTACGTCGAAATGTGTTCGGGCTTGAGCCGCACCATCTCATTCAAGTCTCGTTGCCACAACGAAATATCTCCAAGGAAGTTAGGCGGGAAAATGAAATCCAAGTTCACATTAGAAAACCCCGCCGTTCGAATCCAATCGTAGGCCCGATAAACCTGCACATTGCTCTGCCGCCTTCCCAAATAGTTTATTGTTTCTTGCTGAAAGCTCTGTACTCCCATGGAAATACGTGTTACACTGTAGGCTTTCAAAATCTTTAGCTTCTCTAAATTGACGGTCGTCGGTGAAATTTCAACGGTCCATTCTGAGAGCTGCGGCACTAATTCCTCACACATTTCACACAACGTTGAGAGCTGTTCACAACTGAGGCTGCTGGGGCTGCCACCCCCAAAAAATAAGGTGTTGACTTTTCTTTGAAGCAATTGCTCCCGCCATTGTAGGTATTCTTGCTGGATTTCTGACAAATAATTTTGCACAAGGACGCGCGTCGGACGCTGTTTGTAAAAATTACAATAAGCACACTCGTTGGCACAGAACGGGACGTGCACGTAAAGACCCAAAGATAAAGCTTGTAAGTCCATGAATTTTTATTGATTATTGTGTGCATGAATGCAACTAAGCCAATGAAAAAAAGAACATTTTGCCTGTGTTTTGGCAGCTTATGGATGTTATTATTTTACGGGTGCTCTCCCATACTCCATAATTTGACGCCGCCAACGGTGCAAAGAAATGCATCCAATCGCTATCGCTTTACAGTTCACAGCCGACTTTTGGAAAAACAAGTGGTGGCCAACTCGTTTAAGCCTTCGATTGTCATTGACGGAGAAACACATCCATTGCAAGCAGAACATTTTAATGAGCACTTCTTGTTTTACGATCATTCCATCGATGCTCAACGCCAAGAAGCCGCCTATTATTTCATCTTGTCTTTTGACAAAAACATCCGTGGACATGTCCAAACAAGAACGTTAAAGACCCCATTGGCAAAGCTCATCATCCAAGAGCGTTGCGTCTTTTCCTTGGAAACAGACAGGGCTCCCATTGGAGCAGAAGTTCACGTCTTGGGACGTGGATTTACCTCGGCGGATCGTATATTGGTCGGCGACTATAATGCACAAACGCAATGCATTTCCGAAAATGTACTTTCATTCAAGATCCCATCGCTCCTCGCCAATCGCTCCTACCCCATCTGGTTGTTCAATAATAAGGCAAAAACCTTTGTTGGCAATTTACTCGTGGACAATGGACGCTTGTACGCCGATGTGGATGCCATCGAAATTGAAGCGGGTGAATCTGTTAACGTCACTTTTTCAATCGATCAAGCGGCTCCCAGCTCGGGCCTGTATCTCAATGTAACGACCGATATCCCCGACAGCGTCATTATGCCAGAAGTCATAATCCCCGCGAATGAAGATTCCGTATCTGTCCAAATCGAAGCAGGCGAAGCGGGCAAAGGTTCCCTTTTTGTAAGCGCCAACGGGTACGATGAATTGACGATTCCATTTCAAGTTAACGCATCCGCCGATAAAACGGAATCAAACGATCAGGCATAAACCAATTACTTTCTAGCCTGGGCCTTGCTAGCTAAATCTAGCGAGGCCTTTGTTGTTTTACAAACCAACATCTTAAGAATAGAAGTGCTCCAAGCATACAATAATAGCTTCGAACAAAAAAATTTGTTCACAGCATTCATTTTATTCTTGTAAAACTGTGCTTTAATATGGTAGGATTAAAATCAGTCTTTAATTCATTATCATTATATTATTGACATAACATATCTTAAATGAAAAGGTTCATACTATAAATATAAAAATTAGTTCAATTGTTAAAGAATTCGGCTTAGGTGCTGCGCTATCGGGAGCCGGCTTAGCTATGGCAAATTGGTATTGCCAACGGTGCAATCAATACCATAACGACGGCTAACCGTGTCCACGTTCATATTATGGTTATGGTTGCGGCTACCAAGAGGATCCATTTGGCTGTGGTGCCCCATGGGGTCAATTTAATTGCGGTGATCGTGACATTAGCGACGATGAAGAAGAAACTGCACAAGACTATATCAGGTACATGAATGAAATAAATCAACGATTGTATCGTGGTGTTTCGCCGCGCCAAAGAGAAAAATTATTACAAGACTGGCACTATTACCGAGACAGACTTAATGAACTAGAGCAAAACCGTCAAAGCCGTCATGCGAGTTATTTATGTAAGGTTACAGAGGATATAAGAAGGCGACCGGGCTATTTGCCAGACTATGAAATTGGTAATCTGCGCAATGCAATTGATGATTACTACGATTGTTTAGGTTGCTACGATACAGGTGTTGATCGGCTCGAACGTAACATCAGAAATGGCCATCTATCTCAATGGAGAATCAATAATCTACGCAATGCAATTGATCAATATGATCAACAACATGCTTATGGTTGTTACGATGGTTATGGCTGTGCCCCATACGGTTGCGGTTACTATAATCACAATGGCTATGGCTGCGGTAACTACGGTTACAATAATCACCACTACGGTTGTCACAATAACTACGGTTGCTGGTAAGACAAAGAACAACTTTAAAAAGAGGCACTCAGGGTAAGTTCTGGGTGCTTTTTTATTTTATTTAATTAATGAGTAAGGTCTTTACTCATTTGTACAGGCGAAGTGCGCAATTTTTCACAAATCTCAAACATGTACAAAAGTAAAAAGTAGGGTCTATTCCTCACATTACTTTTCCTGGCATATACTTTCACTTGCATTGGAATAATCTCAAGCGCGGAAAGAGTTTTGTGTTATTTTGTATTGCTCAACTTTTAAAAGAGTTTAAAATAAGTAATTCTATAGTGAAGTATGAATATTCCAACTTATTACAAAGACAATCAATTTTGCAACAGTGCAGAGGCACGGCCATTTAGAATTTTGAGTGAATACTTAGGCCCCCGACAACGGCTTATGCAACATAACATTAATCACACCATTGTCTTCTTTGGATCTGCACGCATAAGTTCCCCTGAACAATTTAAAGCAAAAGAGGGAAAAGCTTGTTTTTTGTCTGCTAAATACGCAGAAAAAGCTACCACATATTACGAAAAAGCCCGACAGCTGGCCTATAAGCTCACGCAATGGTCATTCAATTTACCTGACGACTTGCGCCCTTACATCATCACGGGAGGCGGGCCAGGCATTATGGAAGCTGGCAATCGCGGAGCGCAAGAGGCGGGAGGCCGTTCAATTGGCATGACCATCAGTCTGCCTCACGAACAAGGTTTAAACCCTTATTGTACGCTTGAAGCCAGCATGAAATTCCACTATTTCTTTATGCGCAAGTACTGGCTCTTATTCAAGACAAGGGCCTTTGTCGCTTTCCCCGGTGGAATTGGAACCTTGGACGAAATATTTGAAATTCTGACGCTCATGCAAACGGGCAAAGTGCGCAAATTCCCCATCATATTATTCGGCAGAGAATTTTGGAACAACGTCATCAATTTCCAAACGATGCTCGACTGGGGACTCATTGCGGAACAAGACAAGCACTTATTTGAATTCTTCGACGAAGTGGACGACGCAGCCAATTACTTACAAAGCATCTTAACGGCCGATTACCTGAAAGAGGCTCACAATTGTTAATAATATAAGCCAGGTTCAATTGAAGCTTTCATAGACCTGGCATCTGCGTTAAGGCAAAGCCATCACAGGCGCGTAATTGCTAATTTGTTCTTCTAACTTAAGAATCAATTAGGTAAAAATCTATTAGACAAAGAATTTTGCATGTTTAAATTTGTACCAAGGTGTTAGCTTTAATTACCTCAATGATAAGGTAAATAAACGGTAAAAACGAGTCTTCGAACTTGAACAATAAGGCCACACACGCTTTGAGCGTTGAACCCTTACAATGAGGCCAAAGAAAGCTCAAACAAATTTTATAGTACGCCGAACACGCCAATGATGTCCATATACCCGCGTGTCTCTTGATAAAAAAATAACGCCCCCGGAAGTCTTCAGCGCATTCCGAGGGCGTTTTTAAATAGAAGGGCTAATGGAGGCAATTACAATATTGTATTGTCTGGAATAACACCGTTTTTCGCGATACAAAGGATGCCATCTTTGACGTAAATGGGGCCTTGATGGAAACCATCCGCCTTGCCTTCCGGGGAAAGTCGTACGTTATTGCCAATGCGCACGTTGCGATCAATAATTGCATTGCGAATATAGCAATTTTTGCCAATTCCAAGATGGGGGGTTTCTGGCATTTGATCGAGCCGTTCGTAACGATCCGCGCCCATCATGTAAACATTTTCGAGCTGCGTGCCGCCGCGAATAATGGAGCGAATTCCAATGATGCAGCGGTTCAAATTTGAGCGTGTAACGATGCAACCTTCAGCGACAATGGAATGATTAACCGTACAACTGTTCAACTTAGACGCGGCCAGATGCCTAGGTCTTGAATAAATCGGGGCAAGTTCGTCGTAAAAATCAAATGCGGGCAAGTTGTCGGTCAGCATTAAATTGGCCTCAAAAAATGCGGCAATCGTACCAATATCTTCCCAATACCCCTCGAATAAATATCCACACAAGTCGTACTTGCCCAAAGCTTGTGGAATAATGTCCTTACCAAAATCGTGATAATCGGAGTTCAGGCATTCCTTTAACACCTTTGCCTTAAACGCGTAAATTCCCATCGACACCAAACAATAATCTTGCGCGCTCTTGTCCTTGATCTGAGCCCGAATGGCGGCTCCCACTTGCAAAGATTTTACCAACTCTGGGTCCTTTGGCTTTTCAACAAAACGCTTAATACGCCAATCGTCTTCCACCTGCATAACCCCAAACTGACTTACCTGATTCGCGGGCATCGCCTTAGTGGCAATGGTAATGTCAGCCCCCGTTTCCTCATGTTGCTTAACAAAGGCCTGCAAGTCCATGCGGTATAACTGATCTCCCGACAAAATGATGACGGTTTGATCGTCTTGTATCGGAATGTGTATCAAATTTTGACGAACTGCATCCGCCGTTCCACGGTACCAAGCGTCATTACACTCGGTTTGTTCCGCCGATAAAATTTCAACAAATCCGCCGGAAAAATAATCGAAGCAATAACTTTCATGGATATGCCGGTGCAAGGATTCCGTATTAAACTGCGTGAGTAAATAAATTTTATTGTATCCAGAATTTAAGCAATTACTGATGGGAATGTCGACTAACCTGTATTTGCCTCCCAAAGGCACCGCAGGCTTACAACGAACTTGCGTCAAAGGGGCTAAGCGAGTACCACGTCCACCTCCCATAATAATACAACAGACATTGGAGTTAAAACGATTCATAATTTTAAATTTTTCTTGATGGAAGCCTATTTTTCTTCCATGGTGTTTTACTAATGTGCGGTATAATTAGTTATATAGGAAAAAACGAGGCAGTGCAAGTTTTAATCCAGGGATTAAAGCGATTGGAGTATAGGGGCTACGATTCTGCAGGCATTAGCATCGGTAATACCCAAGAAGGCAATTTTAAGCTCTTAAAGGCCGTCGGCCACGTCGAACAATTGGCTAAATTGGTCGAAAAAGCCAACCTGCACGGCAACATCGGTATTGGTCACACTCGCTGGGCCACGCACGGCAACATAAGTGAAGTCAATGCCCACCCACATTACAGCTGTGACGGCAAAATCATTTTAGTTCACAACGGTGTCATAGAAAATTATGTCACATTAAAGAAATTTTTGATACAAGAGGGGTATTCATTTAAGAGCGAAACAGACTCTGAAGTCCTCTGTAATCTCATTGCCTACCACTACAGCCACATCACAAATATAGCCGACTGTGAAGAACGGTTTTTAGAAAGTGTACGTACCAGTTTGATGGAGATTCAGGGAACGTACGGCATCGTAGTGTTGTGTACCGACTGCCCACAAGCGATGATCGGAGCTCGCAAAAGTTCTCCACTGATTTTAGGCGTTGAGGATGAGGGCCTATTCTTGGCCAGTGACGTAAGTGCATTTGCCAGTCGAACAAAGAACGTTGTCTATTTGGCCGACAACGAAATTGTGCACATCCACGGCAATCAATTTACGATACAAGACTTCAGTAATACCCCCATTCATTCCAACATCGAGGTCATCGATTGGGACACCAATTTTGCCAATCTGGACGGGTACAATCATTACATGCAAAAGGAGATTTTCGAGCAACCTATTGCATTGAATAATACCATACGGGGCCGCTTTTCAAAAGATGACAGCACCGCTCACTTGGGCGGTTTGCGTTTATCGGGTTACGAATTACGCCAGGTCGATAGAATTTTATTACTGGGCTGCGGAACCGCTTACAACGCTTGTCTTATCGCCGAGTACTTAATAGAACAATACGCACGTATCCCCGTGGAGGTGGAATATGCCTCAGAATTTCGATACCGCAATACCCCCTTGGATAAACACACACTCGTATTGGTTGTAAGCCAATCGGGCGAAACCATTGACACTTTAGCCGCCTTACGAGAGGCACAAAGGAAAGGTTTTAGGGCATTGGCCATCACCAACGTCGTGGGCTCAACCATCGCGCGTGAGTCTGACGGCGGTATCTATCAACGTTCTGGACCTGAAATTGGCGTGGCATCGACAAAAGCCTTCACCGGCCAAGTCTGCACCTTAACCATGTTGGCCTTGTACCTGGGTCGTATGCGCGATATGAGTTTCACGGAAGGTTGCCAAATCGTCAACGCGCTTAAGTCCTTATCAATCCTCAGTGAACAAATCCTCAAAGCTTGCGACAAGACCATGCAGGCGCTGGCGCACAAGTATGCACATTTTCAACATTTCCTGTTCTTAGGACGGCAAATTTTATACCCGGTGGCCATGGAAGGAGCTCTAAAATTAAAAGAGCTCTCTTACATTCATGCAGAAGCTTACCCAGCAGCCGAATTGAAGCACGGGCCCATTGCCTTAATTGACGAACAATGCCCAAGCGTATTTTTGGCGACGGATCCCTACCTTCTGAGCAAGGTGGTCAGCAACATGATGGAGGTCAAAGCGCGCGGTGGCAAAATCATTGTTATTGGCACAGAAGGCGTGGAAATCCCCGAGAAAGCGTACGATGACATCGTCAAAATACCGCCCGTCCATCCGGCAATTTTGCCCATTGTTTCTGTACTGCCATTGCAATTATTCGCTTACTACACGGCCTTAGAACGCCATTGTAACGTCGACAAACCGCGCAACTTGGCCAAGTCCGTCACCGTAGAATGAAAATCCAACCAAGTGGAATCGCGCTCAGTCCAACAGGGAAAACAATGCGATTCATTGCGCGTGCACGTCGTCGTTTTTGCCCCTATTTTATAGGCATGAATGAAATCACATCAAAATAGATTTGACTTCGTGGGTCAAGTTGAAGAATTTTTAGGCTAAATGATCGATATTCGCATTGAAAACATTGTGAAGAAATTCGGACAAATCGTTGCACTCGATGGGATCAATGTGCACATCAAAGCCGGTGAACTTTTTTTCCTATTAGGCCCCAGTGGTTGCGGGAAAACAACCTTACTACGTTTGCTGGCAGGCTTTTACACCCCCGACAAAGGACAGATTTTTTTCGGCGATAAAGAAGTATCCAAGTTGGCACCACACAAGCGCAAGACGGGCATGGTCTTTCAAAGTTACGCGCTGTGGCCTCACATGACGGTGGCCCAAAACGTAGCCTTCGGCCTACAGCAGAAAAAATTGCCCGCCAAGAAAATTAAGGACAAGGTGGAGCAGGCCTTAATTTCTGTAAAAATGGACGCTTACGCAAATCGCAAACCGAACGAATTATCGGGCGGTCAGCAGCAACGTGTTGCGTTAGCACGGGCCTTGGCAGTTTTACCCAAGTGCCTCCTTTTGGACGAACCCTTGTCCAACCTAGATGCCAAGTTACGCATAGAAATGCGCACCGAAATCCGTCGGATTTGCAAAGAATTCCAGCTCACGACCATTTACGTAACCCACGACCAAGCAGAAGCACTTTCGATTGCGGATCGCATCGCCATTTTTTCAAAGGGGCACGTGGAACAAATTGGCAATCCGATTGAGGTGTACAAGCAGCCCACCAATCAATTCGTAGCCCACTTCTTGGGAGAAACTAACTTCCTCCCGGGCAACATCATAGAAAAAAATGATCATCAGCTTTTAGTGCGCACGACGATTGGAGATTATCGAGGTTATTGGTGCGGAAATACACCTGTACCGGCCTCTGGGAATGTGGTTCTGTCCATAAGGCCCGAGGCTTTTAGATTAAAAACATTTGCTTCAGAAGAAAACTCGACAGACGGCATGATCGGACAGACGACCTATTACGGCGAAGTCGCGCATTATGATTTTATAAAAAATGGTGTCACGCTACGTATTTCGGAATTAAACCCAAGGCACATGGAACATCAATTGCAAAAGGGTCTGTTTGCCAATGTGCTGCCTGAAGATGTCGTTATTTTGCCACAGTAAGTAATTTTCCATGAAAAAATACTTCCTCCTCCTAAGTATTATCACGCTTGTTATTGGCCTTCCCATATTTTTCAAACAGTCCAATCAGCAACTCAATAAAAAAGCCGATGATACCCTGATTATCATCACGCCTCACAATGAGTCCATTCGTTCGGAAGTAGAAATGGGCTTTTGCAAGTGGTACAGCGAAAAAACAGGACGCACGGTAAGCATCGATTGGCGTATTCCTGGCAGTACGGGTGAAATTATTAGGTACGTTGACTCTGTGTTTATCAATTCATTCCGACTCCATTGGGAAAGGGACCTCCACCAAGTTTGGAATCAAACGGTTCAAACTGATTTTTCCAACATTAGCCTCAAGGCCTCCGACAATGAGGCGCGCAAGGCATTTTTAACCTCTCATGTGGGCTGTGGCATTGACATCCTCTTCGGAGGCGGCGTCATTGAACACAAGCACGCTGCGGAGGTAGGGCAACTCATAAGTTCCGGTGTTGTCGAAAGCCACCCCGATTGGTTCTGCGACGACGTTATTCCATATAAGTTGGCCGGCGACTACCTATGGGATAAAGAGGGCCGATGGATAGGGTCCTCACTGTCAAGCTTTGGCATTATTTACAACGTGGATCGCATTCAGGACCTGAATATGGGCAAAGCCCCAACTCAATGGATGGATTTGACTTCTCCTAAATTTTTTAGACAAATTGCCATGGTGGATCCCGTGCAAAGCAGTGTTGTCATCAAGTGCTTTGAAATGATGTTTCAACAGCAAATGCGGATGGTCTGCGATCGCTATTTAAGCAGCCTGCAACAAAGCCAATTAACGGCCGAGCAAGAGCGCGCCGCGTTGAATGAAGGGTGGATGAAGGGGCTCAAAATGATGCAAAAAATCATGGCGAATTCGCGCTATTTCACCGACAATTCTGTATCCACCGTCTGGGACGTATCCATTGGTAACTGCGCGGCCGGCGTGGTCGTTGATTTTTACGGACGCTACCAGAAAGACATCTTACGTGTGCGTTGCAACTCAAATCGCGTGGAATTTGTAATGCCGAAACGGGGATCTTCCGTCTCTCCCGACCCAATCTCTATGTTTCGCGGTGCCCCACACCCGAACGTAGCCGCACGTTTCATCGAGTACATTGTTTCAGAAGAAGGTCAAAACCTCAGCGGGTTTAAGGTGGGAGTACCAGGTGGGCCTCAGTATGTCCCCTTAGGTCGTACCCCCATACGTAAGGATTTTTATGTTGAGGAAAAGAAATCGAGGATGCTGGCAGATGACCTGAACCCATTCGCAAATCCAGCCGACTTTGAGTACTGCGCCGCGTGGACGGCCACATGCTTTCAATCCATTCGATTCTTATCCAAGGTGCTGTTCATGGACACTTACACAGAATTGTCACGGGCGTGGGAAGCAATTATCCTTGCACGAGAAAAGGGACACGAACGCGAAGCCGATGAGGCGTTGGCCATTTTGGAAGATTTAGATGATATTTCTTACGATTGGATGTGCAACACCTTACGCCCCTTGTTGAGATCAAAAAAGCCTTTGTTGGAAATTCAATTGTCGACCGAATTGACGGACAAGTTCTGCAAGCAATACTTAAAGGCCTACAAAATTGCCAAACAAGTTTTATAGGCGCTATTTCTGATCAATTAAATCGTAAAGCAACTGCCAACGATCTGCCGGGGACAATTGATTGTCTTTCTCAAACAAGTGTGAGAATATTTCCCCCTTTTGCTTTTGTAATTTTTGAATTTTATCCTCGATGGATCCCTTAATCAGCAGTCGATAAACTTGCAAGGGATGCTGTTGTCCCAACCGATGCACACGCGCAATAGCTTGCTGTTCGATGGACGGATTCCACCAAGGGTCCATTAAGAACACCGTGCTCGCCGAGTGAAGCGTTATGCCCGTACCCCCCGCCTTCAAACTGATTAAAAAAGCGGCCTCCTGCGCTTCTTGGAAATTTTTAATCAGCTCTCGTCTTTGATCAACCGCCGTGTTGCCGGTTAATATAAAAGTCTTACCGGGGTAAAAGACACTCACCAGTGGCAAAATTCGTTCAAGCAGGCGTCTAAACTGACTAAAGATAATAATCTTTTGCTTGTTTCGTTCACAAACACCGAGCTGCTCCCTAAGCCACAACAACTTAGCGCCCATATCTGCATTTTCATTCCTAAAGTCAGGCAGTAGGCTTGGATCGCAACAGATTTGTCGAAGTCTTAAAAATAAAACGAACAAGGCACCCCAGTTTCCGTGCTTAATTTGTTTATAGCCATTTCTATACGTATCGTATAATTGCCTTTGCCATTCAGTCATTTGGCAGTAAACATTCTGTTCGGTCTTCTTGGGCAATTCGTTTAAAACTTCGTGCTTGGTCCTCCGGAGAACAAATGGGGCCAACTGTATTTTAAGCCGCTGACAAGCGTCTTCTCGCTGTAAAAACGTTTGAAAATCACGGTAACTGCCCAACAAGCCGGGCATTAAAAAGTTAAAAATGGACCAAACGTCATTCAACGAATTTTCAAGCGGCGTGCCCGTCGCCGCAATTCTAAATCGTGAGCTCAATTTGAAACACGCCAGCGTCGTTTTGGAATGAGGATTCTTAATGTATTGAGCCTCATCTAAAACGACAAATTGAAAAGAAATCATCTTTAACTTATTAACACATGTTCTCAATTGTGAATAACTTATGACAAACAGATCGCTCGTGTCTTGCGTCAAAATTGACAACGTTTGTCGAGAAAGCACCTGTAATTTTAAAGATGGGAAATATTGATTTTGTTCATTTTGCCAAGATGAAATTACACTTGCCGGGCAAATGATGAGTGTCGGTTGCTTGCAGGAGGCCTCTGTATTAATCCATTGAATCGTGCTCAAAATCTGACGTGTTTTCCCTAAGCCCATTTCGTCGGCGATCAGAGGATGGCATTTCATATCGAGCAAGTGCTTCAAGCACTTCACACCTGCCAATTGATAAGGGCGTAGGGGAACTGTTAGATGGCAGCTCAATGGAAGCTTGGCCTTCAAATTATCGAGCCACGCAAGGGCATTTTCTCTAACCTTAAAATTATTAAATAAGGAAATCAGCAAGTACGGAGGCAATTGTTGGCAATGTTTCCGCAATTGATTCAAGCGACGCGTCCAGTCAATTTCTTCTTCGGCCCATTGCAACAATCCGTACTTATCGGACCAGTATATGTGATGCTTCGCTGGCGAAAATTGTTGCAATTCGTCGGCTGGCAATGGCGTTGAACCGACCCAATATGTTTGTTGCAAGGCACTGTTATCGTCAATGTCCAGTGCAGATTCTATGAGCTTTACCCCAGCACTCAATTGTTGAATGTTGTCGGGCATTTCCAAATCATACTTGCGCGATAAACGTGGTAACTCTATCCCTATAAAATCGCAAAAGCGTTCTTTCTTAGAACTTTGGAAAAATGTTTCTGTCCAATGGAAGCCGTATTTTTGTGTAACGCATGACAAATTTAACAGGCATTCCCGCTCTTCAAGCGTTAATCCACGGCTTTGAGAAGAAATTTGACGGGGGCCGCTGGCGTGATAAAAAAAGACTTCAAATGCTAAATTTTGCCCATTTTTAAAAAATTTCAACTGACCCTTCTTAATTTTTTTAGCGCCGTTGTCGAGAGGCCCAAGACGATCACCCGCGCTGGTCAAAGGAAGCTCATCACAACGGCACAGGTAAGTCAGGTTTTCTTCAATTAATCGCTCTAACGATATGAGTCCAGCCGCCGCAAAAGCCTTTCCAACGCCGGGATTCTTCGTCGAAAAATTAAGCACAAGTGCGCCTTCCGAATTCAATTCAAGCGTTGATACGTAAGGCTGATTTCCCCACTGGCCCGTGACCATTAACAGCTGATCTTCCACCGTAATAGTCCGAACCCCTTGATTTAAGACTTGTTCTGCCAACTGAACATCAACGGGCAAAAAGTACTTATCCCACCACCACTTACGATAGGCCTTGAACCAAACTTCCAGAGAAGTTCGCGTGTACTTTTTTTCAATGGGAGTCACTTTTACTTAACTACAATACCATGCTCTTGAAAATCGCGTTTAGCCTCTAACAACCAAGCTTCCAAAATTTGTTGGCACTTTTCAGCCGTGCCCGCCTCAACTAAAAACCGCAACTTGTTTTCAGTGCCAGAAAAACGGACGCACATCCGCACTTCATCCTTCTCACAAGAACGTTTAAAATCCAACGTATGCCGCATGGAGCTCAACGGTATCTTCGCGCTCACACGCAAAGATTGCTCCAATTTTTCCTTTAAATGAATTTGCTTTTTACGTTCACATAAAGGCTTCTTAAGCGCCATCTGCATAAGCAACAATGCCACGCGAAGACCATCTCCCGTGTTAGCCTGATCTCTCAAAATAATATGCCCCGAGCTTTCTCCCCCCAAGCGAGCTCCTTGCTTTAACATGCCGTAGAAGACCTCACGATCTCCAACATCCGTTCGAGTCGTTTGAATGCCGTAGGCCGCCAAGGTGCTGTCTAAGCCTGAGTTACTTTGTTCCGTTAACACAATGTACTTGGGATTTAAACGATTTTGCTCGAGGAAATCGAGGGCCAGCATGCCCAATACTTGATCTCCATCCAATCGTTCTCCTTGTTCGTCAATGACAACGATGCGGTCCCCGTCCCCATCGTGAGCAATTCCGAGCCACGCCCCACTCTCAATCACCTTGCGAAGCAAATGATCCGTGTGCTCACTGCCACAATCCTCATTGATATTCCTGCCATCAGGCGCATCGCCCAAGGCAATCACATTGAGCCCTAAGGATCTCAAATAGGGTAAACTTGTAAACGCCGTAGCCCCGTTTGCCGTATCCAAGACAATCGTCTTATTCGCAAAATTCAAATTTGAGTACTCAGTGCGCAAGGCGTCAACGTAATAAGAGCTTCCATCCACTTCGCGAACATTATTTAAAACCGGCAAGTTATTAGGGGAAAACTGCTTGGCCAAAGTTTCAATGAGCGCTTCATCGGCCCTGCACAACTTGTGCCCACCCCGTTGAAACAGCTTTAACCCGTTATCCGTGCTTGGGTTGTGCGAAGCGGTAATGGAAACTCCAAGCGACAAGCCTTCTTTTTCGACAAAGTAAGCGATGGCAGGCGTTGGCGTAACGTTTAAAAAGCTAAGCTTAGCCTCTCCACAACTCAAGAATCCTTGCGCAAATGATTCTGCAAGCTCACGCCCCGATGCACGTGTATCCCAACCGATGGCAACAGAGGTGGGCCAATTTTTTTGTTTTACCCACGCATAACAGGCCTGTCCCAAGCAATTAAAAGCCTCGTGCACGATGGGCCAAGTTCCAACTTGCCCTCGAATACCGTCTGTTCCAAAGCGAATATTTGTCATTTTTCTTCAAAAATGCCCATGGCTCTAAATTTTTGATACCTCTGTTCAATGAGTTGATCGATGGGCACGTTGATTATTTCATTTAAATGAGATTTTATGGCGCATCGAACATTGTTGAAACAAGCAGTTGGATCTACATGCGCACCGCCCAAAGGTTCCTTAATCACTTCGTCAACAATTTGAAAAGACTTTAAGTGTTCTGCCGATAATTTCAATGCATTGGCGGCATCGGGTGCTTTGGCGCGATCTTTCCACAAAATGGCGGCACATCCTTCGGGCGAAATCACCGAATAGTAAGCATTTTCCAGAATGAGAATGCGATCAACCACACCAATACCCAAGGCACCGCCCGAGCCCCCTTCGCCAATCACAATGGCAAGGCTTGGCGTTTGCAAACTGCTCATTTCGCGCAAATTGACCGCAATTGCCTCCGCAATATGTCGCTCTTCTGCACCAATACCGGGGTAAGCACCGGGCGTATCGATAAATGAAATGAGGGGAATTCTAAATTTCTCTGCCATCTTCATCAGACGCAGCGCCTTACGATAGCCTTCGGGGTTGGGGCAACCAAAACTACGCTTAATGTTCTCTTTTAAGGAGCGTCCTTTCTGTTGTGCAACAATCATCACAGGAGCTTTCTCAAAAAGCGCAAGACCGCCAATAAGGGCCTGGTCGTCCCCGAAACAACGATCCCCGTGGAGTTCCTGAAAATCCTCAAAAATCGCGTGAATGTAATCCAACGCGTAAGGACGTTGTGGGTGTCGTGCAATTTTAATTTTCTGCCATGCCGTCAGATGCTTGTAAATGTGTTCCTTAGTCTGTTGGATCTTCAATTCAATCGCGTGGATTTCATCGTCCATTGGCACCTGATTTTCGTTTGACAAACGCCGAATTTGATCCAGCTGTTGACTTAACGCCAGTAATGGTTTTTCAAAATCGAGGGTATACTGAGATGGCTGTTCCATAAGTTTTTGAGTTTAATGCTAGGCGCCTGAACAACAAATTCAACTCTTTTATTCGAATATCTAACTCGCTATTTCCTTTACTTCTTTATTTTGAACTTTAATATGTAATTCCATGTTTAAACGATTACTTCGGAAACAACAGATGGCACAAGGGGCGTTTGCGTTTTTTTCAGATCATAGAAAAATTTCCATTTTAAGATCCTTGCGACTGGCGAGTACGGCACACTATCTTCCTATTGTGAATTACCTCATAATCGCGTTATCATGTTGCTTTTTAACTTTAACAGGACCGCATTGTAATGGCGCTTCTGCGTCCCAAGATGCTAAAAATAGTTTACCCGCAAAAGAACAAGCCGCACAGAACAACCATTCCATCAAGATGTTGGCTTGCGTAAAATGCAAGCCCTTACCCACCGTATTGAATGAATACGTCAAAATGGTAGAGTCCATTGTGCCCGAATACGCCAGCACCATCGCCCTCTTGCTAACCGGTTCCTTCGGCGGAATGAATTGCCCAGGCGTATCGTCCGAGCACGCGGCTTACATCGCTTACTTTTCCACGGACAAAAATTTTACGCCTCTCTATTTCTTCAATGCGCAGGACGACGCATACCTCGTCAAAATATTACAAGGCTTACCACAGGCGCAAAAGTCCGTCAATTCGCTCCAACCTCTACCCAGCTCAAAAATCATTGAAGACGGATGGAAGGTTTTTGGCGACACCAAACTTATCAACAATATGAAGGGCCATTGGGACGAGTTAATGACATTCCTTAAGGCCCCCTTTGATACAGATATTCAGGCCCGAGTTTTCTTGTCTTCCTTGGATTGCAAGCTCCTCTTAGGCAAAGAATTAGAAGCATTCGGCAAATTTTTATTAAACGAAATCGAATCTGTTCAGATAGATCTCAAACATACCGACAACAATACGCTCTCGTTAATTTATTCAAACCACTTTACAGAACAGTCTAAATTTATTCGACTTTTCCCTAAACGCCCCGCAACAACTGTCACACTCAAGCTGCCGAAGTCACACTTGCAAAGCGACATTCATTCAGTGTACCTGTCTCCTTACATTGACTTGACGCCGTTGCTAGCCAAGGAATTCATTGATACATTAAATACAATTATACCTGCCTCCATTGCAAACTATTTCGACTGGCCTAAGATCCAAGAAATGATACAATCGATCGACACGTGGCAAAAAAAACATGCAGGTCACATGGTGAGCACGGCAACGATGGTGGATGCGAAAGCTGGAAACAGCCCGTGTACGTACTTTTCCCCCGTTAACAAATTGAAAGATGCAGAATTGGTACAATTTCTAGACGACCTTATCAATGTCAAATTAAACGCATTCCTTAAGTCAGTCATTCCAACGTCAGGAGCCAAGAAAGAGGCAAACAATCCACCTTTTGTGTGCCGCTTTGACAAAGAAGTCTTCACCTATAAAAATAAAGTGGTCCATGGATGCACAATTGCATATAAACTCGATGTTCTGGATATGCTGGAACAATTATTTTTCACACTTGTCAACGACAACCTATTGTGTGCGAACAATCGACAAGCGATGGAAAAATTCATCGATGAGTGCAGCTCAAAAGATTTCTCGGCCCCCGTCACCTTAAGTACAAAGGCCCTAATGGATTGTACAATTAATCTTGAAAGCATACTTAACTCTTTCTTTAGCAACTCTACCATCCAAAAGGCCCCGGAGGCAGAAAACTATTTAAAGATCAAAACCATTCAAGAGGCAAGCACACTGCAATTGCAAGTGGATCTGCCTTTGTCGTGTTTGAGTAAGCTGACAACCTTGTTAAAAAATCAAGCAAATGCGGGAAAAGCACCCTCTTTCAAAATCAATGAATAGAAAAATTGCTTTATAATCTCAATGCTGGGGTTCATTTTGATTACTCCAGCATTTATTTTTTAATTCGTTTAAGTAGTTAGGCGCTTATACCACTTATAATGCCGCCCCTTGTAATTCTGAAATCCACGGACACCCGTTAATTATATGCTAAGCATTTTCCGAATGCATCTTACGTCAATCGCATTTTTTAAACAAGCCCATTGCCCCATCCTTTGAAATCGTAATTCACTGCACACAAGCTGGCGCTCCCTCGATTATTTTTAAGCGGTCATTATAAAAATTCCGCGAATACATCTAAGGAACTTCTGTCTTAGATCAAATAAATTGGTAAGGCTGATATGACATTTATCGTCGACCCAGCAAATCACAAATTACCACTACACATGCAACAGAATTTATTCATCCCATATAAAATGTTGACAAAAAAAAGCAAAACATCTACCGATGTCCTAGGCGAGTTTCGTAAAGCAAACAATGCAGACGCACTGGAAAAATATTGCAGGCTGTTTAAAAGAAAACGGTCTTGACTTATTACCCATTCGTAAGGACTTACGTTCTTACAATGTAGACAAGTTACGTCACGATGTGTTTGCCGGGCTCAGTGTAGCGCTCATTGTTTTCCCTCAAGCAATGGCGTACGCTTTACTTGCAGGGCTTCCCATTGAATACGGTCTCTACGGTGCCACCATCGCCACCGTCACCGCCGCAATTTTCTCGGGCTCGTATTTTTTAAATTTGGGGCCCACGAACTCGACGGCAGTTCTCGTTATGAGTGCCCTCGCAACGGCGGGCATTCCGGCAGAGAACATTCCCCTGTACCTCCCCACCCTACTGATCTTGGCCGGCAGCTTTCTCGTCTTTGGCGCATTTTTTAACGTCGCCAATTTAATCCAATACATTTCTCGAAGTGTCAGCTTCGGATACATTACTGCCATCATTTTTATTCTAATCATTAATCAAATACACAATACGCTCGGTTTTGAATTAAAACTGCAGTGCGACGGCTCCTATACCTTCTTGGACACTCTAATTGCCACGCTCAAAAATTGCAGTCACGCACAAATGGCCGATGTCGTCGTCAGCTTACTGACCGTAGGCATTTATCTTTTTTGTAAAATACGTCTCCCGCGTACTCCCCACATCGCCATCACAATTCTCTGCATGGCCGTCATTTCCTACCTCTTCCAAGCTTGTTTCCACTGCTCATTTCACACATTAAGTGCCCTTCAAAAAGGGACATGGCACAGCACCTGGCAAAGTTTAAGTCTGGACAATATAAATATTATAGCCGACACCGCCTTGGCATTGAGCTTCGTTTGCCTGATTGACGGCACAAGCATTCTTAAAACACTTTCTGCACGTTCTGGGCAAATGGCCCGCATCAACCAAATGGTTCTCAGCCTAGGCTTGGCAAACATATTTTGCGGCCTCTTTTCTGGCATGCCGGCATCCGCCTCATTGGTACGGTCTTCGACGGCGTACACCAATGGCGCTAAAACCGCCTTAACCGCCTTATTTTGTGGGCTCTTTTGCATACTCGGCATCATCGCCTTGGGACCTCTTTTCCACTACATCCCCAAAGCCTGCCTATCGACTTTGCTCATCGTCCTTGCGATCGGTCTATTTGACAAACGCTCTTTAAAAATTGTGATTACCTCGACGAAATCAGACGCGTGCGTATTCTTCCTCACCTTCATATCCGCATTCATCTTTCCAATCCACATCGCAATTTACCTGGGCGTCTTTTTATCCATCGCCCTGTTTTTGAGGAAAGCCGCCGTTCCCAAATTTTACGAATACACCTACGATGATAAACACAAAATTACAGAAATCACAACCAAGCATCAACGGCCACGCCACTTGGAGATCTCCATCTTGCACATCGAAGGCAACCTCTTTTTCGCGTCCTCGGATATTTTTCTGGATCAAATGCGCATCATCAGCGAAAGGCCGCATTTAAAAGTTCTTCTGTTAAAAATGCGCAACGCCATGCACGTTGACGCGACCTGCATCCTCGCGTTAGAAGAATTACTGCTGCACATGACGAAACAGCATCGCATCTTAATTTTAAGTGAAGTAAACCCCCTCGTGTTTAAGATACTGCAACGTTCAGGTATGATTCAAAAAATTGGACCCAGTAATATCTTCTTGGACATCAGGGACAATATGAACCAATCCACCGCCTCAGCCCTCAAACACGCCTGTGACATCGTAGGACACAAAAAGGTCAACATACGTATCTTCGCCGATCAAACAACGTCCATCTCTCACCTTCAAAACTGCACAAGCAGTTTAAACCGCAGCGTAAGCCAGCCCAACAGGACGGTTAAAGATCGAACACAAATGCCCCTATGATTCATCCCGACAGCTTATACCCGCGACTCGCCGAGCTACTCCCAAAAAGTAGTTTGGAACCCACGGTCGTCGATTTCCTTGACCACCATCCCGACGAAACTCTATTCGTCGCCTGTTCCGGGGGCTCAGATTCCTTATGCTTACTGCTGCTAACCCGATTGTATTGGCCCAAAAATCCGTGTATAGTTTTACATTATAATCACAAGATGAGAAGCGTTTCAGATGCAGAAGCCATCCACATGCAAGATGTGGCCAAGCAGCTGAATCTTCCCATAGAAATCGGGACTCGGACGCTAACAAGCGAAACCAAATTCAATGAACAACAACTGAGAGAGCTCCGTTACTCTTATTTTTCAAACGTATTGGACAAGTACAAGGGGCATTTTTTATTACTTGGCCATCACAGGGACGATCTCATCGAAACTTTCTTCATGCGTTTAGTTCGAGGCAGTTCAATCGACGGGCTCATCGCCCCCAAACCCATTCAAGCATTTGCGAACGGGCACATACGACTTCGCCCCCTGCTGACACTGAGCAAAGATCAAATTAAGCAAACCTGCCATACGCTCGATCTCCCTTTCGTTGAAGACGCGTCGAACACCCAAACGGACATCCTGCGCAATCGCATTCGGCACGTGCTTGTCCCCACCATGCAGCAAGTTTTTGGTGTCAACAAATGGCAAAGTGGGGTGCAAAAAACTTGCCGATTATTGTTGGAACAACAGCACGATTGGGAGGCGCTCTATCGTCAATATTCACAAGGCATTGATATAAAAAATGACACCATCGCCATTCAAGTGATCCTTGCCATGCCAGACTCCTTACAACGCAAATTCATCACCACTTGGCTCAACAATTTTAAAATAAAATCGATTACGTTCGACATTGTCGAAAAGATTAAAACAGCGCTCTGTAGTAGCTCGAAACCTTGTTACATTTCCGTTGATAAGACGCATCGCATTTGCATCGTTGACGAATTCATTCGGATACAAGCCACGCCTTTGCAAACCATTCCGTACACCCCACGACTGATGCCGTTAGCGACTGACAGTAAGATTTATTACCCAAACAATGCTTGCCTGACAAGAACGAGCGAAATTCTTTCAAGCCACGAAAAAGAAAAAATTTTTCAAGGGAAGTATTCCGATGAACATTACGCATATTTGGACGCATCAAAGGTTGACAAATTATACGTACGTGCATGGGCTCCCGGGGATCGTTACCACCCCATTCACTTCCATTGTGAAAAAAAAGTCAAAAATTTATTTGTAGAGCGTAAGATAAACTATTCCACTAAATATCAAAGGCCTGTTATTTGTAATCAAAACGATCAGATTGTCTGGATTCCGGGGCTCCCCATCGCTCACCCTTTTAGAATTGAGCCTCAAACGAATTCATCTGTCTTATTGACTTATAGGTATGAAAAATTAATATAACATTCATTAAAATGAAAAAATCGGCAAATAATCCCAGCAACCGTCCTATTCAGCAAAAGTCTTTCAAGCCCAAGAGCTTTCTCATTTGGGGCACTATTTTGTTATTTTTGCTCGTTTTAAATTCACTCGCACTGACGCCGGAAGGTAAATTAAATTTAACGGTCTCTCAAGTGCTAATGATGGCACAAAAAAATCTCATTGAAAATGCAGAAATTCAATCCGATGTTACGGGCGGGCCCCAATGGTACAAGATAAGAGGCCGCTTAAGAAATAACGCCGAACAAATTTACGGCATTTTGCAAAACGATCGGACCAATGTTTGGAGTCAGCAAGCTATTCTTAAGGACAAAGCCGGCGCGACGTCCTTGCCCCTTCAATTTGAAGCCAGCGGGCGATTAACGGACAACCGTTTCAATGAATTGCTGGAAAGCAATACAGGCCTTCAATTTAAAGAACGTCCGGCGAGCACCTTGTTGTCCTCTATTTTGATGAACGTGTTGCCATTTCTGATCATTTTTGGAATTTTATATTTTTTATTCATTCGACAAGTACGCGTGGCGAGCAAGGGAGCCATGAGCTTTGGACGCAGCAAGGCAAAGCTGCTTCAGGAAGACAAGAAGAAGGTCACGTTCACCGATGTCGCCGGCTGCGATGAGGCAAAAGAAGAAGTCAAAGAGATCGTTGACTTTCTCAAAAACCCTAAAAAATTTCAGGAAATCGGCGGACGCATTCCCAAAGGCTGTCTAATGATTGGTGCTCCAGGTACCGGTAAGACGCTTCTGGCCAAGGCTATTGCCGGTGAAGCCGACGTACCGTTCTTCAGCATCAGCGGTTCTGACTTCGTAGAGATGTTCGTGGGTGTCGGAGCCTCACGTGTCCGTGACATGTTTGACCAGGCTAAAAAAAATGCCCCCTGCCTCATATTTATTGATGAAATTGATGCCGTGGGACGTCAACGTGGCGCCGGCTTGGGTGGAGGCAATGACGAACGTGAACAAACGCTCAATGCCCTCTTGGTAGAAATGGACGGATTTGAATCCCGCGATGGCATTATATTGGTGGCCGCCACGAACCGACCGGACGTGCTCGACAGCGCACTTCTACGTCCAGGGCGATTCGATCGTCAAATTGTTCTGGATCTGCCCGATATTCACGGCCGTGAACAAATTCTGGCCGTACATGCAAAAAAGATTAAGCTTTCATCAAAGGTCGATTTAAAAGTTGTGGCTCGCAACACTTCCGGTTATTCGGGCGCAGAACTGGAGAATCTTCTCAACGAAGCGGCATTGTTGGCGGCCCGTCAGTCAAAAACGGAAGTTGACTCCACCGATTTGGATGAAGCACGTGATAAAATTTCTTTTGGTCGTGAGCGCAAGAAGCTCATGGATGACAAAGATAAAAAAATCACCGCTTACCACGAAGCGGGACACGCCATTGTTCAGGCAGTTATTGATGACGGCTCGCTTCCCATCCACAAGGTCACCATCATTCCAAGAGGACAAAGCCTCGGAAGCACCATGATGCTTCCCTCCAAAGATTTTTTGAATTATTCAAAGCAACAGGCGTTAAATCAAATTTGCTGTGCAATGGGTGGCCGTATCGCCGAGGAGCTCACCTTTAATGAACAAACGAGTGGCGCTTCATCAGATATCCGATCTGCTACAAAATTAGCCCGCAAAATGGTTTGCGATTGGGGTATGAGTGAATTGGGCCCCCTGTCGTTCGGGGACAACCAAGAGCACATTTTCCTGGGACGAGAAATTGCGCGTGAGCAAAATTACAGCGAGCAAACGGCCCAAAGGATTGATGCAATGATCGCAAAAATTGTTCAGGAACAATTCACACGCGCCTCCAACATTTTAATGGAAAAACGAAGCTGCCTCGAGCAACTCGCGCAAGATTTATTAAAGTACGAGACGCTTGAAGGAAAACACGTTTACGAAATTGTAGAACACGGACACATCGTATCTGAAATTGCGCTTCCTAAAACGGCAAACGCGCCTGTACAAGATAAAGAGACAAGCACACAGATCAATGATATCAACCCAACCCCAGAGGTATCTGTAGAACACCCATGAAAAATCTTCCCATATACACCTACGGGATGCCGGAATTAAGGCAAAAGACGATTGCGGTTGAAAAGTTTGACAAGGCTCTGAAAGAGCTTGCTCAAAACATGATACAAACGATGTACGTTGCCAATGGGATTGGTTTAGCCGCCCCGCAGGTTGGGGAAAATTGCAAATTAGTGGTCATTGACTTGCAAACATCTTGTACCGGAGAGACGGTGATCCTCGATGGAAAGACAATTCCCTTGCAACTCATTCAACCTTTGGTTTTAGTCAACCCATCCTTCGAACCCATCCACGCCATTACCGAACAAGCGGAAGAGGGCTGTCTCTCCCTCCCAAAAATCTGTGGCACGGTCAGCCGCTACGTAAAAATTCACGTAAAATATCAAGACACCGACGGATGCCAACATCAACTTGTCTGCGAGAAATTAATGGCCCGCTGCGTGCAACACGAACTTGATCATTTGCAAGGCATCTTATTTATCGACCGCATGACAAAATTTGAAAGGAAACAAAACGCGGATCTTCTGCAGGCCCTGAAAGAACAAAAAGGCACCATCATTTACGAAGAAGAGTAAGGCACAACTCTAACAAATGCTTTAGCATTACATCATCTAAGATGAGGCGTAATTTTTTGGAAATGTAAAGCTGGGAAGTACCGGCACGTTCTTTTTAGGAATTGATATCGCAAATTGTCAAAAACAATCCCCAATTTCATTCCTTCGAAAAAATGCTTGTCTGCATGCTAGACTAAGCTCATAGCTTGACCCAATTTCAGAATTTCATCGATTCAATCCTCGCATCCCTTCTAGAAACATTGTGCACGCGGTAATAATCAAAAAATGCGGCAAGGGAAAGCAGTTTTTACATGCGACATACGAGGGCCAACCATCAAATAATAAAAATAACCGTAAACCTAAGGCAACGAGCCAGCTTACAATCTCCCTCACATCTCGTTTACATTATACGACTTAAACTAAAAAGCGCCCGTTCTTCACACCGGATCGTTAGAAATACGACAGTAATACGCAATAACAAAGCAAGCAATCTTAGTCAAATGCCCCTTAAGAATTCTTACGACGAGGGCCGAAACTACGTTTTGGAGGGTTGCCGCCTTGAACATTCTGTTTCATGCGGTAGCAGATACGAGCCTTGTTTAAATCGTAAGGGCTCATTTCCATTTTTACACGATCGCCAACACCAATCTTGATAAAATTTTTCCTCAATTTTCCAGAGATGTGAGCCAACAATTCGTGGTTATTATCCAATCTTACCCTAAATGTAGTCCCCGGTAATACAGTCACTACACTCCCTTCGACCTCTATTGATTCTTCCATTAATAAACAAACCAGATTACTTTATTTATGCAAATTCGTCAATGGTCAAGATTTTATTTAAATATTCATTCTAACTCACAAAATAGGATTGCATTGATCGCACAAAAGGCTAGAGTTCAGCACAATTTTATGAAGCCCACACGTTTATTATTTTATTTATTATTAATTATTTGTGCACTGAACACGACGCATAGTGCCGTTTATAACCAATGTATCTTGTTTATTAACAATGATTTTCATGCGAATTCGTATCAATTAAAATTAACACTAACCATCTATTTTTCCGCCATCTTCCTGTGCAGGTGTTTCCTCAGTGTGTTGGCCGACAAGCACAGTGCCAAAAAATGTATTTTAATTGCCCTTGGGATTGCCATCTTGGGGCACGGCCTCGCCTCCTGTGCGACAAACATATACGTATTTATTGTGGCCCGTTTCTTACAAGGTCTAGGCTTAGGTGGCGGCCAAGTCATGGGACTCGTCATATTAATGCAATGTTTTAGCGACAAAGGCCGAGCCAGCATTATCGCCTCCGAACAAGTTTTATTCTCTATAGCCTCCATTTGCCTGCCGCTGATGGGACACTACGTTTCTATGGGACTCTCGTGGAGGTACGTTTTTCTATTTTATTTTTTCATAAGCACCTATGCCATTTTTTACTTATTCTTCGGACAAACGAGCACGCCCGCACAAATTTCAACACCGATCAATTCTGCGCAAACCCAAAATACCAAGCACTTGCTTTCCAATAAGCAATTTATCATCCCAACAATTATGTCATGCTTTTCATTTTCAGGCTACATTCTGTGGGGCGGGTACTTTGGGCTCTTCATCCATCATTACGGCATTCCACTCAAATACTTGCTTGTTTACCAACTTATCCCCATAGTCCCCTACTTCATCTGTTCAATGTTATTCAAGAAATTAACGAAGAAAATCGACAAAATTACTTTGTACAAACGCATCTTAAGCCTTCAAATCAGTGCGCTTACAATGATTATCTTACTGATCTTTTGGAATAAAACGAGCTACAGTTTCAAACTGGGCCTGCTTATCCCCATCATATTGCACAATTTGGCGGGATCCTTCTTTCGTCCCCTCATGCAGGAGCAAGCGCTCAATGCCGTCCCCTACAACCGAATTGGATTTACCAGTTCTTTCATTTCGATTTGCCAAGTAGGATTTAATGCCGTCTTCGCCATTATTCTCAACTGCACTACCGCCTTGATGGAAACCTTTGTATGCATACAACTCTTCCTTAGCATTAACATCATCGCGTACTTAATCCACATTCGGCGTAATCTTTTACAAGCCAAGCTAGCCAATTAAAATGTATTACTCCTAAAACGCGTGCGAGTACGTTTCATTTTTTTCATTTCATTCCACAGGCGTACAATATCATCTCCATAAGAAGCTTTTACCCGTTTAGCTGCTTCTAAAGAATTAAATTTTTTGGTATCATACCCCGGACAAGCCCAACGGCCGCCCAGATCTTCGAAACAAACGGCACATCTACGTTTAGGCATATTAAATCGAGGATCAACACAGGGGAAATTAAGCGCCCGTGTGCTGCCATACGCTTTTAGATGCTGTATTTGAGCCCGTACACCTTCGCGAGCGGTTTTAAAAGAGCAGCCACATGCATGCCCACCCACTGCACCAAGTCCTGCAAAATTATTTTGCCCAGGATGGACATCGTTGCCAAATTTAAAAAATCCCGTTTCTTTCAAACTTTGTGCAAAAGCAAGATCACCGCGAACGCCCTCCGCTTGCCCTTCTTCCAAAAAGATAGGAATTAAATAAACGTACGCTTTAGCCTTCGGATTATTTTTTAATAAAAAACGTTCCATTTGTTCGCGTGTGCAAACCGAACGACCCATAATCGTCACTCCTGCTTTGGCAATGTACCCAAAACTTAAGCAAATTATCACGAAGAACATTACATGCCTGCCAAAGAGTTCATTTAACTTCATACAAATAAAAATATTGGAATACGAGTGTTGAGCTCAACTTAACATTGACAAAAATTTTGTAAAGTTATTTTATAATTCATTGTAGAAATTTCAAAAACAATCCATATGGAACAAGATAAGACTTCCCAAATGTCCCTCTCTGAATTAAACGAAACCATACAGGAACAAGCTGCGTGGATCGATTTATTACGTACAGAAATCGCCAAGGTCGTCATCGGCAATAAGCTTATCTTAGATCGTTTGTTGGTGGGCCTGCTCAGTAATGGTCACATTTTATTGGAAGGTATGCCGGGATTGGCGAAGACCTTATTAATTAAGACCCTCGCGCAACTGTTCAAATTGAAATTTCAACGCGTTCAATTTACGCCCGATCTATTGCCGGCCGATATCGTTGGAACCTTAATTTACAACCCAACTGCAGAAGAATTTAAGACAAAAAAGGGTCCAATTTTCACCAATATCCTTTTAGCCGATGAAATTAATCGGTCGCCCTCAAAGGTACAAAGTGCCCTGCTTGAAGCGATGCAAGAAAGGCAAGTTACACTTGGCGAAACCACCTATCCACTTGACAATCCATTTTTAGTCTTGGCGACCCAAAACCCAGTTGAACAAGAGGGAACTTATCCTTTGCCTGAAGCGCAACTGGACCGCTTCATGCTTAAAATTACAACCAATTACCCCACCTGGGACGAAGAACGACAAATCCTCGACATCAAGGCCTCTACCCAAGAAGCGCCGGCGCCCCAAGCATGCCTTTCTGCGGACATCATTATACAAAGTCGCAAATGGATTGATCAAATCTACATGGACAACAAAATCCGCGATTACATTGTTAATATTATTTACGCAACCCGGACGCCGCAAGAATACCACTTGTCGATTGAAAAATTAATCCGTTATGGCGCTTCCCCCAGAGGAACCATTGCATTGGCGCTCGCATCCAAGGCCGTGGCATTTATAAAGCATCGCGGATACGTCATCCCTCAAGATGTTAAGGCCATCGCCCACGATGTTTTACGACATCGTATTGGATTGTCGTACGAAGCTGAAGCTGAAGAAATTACAAGTGACCAAATTGTTTCAAAAATTTTAGAAACCGTTCCGGTTCCCTGATAATTGTACATGCGTGTATGATGGAAGAAACTGAAAAAGTCTACGCAGCCTTACGCAAAGTACGTCAAATTGAATTAAGAGCTCGCATCCTACTTGATGAAGCTCTCAGTGGAGCCTATCACAGCGTATTTAAAGGGCGCGGCGTCAATTTTGAAGAAGTACGCGAATACAATTTCGGCGACGAAATACGGTTCATCGATTGGAATATCACGGCCAAAATGGACCATCCATTCGTAAAAGTCTTTCGCGAAGAACGCGAACTTACCCTACTTTTGGCCGTTGACATTAGCCGTTCCAACGAATGGGGATCCTCACAACAAACAAAACGTGAATTCTCTGCGGAAGTCGCCAGCCTACTGGCCTTTTCAGCCGCTCGCAACAACGATAAAGTTGGGCTCTTACTCTTTTCCGATCAAGTGGAATTATTCATCCCTCCGCGCAAAGGGCGGCAACATTTGCTGCGGATTATTCGCGAAATTCTATTTTTCAAGCCCACACACAGCACGACAAATTTACAAGTCGCATTGGAGGCTTTGGCCAAATTGCAGAAGCACAAGGCCATCATTGGATTTATCTCCGATTTTGTTCCCACGCACGACGAACTCGACTTATCTGAGATGCTCAGTAAATTGTCACTTCTCAATCAAAAACACGATCTCATTTGCATCAACATCTCCGACGAACGGGAGCATTCCGTTCCAAACGTTGGGTACCTTGCGCTGCAAGATGCAGAAACGCAAAAGATTTTTTATGTAAATTCAAATTCAGAGCAATGCAGGCGTCAATTTGCAGCGATTGCAGAAAGAAGAAATAACGCCCTTTATCAAGCTTGTAAAAAACGCGGAATCGACCTCATCCGGCTACAGAGCAATCAAGCGTATTTGCCTCTCCTCAAAACATTTTTTAAAACTCGGCAAGCCTCACGACGATGAAAAGATTTTCCTGTTTATTTTTCCTCCTGTTTACAATTCAAATTCACATTAAGGCGGACACGGCCGAGAATAAGGGTGATCTAAAGCTTGAGCCTGGCATTGCAACGGACCTGGGAAACACAGCATCCAACGACAACGATGCGCTGGCACCTGAAAAGTCGGACACAACTGACAAAATAACAACGGCGAGCCCAGTAGATGCCAACGACCCTGCTAACAAGGACCTTGACGAAGACATCAGAGATATTCGACCGCTGGTAAAACTTCCTTACTCCTGGAAGGCACTTTTATGTGGAATTTTAGGCATTCTTTTGGTCCTCTTACTGTTGATGTACTTTTATAAAAAGCATAAGGCAAAGCAACGCTTAAAGGCCATTGAACCGCCAGACCCCTACACTGAAGCGATGAAAGCGATCGAGCAGTCCAAGCGGTACATACGTGAACAAAGCCCCAAAATTTTCTCTCATCTGCTCACAGATGCAGTTCGTCAATACTTAGCCACAGTTTTTCAATTACCGGCCCCCGAAAGCACCACGGAAGAAGTCATTCTGTGCATGCGTGACGTACATTTTTTTGACGACAATTTTCAAGCCTCTATCGCCGATTTTCTGCAAGCTTGCGATATCGCCAAGTTCACGCAGCAAGCGCTAGATTACGATGCGAGATCTCAACTCTACGAGCAAGCCAAACAAATTATCAACTACGCCGAAAAGATTCATCAAAGCCAAACAAGCAACACGGTAAAAACTCAATAATATGGAAGCAACATTCACATTCAAGCATCCGGCCGTACTCCTCAATTTACTGTGGCTTTCCATCGTGTTTATCTACTGTTTGAGAACTTGGACGCCGCCTAAAACACTCATTTACACCACGGCAACGGGACAAGCCAAAGCCCATTTACTGCCACATACGATTCCACTTTTATTTCGTTTCCTCTGCATAGGCTGCCTCATCGTCGGCCTTGCACAACCGCAGTCAGTCATCACACACACGCACAGCCAAAGCAGCGGCGTGGACTTAATGCTCGCACTGGACCTTTCGACGTCAATGCAGGTCCCCGATTTTGCCCTCAATCAATTTCAACGGATCTCACGTATACAAGCGGCAAAATCTGTTATAGCTGAATTTATTCAACAACGCGAGCACGACCGTATCGGACTGATCGCCTTTGCCCGTTACCCCTACTTAGTCAGCCCATTAACCCTCAATCACGGGTGGTTATTGAAGAATCTAAGCCGCCTCAATGCCGGGCTTATTGAAGACGGAACCGCAATTGGAAGTGCAATTACCATGTGTGTTAATCGCTTAAAAGATTTGCAAACAAAAACAAGGCTGATTGTCTTATTAACAGACGGCGTTAATAATTTTGGAACGGTGGCCCCCCTGATGGCTGCAGAAGTGGCAGAAAGCTTCAAAACCAAAATTTACACCATCGTCGTCGGAAACGACCAATTTTTCCCAGTGGATGAGCAAACCTTGGTACAAATTGCCGAAAAAACGGGCGGGCGCTTTTATCGGGCTTACGACGTTTCAACGCTCAAACAGGTTTACCAAGAAATCGATCATTTGGAAAAGACAAAAGTTGTCTTGGAAGGCTACTCGGTGTGCACTGAATTATTCCCCTGGTTCCTATATTTGGCCTTGCTCTTTTTTTCAATCGAACAAATTTTGAAGTACACTGTTTTCCGCATATTTCCATGAAATTTCACGACTCACATCTGCTGCTCCTGGGACTCATTTTCCTAATATTTCTCGGCCTATTTCAATGGTACAAACGCCGTCAACAAAAAAGCCTGCTGCCCCTGTGGGCATTGTCGGCTTCCCATCAAATGATTTACACCCACAAATTACTTTATCGTTTGAGTCGCTGGATCCAAATACTGGGGATTATTTGCTTATTTATTGCATTGGCGCGACCGCAATGGGGCGAAGTGACTGAAAAACGTCAAAAAAAGGGACTCAACGTCTTATTCGCCATAGACACTTCCAAGAGCATGTTGGCCAATGACGTTCGGCCCAATCGACTTGAATTGGCCAAATTGAGCATTGAAGAATTACTTAAGTCCTTGTCAGGCTACCAAGTGGGTCTCATTGCGTTTGCCGGCAACGCATTTTTACAATGCCCCATTACGGCCGATTACGGCGCGGTTAAATTATCGCTGCACGCCTTAGACACAAATATTATTCCACGTGGAGGCACTAACTTATCAGAGGCCATCGAATTGGCCATGCAAACATTCGACGCCGAAACGCATTACAAGCAGCTTATTCTACTGACCGACGGTGAAAATTTGTCGGGTGACGTCTTGAATACGGCCCGAAAAGCAGCCGCACAAGGCATCACTATCCACACGGTTGGCATTGGTTCCACGCAAGGCAGTTACATTGGAATTCCAAACGAACGCGGCATGATGGAATATTTAAAAGACAATCAAGGCAAACCCGTATTGAGTAAGTTGGATGAAGTCACGTTAAAAGAAATTGCAGGCCTCACACAAGGGTTTTACTCGCCCCTGGGCAATGCAGGCGAGGGCCTCCAAACAATTTACAATACCTCTTTAAAGCACCTGCCGAAAGAAAATTTTTCCAGCGAAGAAAAAATACCCATTGAACACTTTCATTGGTTTGCCGGTTTAGCCATTCTATTTTTAGTCTTAGAACCATGTTTATTTTTCAAAAATGGGAAAATGCATCTTTAAGTTTTTGTTTATCACTGAATTATTGCTTCCAAGCCGCACACTTTGGGGTGCAGATTCTCAAAATTTTTACCAAAATTATTGCAAAAATCACCCACAAGTTTGGCAGGGGCATTACGATTTAGGCAACGTCAATTACCAAGCAAATAAATTTGAGGAGGCGGCTCAAAATTACAAGCAAGCCTTAGACTTATGTAAAGATTCTCAAGCGCAAGAACATATTTTTTACAACCAAGGCAACTGTCAATACCGACAAGCCCAACAGGAGCAAGACCCAAAACAAAAAGCAGAACATTTAAAAGAAAGCGCCACATGCTTCGAAAGTGCGCTTGCCTTAAATCCGACAGCGGAAGACAGCAAACACAATTTAGAAGTCGTAAAAAAAGCCCTAAAAAAATTAGAAGAAGAGCAGCAACAAAAAAATAAGCAAGACAAGTCCGAAGATAAAAAAGACGAGGATAAAAAACAAAACAACCCAGGCGCCAACCAAAATAAAAATTCTCCTCAAGATAAAGAGAACAAGGAGAATTCCAACGATAACAACGGCAAAGGCGAACCAAAAGATCAACAAAAGTCTCCTGAACAAAGCCCCAAGCAAGATCAAAATAATCCTGCTCCGCAGCCCGCAAACTCGGATAAAAAAGAACAAGCTCAGGCGTCTCCGAGGCCCACAGAATTAAAAAACCGCCAAGAAATGGAAAATTTGCTCAACAGTACAAAAAATGATGAAAAGATTCTGCCCATCAATTTTTCAAACCAGCCGGGCACATCATCTGATTCCGTTTTACAAGATTGGTAATTTTATGAGACTCTCAAAAAAATTTATTGCAGTGTACGCGACCCTTATCGCAGTTATCGGCTCATCGCAGTTATGGGGCGCAGACGTAAGTTTTACGGCAGAGGTACAGCCGTCGAAGGTAGCGGTGGGCGAGCACGCCACGTGGATTGTCACCGCGCACAATTTGGTGGCGAGGCAAGTAAATATTGCGCCGCCCAGCGTTGACGGACTGCAAATAAAATATTCCGGTAGTGTTTTTAACCAACGCTTCATCAATGGCGTCTCAAAGCAATCCACCGTATGGCGTTATCTCATTTACCCTACCCGTGAAGGCGAGTACACGTTGCCCGAAATTACGGTAGAAATTCAAGGGCACCGGTACACAATTCCGAGCACAACTCTATCGGTCGGTGCCGCAACGCAGACAAGCCCCAATAATGCCCCCAAGCTTGCTTTCCTACATTTAAATTACAAGCTGCCCAACAAGTGGTACATTGGACAAAGTTTGCCCATGAAAATTCAACTTTACGTCCAAGATGGCACGCCCTGCCAATTGACAAGCTTATTGCAAAAAAATGGCGATGCATTTGCGGCGACACGCTTGGCCGAATCGCCCGTCAAATCACAAGAAACCGTCAACGGCATTGACTATCAATGTGTCTCTTGGGACACGCTCGTAACCCCCTTAAAGCTGGGCAAAAACACCCTCAATTTCAATTTAGACCTCTCCATAGCGCAAAGTACTTTGGAGGACGATACGGATGATTTATTTTCATTCTTTAATCGAAGCGTTAATGGTTTTTTTACACAAACGCAAGAAATAACGCTCACGAGCCCCAGCATTCAAACCACCATTCAAGACTTGCCGAGCCCTCAACCTGCTTCATTCCACCAAGCGATTGGGCAATTTCAAATGGCGACCCCACAGCTTTCAGACAAAGAAGTTGTTCAAAATGAAGCAGTTACGCTCAAACTTACGCTGCACGGATCCGGCAATTTTGAAAGAATTCAAGAGCCCACGCTATCATTTAATGACGATGAATGGCGTACCTATGCCCATAAATCGCACTTTGAGCCCGAAGATCATTTGGGATTTTCTGGCAAAATGACTTACGAGTACATCATTGTCCCGTTAAAGACAGGGCAATTGTCTCTACCAACGGCACATTTCTGTTTCTTTGACAGCAATGCAAATAACTATGTAAATATCGAAAAAGCTTATCCCTTTAAGATCAACGTAAAACCTGCAATCCATTCGAGACCAACAAACGTGCCGGCTGAGCAATTGACAGCCCAACATGCGCCAACTCGGGCATTTGACAAAATCATTTTACGCGACATTCAATGGGAAAAGAAACAGGGATGCTACGACGCGTTTTTTTATAAAATACAATGTGCACTCGGCGTTTTAAGTCTTATCCTTGCCATTTGTGGATTTCGACACCGTAAGCGCAATTGCAACGAGCATTATCGTTTGCAGTTACAAACTAAGCAGCAATGCAAGTCGACTCGCAAGGCGCTCATGAAAGCCTTTAAACAACGCGATGCCCACAAATTTTATGAAAACGCATACCAGTTGATTGAACTGACATTAAGGGCCTCCTCTCACGCCGGTCAAATAGACAGCGAATCTATACAAGATCAAATTAAGGCTTCTTCCGTCCATTTAACGGATGAACAAATGGCCTACGTGTGCTTGATTGAACAAAAGTACCAACAAAGCAAATTTAGCCAATCCAATGATGAAGAATGCCCGACATCTCTAAAGCAATTAACCCATTTATTAAAGCACCTTAAATGAAGCTAAAAACCCCTTATAAATACCTCCTAACTACAACGATCTGCCTGATCACGTGCCGCTTAGGAGCCATCGACCTAACGAGCGCCCAAAATTACGTTCAAGAGGGCAACAAAAATTTTGGAGAACAAAAATGGGAAGCGGCCATAGAATCTTATCAAGCTGCGTTGCAATACGCGCCAAGTGCACAGGTTTATTTTAACCTTGGAAACACTTACGCTTGCCTCAAAAAGCCGGCTTACGCGCTCTTTTATTTTCTCAAAGCAAAACAGTACCATCCAAGGTGGAAGGAGCTCAACCAATGCATTCAACAATTACACACCGACTACCCCACATTACCCAAACGTGCACACCATTGGTACCAGCCTATCTTTGAAATGTTCAGCTTAAACACCTGGTTACTTTGCAGAACTCTATTTTTTTGGGCAGCCTTATTTTCTATCCTTATTTTTTACGGCTACATACGGAAGAATTGGCTCTTATACCTAAGTGCTTCCTGCGCCCTGGCATGCCTATTGACGGCGATACTTTCCTGCTACGGCAAGAATAGGCTTCAATCAGCCATTTTCACTGAAGATACGGCAATCCACTTTGCCCCAACCGAATCGAGCCCCACGCGACAAGTGGTTCCTGCCGGCACGCTCTGTCAACTGTCAGATCGACGTGATACTTTTACCTACGTCACACTTGACGGCATCGACGGGTGGGCCCCCAATGCCAATTTATTATCCTTTAATGAATGAAATTAAGTAAATACTGCGCCTTGGGCAACGACTATTGGGTCATTCATCCCGATGAAAAACTCAATCTTAATTCCGACGAGGTTAAACATCTGTGTGACCGTCATAACGGCCTTGGCGGTGACGGCGTACTGTACGGGCCTTTAACCCGCACGGCCTCTACATTCACCCTACAAATATTTAACGCCGACGGAACACTGGCCGAAATTAGTGGCAACGGGCTCAGCATTTTTGCCCGCTACTTACACGATCACAAATGGGTCAATCCTCACACTCCATTTAACCTAATTCCTTCCAAAAATTGCACCGTCCCCTGTCAAGTTGAGGACAATGCCATAAAAATCCAATTAGGCCAAGCACACTTACAATCGACAAAAGAATACAAAGTCCCGGAAGCACTTCAAAGCACTTTTCATCTACCAACCACATTAACCTTGTACGAGGTAAACATCGGTAATCCCCATTGTGTCGTCATTACCGAACAGCTCAGCGAAAATTTAGCCAAGGCATTGGGCCCGCTTTTGGAAAAGCACCCCGACTTCCCTCACAAAACCAACGTTCAATTTGCTCACTTCGACAGGCTCACAAACAGCGCGAACATTGAAATTTGGGAGCGTGGATCCGGATACACCCTCGGTTCAGGATCCAGTTCGTGCGCCGTTGCGTTCACCTACGGACACGTTTACGGGCTCGACACGTACACGTTAAGTCTCAAAATGCCAGGAGGTCAATTGCAAGTTCACTGCGAGCACGGCGTTTGTTCTTTTTACAATCAAGTTACACACGTCGCGGATATCGAGCTTACGAAGTGCCCAGAAATTATTTAATGGAATCGACCGTAAGTTACGGCACTGACAACGGCCGTTTCTACGCGCAAGACGTACGGACTTAATCGAACAGGAATTGCCAAAGTCGACAAAAATGTCTCTTCTTCCTCTGAAAACCCACCTTCAGGCCCAATGACACAGGCCATCGAATGGCCCTTTTTTATGAATGGCTTGGGTTCGTGGCGCAAACTGCCGTAAAGACAAAGGTCAAACGAATGCCAATCAAAATGCTTGAGAGAATCACAAATAGAATGCAGGTGCGGAAAATATGGATTTTTAGATTGCTTGCACGCATCTATTAAAATTTGACACCATCGTGTTTGTTTTTTTGCCCACAAGTCTGCTGTCCACAATTTACCCGCGGTACGATCTCCAATGACCGGATAAATCGCCTGCACGCCTAATTCACAAGACTTTTTTAACAGCAGTTCAAACGTCGAAACATCATTCGGCAAGCATTGAACAAGGGCAAGTTTGTCTTCCATTTCAGATGCGACTTCAGCGGGCGCTGTAAAATTGACCCGCGCTGATTTCGAATTTTCAGCAAGCGTCCCAAGGCGCGTCACTCCCGAGCCATTAAATGCAATTACCTCATCGCCATAACGCAAACGCAGGACTTTTAACGCATGATGCGCTTCGGTAACCGACAGCAAGCCCCCTTCCGACAAAGGATCACAGTAAACCCACGGTAACATTATTACAGATCTTCGCCGCTATCATCTTCGAAATAAGTGTCCGAACCTTCGTCATCTTCATCGGAAATGCGCACATTCCCATTGGCCAATTGAGCCAATTGCCGAGACTTTTGCATGGCTTCTACCTGCTCTTGACCTTCCAAAGAATAGCGCGTGTAAGGGATCGAATCCAATCGTTTTTTTAAGATGGGCTTACCCGTAATTTCACAGATGCCGTAAGTGCCCTCAAAAATACGTTCGATGGCGGCTTCCACTTCCTTCAAAATTGCTTTATCGCTACTAATAGAGCCCAACAAAGGATCTTGGAAGGCGTCGGATTCTTCATTGACAACTGCATGTTTTAATCCCGCCTGTGTCAAATTGGCGATTGATTTTTTCAACTGATCTCTCAGCTGAACCAATTTCAAGTAGTAAGGCTTTAATTCCTCTGAAACTTTGGACAAATCGTGTTCCTTAGCTTCCGATTCAGGTTTTGCCGCATGCGGATTAAAGCCGAGGATATCCGCCAAAGAGGCCGCCTTGAAAACTCGTTTCTCCTGAACGACTTCAATCGCAGGCTTTTTCGTCACACTCACTTTTGTTTCAGGTGCTTCTTTTGCAATTTCTTTGCGTTCAGACAAAATACGGTCGACATCCTCCAGCGTAAAGTGGTCGTCTCGTTGTTTTGAGCCGGCCTTTTTATTTTTATTGCGAACACAAGCCGCCTTTAAAATTGTGTTTACGTCCGCCCCTGAAGATAAATGTTTTTTAAGCATAGTTTTCTCTCCTACTTTACCCACGTCTTATTTTTTAAAAACGCCGCACATCGTTCCGACACAGGGCCCAAGCCTTCCACCTCGACCAAGCGATCCACCCAACGCCAAGTACGCGGGCAACGGACTCCGTCTGCGTGACTTACACGAAGTTGAATAGCATCATCCGCTTCACCCTTATAGACATGAACGGCAGATACGATAAAGTACTCGGCAAGCTGCTCTTGGTACGCTTGAACAACGGCCGCAAAAGGCGAATTATTCCCGAAAGTGATTTCAACCTTCGCATCCAGTGACTGACCAATAATTTTTTGCTGACGTACTTTTTCCAATTCCACTTGGACCATTTCACGTAATTTAAACAAAAGGTCAAAATCGGCGTACACTTTTTCATGGTCCCAATCGGGATTGACGCTTGGAAAATCCGTCAGATGAATGGATTTATCATACGCGTAATCGGCGTCACCGCACAAGTACCCCCAAGCCTCATCGGCGGTAAATGTCAAAATCGGCGCCAACAAACGCAACAACGTGTTACAAATGAGGTACAAGGCCGTTTGCGAAGATCGACGTTGATCGCTATCCGCCGCGAGAGTGTACAGACGATCCTTGAGGATATCGTGGAATCGCGCGGATAGAGTTAAGGAACAAAATTGGCCGATCGCCTGATAGACCCGGTGGAATTCGTACTTATTGTACGCGTCTGTTACCTTCTTAATGAGTAAATTAGTCTCGTGCAACACCCATTGATCGAGGGGCGTTAATTGCTCAAGCGGACGAGCATTTTGATGGTAATTAAAGTCGAACAAGTTGCCCAATTGAAAGCGTAACGTATTCCTTATCAGTCGATAAGTGCTGACAACGTGCTGCATGATATTTTCGGACACGGGGATATCGTTACGGTAATCTTCAGAGGCGACCCACAAGCGCAAGATATCTGCGCCGTACTTGCTCGTATACGCATCTGCGGTTTGAGGGCTTCCGTCGCTTTTTGAAACTTTCTTTCGATTTTCATCCACGCAAAAACCGTGCGTCAAAACGGTCTTATAAGGGGCGCAATGGCTAGAGATTAAGCTGGTCATCAACGAAGATTGAAACCAACCACGATGCTGATCACTGCCCTCCAAGTAAAGGTCGGCCGGCTTCTTTAAATTCCTTTGATCTAAGACCGCCACATGGCTGCAGCCCGAATCGATCCAAACGTCCAAAGTATCTTTACTCTTCCGCAATTGCTTGCCGCGCCAGGCTGCGGGGACAGGAGCCCCTTGCAGTAGAATTGACTCGTCGGACTCGAACCACCATTGCGAGCCATGTTCTCCAATTTTATCGGCGATCCAATCCACGACATTGGCGTCCAACAACGCTTGGCCCGATTCATCGTAAAAAGCGGGCAGAGGGATACCCCACGTACGTTGTCGGCTGATACACCAATCAGGCCGCGCTTGCACGGAACCCTCGATACGTTTTTGCCCCCAAGACGGCAACCATTGAACTCGGGAAATTGCCTGCATGGCCTCTTTTTTGAGTTCGTCCAAATGGATAAACCATTGCGGCAAAGCACGCATGATCACGGGTGTCTTGGAACGCCAGCAAAATGGGTACAGGTGCTCGTAATCCTTTTGTTGCAATAAGGCACCCTTTTCTCTCAAAAGCTCAATAACGGCCTCGTTGGCGGGAGATTGATGTGATCCAAGAATTGCTTTTCCGATCAAAGAGGGAGGCATCATTGGAACATCCATCAAACGTCCGTTGTCGTCCACGGGGCATGCGATTTCCAATTTATATTTAAGGCCGGTGATGTAGTCTTCCATTCCATGTCCCGGGGCGGTATGGACGCAACCTGTACCTGCCGTCAACGTAACGTAGTCCGCCAAGACAATGGGGCTTTTCAAGGGCATGAATGGGTGTTGCATGGTGCGCCCTTCGAGCTCCTTGCCTTCAAAGGATTTTCCAAAAGAGGTATTTTGCAAGTTACAGATGTCGATAAATTGCTCGGCCAAGCCTTGCGCGACCAAGTAACTTTCACGTTCCGTTTTAACCTCCACGTACGTCAGATTGGGAGACAGCGCGACAGCACGGTTGGCCGGCAATGTCCACGGCGTTGTTGTCCAAATAACCACGTAAGTTTTCTCAGGAAGGCCCAATGCCGTTGCATGATCGAGTAAGAACTTGACCCAAATGCTGTTGCTAACGTGATTTTTATACTCGATTTCCGCCTCAGCCAAGGCCGTTTGACAGGGGACAGACCAATACACCGGCTTTCGGCTTCTGTAGACCAAACCCGCCTTAACAAATTTTGAAAAAGTCTTTAATACGCTCGCCTCGTAAGACGCATTTTTTGTCTTATACGCGTTATTCCAATCAGCCAAGATGCCAAGGCGCTTAAATTGCCGCTCCTGAACCTTAATAAAATCTTCTGCAAACTGGGCGCATACTTTCCGCAATTGCACCGGGTCTTGCAACAACTCCGGGTGCTCTTTTGACACCTTATGCTCGATGGGAAGACCGTGGCAGTCCCAACCGGGGATGTAGGGCGTTGAAAACCCTTGCATGGATTTAAAACGAAGGATGATGTCCTTCAAAATTTTATTGAGCGCCGTGCCGATGTGAACATTACCGTTTGTAAACGGCGGACCATCATGCAAGACAAAACTCGGATGCTGTGCATTCTTTGCCTGAATTTTCTCATAAAGGTGCTCGGTTTCCCAATGGTTCCAACGCTCCTGCTCCCGTTGGACCAAATGCGCCTGCATGGGAAATTTCGTTTGAGGTAAATTGAGTGTATCTTTGAGCTTTAACGTATTAGACATCTTTATCAAGGCAAGTAAATTTATTTACGCTACGAAGACAAGCATTATTTAATAAAATTACAAAGTTCAATACGGCAACAAAAAAACTTTATACACACACCCAATAACGTGCACTCGAAACATTCAAAATCGTAGGCTATTTTATTGTATGTAACTAGGCAAAGCACTCTCATAGGTACTGAATGTATAACTCGTTGCATCAGCATTGTTATAAATTGCTTTCAAGGCATTGTACGTGGTGTTTCCCAAGCTCAACGTCTTTCGCCCCTGACTGATACGATGGTAAAAAGGCACGCACGCCGTCGGTCGCATGTTTTTCCAACCACTCACAAATTTAAAAACATCCCCTCCCGGGTACTTCCAGCTAAAATCGACGGGAGGCTCCCATTGCCACTTACTTTGGTAAGGCAACATTAACGATCCACAAAACTCAATGGGACTCGTCATATACTCCAACGTCCTAAATGCCCCCGATATACCCAAGTTAGGAAGAAATTCGTTACGATTAACAGATTCTGTAAACCAAAAATCAGGATGTGCTGTACCCGTCATCAAGTGCGCATAAATTTTTGGAGCTGTCACTGGTGAACTTGAAGCAATTGCGTTACAATTCGCCGAACGTAAATAAGACAATTTTGGATCCGTTCCGCTCGACCAATCTTGCCAACTGTCGCTTAAGAAAGTCACAGAATCAGCTGCAATAAAAGCCTTTGGTTTCGTATTGGTTGTATTGAAGTCTCCCTTAATATAAAGCGGGAAGCAGCTGGCAATACTCATACCTCCGTCAGGCAACTCCTCCGCGTTAATGATACGTATACCCATGTCAATCGCCGCATTCGTGCTGTACGAACCATCACTATATTGATTAAAGAAAGCCTGACGCTTGCTGGCATAGTCAGTTCGGATATCATTGCCATCTGTATTCGTGTAATCCATACCGTGAAATATTCCTAACCATCTTGCTGGAGTAAAAACCACTTTATTTTCGCATTTTGCAAAGGTATCAGTCATTGAGTTAGAACCGAGCCAACTGTTAAATGCCGCCACATCAAAGTCTATTAACTGTATCCACTTAGCCCGATTCCGATCAAAAATAAAATGATAATGAGGCGGCATACTAGCGCGAGGTACGCTGCTGCTAATCGACTCTGCATACCAATAATTACTATTATAAATTAATTTTGCCGGTAGAGAAGCTGTGTCTCCGATGGTCCCCGCACTCGATGTGGTCGTCACAGCATTAAAAAAAGGGAAACTTGTAGAAATGGTAAAAGCATTGCCTGAACCTCCTTTGCTTGCATTACTAGCCCTTGTCAACGACATTTTGTTGTTCGTAATACGCAAATAGGCTGGCCTACTTGATTCTACATTGAAATTACCAGCGTTGGGGGAAGTAGCATCATCCATGTAATAAAATGGACTTGTATCAGGTGTACCCCACCAAAAATCAATCGTTGAAATAAGGTTATCCGTCGTACTAGGTGTACTGGTAGAACCTGCGATAAAATTGTTAAGATCAGAACGAAGTACAAGATTTAAGTACGTTTTTAAATGGAAATTATCGTTACAGGCAGGATAATGATCGTCGTAGTAAGTCCCATAAGGGTAATGGGTTGTCGCATTGCCAGATGAAGCGATTGTATTAAAGTATATACAAATTTTAAGGCATGGGCCAGCCGCAAACCTTTGTGAAAAAGCAATTCGTATTCTTTCTGTCATCTGCATTTCATTCAAATTCCGTGCATTGCTAAAAGCTTTTTTTATATTAGTTAAGGTCCCAGTACGGTAAAAACCCTGGCTCCAATTACCCATCTCACAGATCGAATGTGAACCCGTACACACTTCTACAATTTGCTCTTCTGTCCCTTTTTCTATATTCTGACAAGTGGGGTACCACCAAGTGGAACACGAACCGGGATCAACACCTAACGGCCGACAAATCCTTCCCAATGTGCAAAATTTATCACAATCCGAATCTAGATAATGATAGCTTGGGTAGGTTTTCCAAAAACTGCTATTATCTAGTAAATGGTACTTTGAGGGAATCGTAAAATCAGCATTTGAATTAACATTTGGGTTGATCTTACCAACAACATTACCCTCCTCATACGACTCCGGGAAAGAACTGCTATTACCACGGCCGTAAAAATTACCATTGATTTGAATAGGCCCTTCCAAGTTATTCGCACTATTTCTTAGTGTCCACGAGGTGTCCCCTTCCGAATAAAGTTGGAAATCGCACAGAGGATTACGCTCGATTTCCATTAACTGCGCCATACGCATGGTCCAATCTGGAATCAAGTTAGAAGCAAGCTTCATGTTCAACAGCATGAAAACTTCGGCCAAATAACGCTCATCATTGGAATCCTTCTTCTTATCTTGCCAAAAAATGGGCCCTCCAAATACCTCCCATGAACTGGGCTGCAAGGAAAAATCTGACGGCGCAATTTGCTCTTTTGAAAACGAAGTATTAAAGTTAATGATGCCGCTATTGGCCTTACGCTTATACGCATCGACACCTAAAAAAATGTTGGGCATTTCCGGGTTTTGCGTGAGCTGATAAGCGTAATCGCGCACCAAGTGCATCGCGTTTTCCATTAAGTAATGCCCTTGGGTCTCTTGAATGAAAATGCTGTTTAATTTTGCCTCGTGCAAGGTTGTGTTGCAGCACAACCTCAAGGTGCTGGCGAGTACAAATAAGAAAAGTACGGAAGTGAAAAAACTGTTTCCACATTCACGTCGTCCGTAATGTCCTTGCTTCACTTGTCTATAGTACCCTCGTTCCAGGTAAAAATTTTCACGCGTTAAGCAACAAACGGGCGAGCTCGTTGCTCTCTCAACAACTCTCATCCTTGAAAATGTCACTTCACTTAGCCAACTTTTAATTCCACCCATGAGCTCGTCAAAGGGCAACAATCTTCTCAACATCGTACGTCCCAACGTATCCCCACCACACACGTTTTGCCTTAAATCCGCGTGCTTCCATCGTCTCAATTCTAATTCGCTTATCCACACACGCCAAGCTCTCCACAATATACCTGGATGAGATAAAACACGTGATATCCGCATGCACAAGCTACGCCAAGCCGACCCAGCGAAGCCCATCAACCAAGCCACAAGTGATTGACATAACTTACGCAAGGACGTTCTACGAACACGACAGCACATCCTCGAACAAACCAAAAAGCACGCCTTCATAAAAAAACAAGCCCGCAAGCAACAAGTCCACAAATAAACCCACCCAAAAGAAGCCCCAGAAGTCCACCAATAAATCCAAGAAGCCCCACAAAACCAATAAGACCACCCCCTGGGAGATTTTTGCTTTGATTCCATGGGAGAATTTTAGGACGGAGCCCTATGAAGGGCAATAAAAAATGTAATAAAACTGGCACGCAATTTTAATTTTAACGGTTTATTTTTGTTGACTTGTGGGGCAATGTGGGGTTTTGTGGAAGAAAGTGGTTTAAGCAGCAAGCGTATGGTCATCGGAAAGAATGTATTCGTAGGCGAATTTTCACATCAATTGGATGTGAAGAACCGCGTGTGCATTCCCTCCAAATGGCGCTTTTCAGGCGATCAAGAAGAAGTTTACCTCGCTTTACCCAACCCATTGGGCTGCATCACCATCTATCCGCCCAAAATGGTAGAGCGCTTGGAAGAAAAAGTAGCCGCCATCAGCCTCGGCGACGTGCGCGGCCAAAAACTTTTGGCCAAGATCTTCTCCAAGGCAGACACCTTCGGTTGCGACAAACAAGGCCGGATCACAATATCCGAAAAATTGATCAAGTACGCGGGATTAAGCAAAACCGCCCTACTGGTCGGCAGCTACGCCACCTTCAACATTTGGGAACCTGAAGCTTACGACAAGTACATCCAATCGGCGGACGAAAATGAGAACGAAATGAGCCAATTGCTCAAGGAGCTAGGATTGTAAGATGAATACGTTGCAACACATCCCCGTACTGAAGGACACAATCCTACGTTATTTCGCCAACACCCATGGAATTTTATTAGACGCGACCTTCGGCGGTGGGGGCCATACCGCAGCTTTGTTGAATCAAGATCCTCATTTACAGGTGGTCGCCTTGGATATCGATCCTGAAGCCGCACAACGCGCAAAAGCCGTGCAAGCACAATTTCCACAAAGGTTTCAGTTCTTCGCCTACAATTTTTCGGAACTCGATCAGCTCAAGATGAATTTTGACGGAATTCTCATGGACCTGGGCGTCTCTTCTTTCCAATTAGATCAAGCAGAACGAGGATTCTCTTTTCGAAACGCAGGTCCCTTGGACATGCGCATGAATCCCAACGTGGGCATATCGGCAAAAACATTTTTAGAAAACGCAAGCCAAGAAGAACTCACAGTGGCCATTCGCGATTACGGGGAGGAAAAACAGTGGAAGTCCATTGTTAAAGCCATCCTTAGCTACCGCAACGAAATTGTTTGGGAAAACACAGTAGCCTTCGCCGATTTTTTGCTGAAGCACACGACCCTATCACGGTCTAAAAAGCCTGGCATTCACCCCGCCACCCGCGTTTTTCAAGGAATTCGCATTTACGTCAACCAAGAGCTCGAGCACCTCAAACGGGGGCTTGTAAAGGCATTCAACTGCCTCAACCCGCAAGGTCAATTGGCCGTCATTACCTTCCACTCTCTGGAAGACCGCATCGTTAAACAATTCTTTAACGAAAAATGCGGCAAGAGCCTCAATAAATTCGACGCAGAACCACGACAATTTAAACAAATCACCGCCACATTGGCAACACGCAAGCCCATCATTGCCGATTCAGAAGAAGTTCGTCTGAATCCAAGGTCACGTTCCGCCAAGTTACGTATTATCCAAAAAATATCATGAATATGCTCTCATCGAAATACTTCTGCTTACTTAGCTTCGCATTCGTACTCATCATCGCAGGCGCATTTAGTCTGCTGTGGGTCCGCCAACAAGTTTACTTACAAGCCTCTTACGGCAAACGCCTTGAAAAAACGTTTTTCCTCCTTCAACAAAAACTTCAACAAACGGATTTACGTTTAGCTCGAATTCAATCCACGCAGCACCTGGCTCGTTACTGCCAAGAGCTGCAATCCCCCTCACGCGCCCAAACCATCTGGGCCAACACTCAAAGCAAACAACATTTCGCACATTTGGCTTTAAATAATTAATGATCATACTGACGACAAAACGCTATTGGTTGCTCCCCTGCCTATTTACAATGGGGTTCAGTGCCCTTGCAGCCCGCGTTTTGTACCTTTACGAGCATCGCGATAATTTTAAACAAACCATCCAAAAAGCCCGGCAACGGACTCAGGTCTTACAAGCGCATCGCGGAAAAATTCTCGACCGCAACGGACAATACTTGGTTAGCAATCAACAAGTGTATGAAGTAGGCGTCGATTTAACCCAAGTGCAAGCGCAAGATCTCAATCAGCTGCCTCAATTAGCTTCCCTGATTAAGGTGCCTCTGAATAAATTGGAAGAAATCTGGAATTGCGCCCCCACCTGCCGTTGGAAAAAAATCAAAAGCGATGTGCCTGCCTCTAGCTACGAAAAAATATGCGCCTTGAAAGTAAAGGGCATTTACGGCAATGAAAGAATAAAACGCATTTACATCGACACCCCCTCCTTGGGTCACATCGTTGGCTTTGTCAATCACGAGGGCCAACCGGTCTGTGGCATTGAACGCTCGATGCACTTTTATCTTAACGGGCAAGCAGGAGCAAGCACGATTGAAATCAACGGGAAGTTTCAAGAAATGGCCCAATTTCGTCCCCACTCTACTCCGGCAGCCGAAGGTAACAACGTCGAAATTTCACTCGACGCAAAAATCCAGTCCATCGTGGCAAACGTGCTCGAGAACGCTTACCAACAATATCATCCGCAATCGATACAGTGCTTGGTCAGCAATCCAAAATCAGGAGAAATCTTGGCATTGGTCATTTACCCAGGATTCGACCCCAATCACTACGGACGCTATCCCACAGAAAATTTAAAGAACAAGGCGGCCTCCGATGTCTATGAACCCGGATCCGTCTTTAAGGCCATCACGATAAGCGCCGCCCTCGATACAAATTCCGTCACTGAAAGCGACAGCTTTGACTGTGGGCTCACACACGCCGAGTACAGAGGCAAGCGCCTGCCTCTCCCAAAAGACTGGAAACCGTTTAATAAGCGCATGTCCGTCGCCGACATTTTGACAAATTCAAGCAATAAAGGAACCGTGCAAGTGGCCTTTAAGTTGGGGGCTGAGAACCTATTTCGCTACGGGCAACGCTTTGGTTTTGGCGAGAGCACACGCTCGGGCTTGGCTGGAGAAACTCGCGGCATTTTTAGATCTCCAAAGGAATGGGATGGCCTCACCATCACGCGCTTGCCGATTGGACACGCTTTGGCCTGTTCCTTGCTACAAATGCACTACGCAATGGGAGCCATTGCCAATGATGGACAACTCATGTACCCACAGTTAGTCAGGCGCGTTTACGATGCGAACGGGGAAATTATCAAAACATTCGCCCCCATCATCCGAAGACAAGTCATCAAAAAACAAACGGCTCAAAAAATGCGACAATTACTCACACACTCTTCTAGCTCCAAAGCTTACATCCCTCGTTACAGTGTTGCCGGGAAGACGGGGACCTCACAAAAAATTGTCAATGGCCAATACTCCCACACGCAACACATTTCATCATTTTCCGGATTTTTCCCAAGCAAGTCGCCTCGCATTCAGGTCACAATCGTCGTCGACAGCCCACAAAGCAAGGGGATTGCCTACGGCTCGCAAATTGCTTCCCCCATTTTTAAAGAAATCGCCGAAGGGATTATCGCCTACATGGGAATTCCTCCTCAACCTCAACTCTCCTAAAAAATATGTTTAACATCTGCTCATTCTCCAACGCTTACCTCGCACACTCGGCCATCGCATTCCCCCTCTTACAATTTATGTCACAGCCCATTCAACTCAAAACTTTGCTCAAGGATTTAGATATTGTAAGAATCAGTGGCCCCAAAACAAACCCACTGATTAAGCATCTCGCCGTGCACAGTCAGATGGTTCAAGCCGACTCCCTCTTCTTTGCCATTCCGGGTAAACATTACAACGGCTTGGAATTCGCCGAAAGCGCCATTAATCGCGGTGCGATTGCCATTGTTTGCGAACGTATCATCCCGCACATGGGGCACATTATTCAAGTGCAAGTGAAGGACGTGGAACAAGCGTTAAGTCAAATTGCCAATCGATTCTACAATCAGCCTGACAGCAAGTTAAACCTCATTGGCATTACGGGCACCAGCGGTAAGACAAGCACTTCGTACCTACTGCAACACATTTTAAGTTCCGGATTTGAAGAACGTACCGGCTTATTGGGCACCATTCATTACGATTTAGGGGCCAGGATTCTGCCGGCCACTCGAACGACCCCCGATGCGCTCAGCACCTCATCTTACTTGAGCGAAATGGTTCAATCGCAATTGCCTAATGCCATCATGGAAGTATCCTCCCACGGTATTGCACAAAAACGTGTCGCAGCCTTGAAGTTCAATTCCGCCATTTTCACAAACCTAAGTTTGGAACACCTCGATTTCCACGGCGACATGGAAAATTACTTCAAAACTAAGCAGTCCTTCTTTTTTCAAGAGGGATTAAAAAACGCCATTGTAAATTGCGATGATCCCTACGGACAAAGGCTGCTAAGCAGCTTACCTCAACAGCTCAAAGTTGTCACATTTGGCACGCAGTCTTCTGCGATCTTGCAAGCAAGGAATATTCAAATAGAACTCAATGGAACGAGCTTTGACCTCGTTTGCCCACAAGGGCGTTGGACCGTTAAAACCCCTTTATTGGGCCTGTTCAACGTGTACAATTGCTTGGCGGCGTTATCTGTTTGTTACGCCCAAGGTTACGACCTTTCAAAAGCGATTGAAGGTCTCAAAACTTTTAGGGGAATTCCCGGCCGGCTCGAACCGATTGCAGGCGTAAAAGGTTTTCACGTATTTGTGGATTACGCGCACAAGCCAGAGGCCCTAAAAAGTGTTTTGCAGACCTTACGTCCCCTCACCCGAGGCAAATTAAATCTTGTCTTCGGTTGCGGTGGCGATCGAGATCGCAGTAAAAGGCCCGTCATGGTTCAAATCGCCGAAAAATACGCCGATGCCGCTTGGGCAACCAGCGACAACCCCCGCTGTGAGCCTCAAGAACAAATTTTCAATGACATGAAAGCAGGCATGGCTGCAAACTCTCATGTGCATTTCATCACAGATCGGGCAGAAGCCATCTTTCAAGCTTTTTCACAGTGCGCAGAAGGCGATTGCCTCATCATTGCCGGCAAAGGCCACGAACGTTACCAAGAAATTAGTCATCAGTTATTCCCGTTCGACGATCGTACCGTCATTGAAACATGTTGCCAATTAAAACATGGAAAAGCATAAGCGATTTTGCCCATTGCAATTGCAGCAGTGGACGCAAGGACAATGGACGCGCTCTCCATTGAACGACATTCAAAATTTTTGTTTCGATACGCGAAGTCTTCAAGCGAATGAGTGTTTTTTGGCCTTAAAGACCGAACACAATGACGGGCATCGTTACCTTCAACAAGCCAGTCAAATGGGGGCAAGTGCCGCCATTGTTGAACACGCGGCAGAAGATTGTTCGCTACCTCAGCTCATCGTGCCCAACGTGCTGCAGGCATTTCAGAAGATCGCCTTTCATTACCGTCAAAGCTTAAGTACAAACATCATTGCCGTAACGGGAAGTTGCGGGAAAACGACGCTCAAAGAGTTATTGGCAAAACTCTTGGGACTTGATCACACGTTTAAGACCCCTGAAAATTTTAACAATCACCTGGGCGTTCCATTTTCACTTACACGCATCGATCCGCAACAACACAAACATGCCGTCATTGAAATGGGCATTAACCAAGCGCAAGAGATGTCAAACTTGGCGCGCATCGTTCAACCCGACGCCAGTTTGTTACTCAACGTCGGTCCAGTTCACATTGGCAATTTTAACGACAGCCTCACCGATTTAGTCGCCGAAAAAACAAGCTTATTCAAATTTACCAAACGTGATATTTTTTTGCCCGCCAGCCTGCTAGACCATTACAAAATCGACTTCGCAAATAACGTCCTTGTGCACGCAATGCGCGAAGAAGGCACCGGTCCTCACCAATTGAAGGATGACTGCATTAACGAGGTTTTTTACAAACTTCAAGCGCACAGCTCGGGATGGCTTACGAGCATACGACATAAAGAGAAAACGTACACGTTTGTGATCCCATTTAAAATTGGCCGTATGTCCGCTTACACATTCGTTATGGCCATTTACTTTGCCATCACACGCGACATTCCACAAGAATTGATCCAAGAAAGGCTCAACACGTGGAGGGCTTACCATCAACGCGGAGAATGGAAACACGTCGATGGCCAACATTATTTCGTGGATTGTTACAACGCCAATCCCCTCTCATTTGTGGACAGCCTGCAACATTTTCAAAATGAAAGGCCCAAAGGTACCGCGTGCTGTTACATATTGGGGTCGATGTGTGAATTGGGCAAAAACAGTGCGAGTTATCACCGACAAGTTGCCAAGGTGATTTCACACAACAACAATGATTATTTTATTTTAATTGGAGACTTTGCCAATGAATTCAAAGAAGGCTTACTCGCACGAGGAGTGCCAGCTGGGCAAATTAAGACATTCAGCGGCGTAGAATCCGCACTTCCACTCATTCGAGAGCTGCGCTACAATTATTTTTTCCTGAAAGGCAGCCACCGATATCATCTGTGGGACTGTGTGCCAAAATTTGCACAAAATACAATACCGTCCTCCCGAATTGCATTGTAATAACATTCTTCAATTGACATTTTACTAAAATACCTTTGTTCTAGGCAACGGGGTTGTCCAACTTAATTGGGCGCGAATTATCTTGTACGTAGGATTATCCTGAGAACATTATTAAGGGATTTCCGTCTGTAAGATGGCTGCTACACCTATTTTTGGAAAGCAAAAGTTTTACAACGACTGCCCACGTATACACAAAAGAGGAATAATACCTACGGCTTAACGCCTTTTTCAGTTGGAGTAACAGCCCCGTTATGAAAATCCCTAAGAGGGGTATTAAGGGCTCAATTCTTCATCCATCAAACAGGCTTAGAAAGCCAAATGGCGCAAGAATTTGCGGTAAGGCGCATGTGCCCATCGGGTAAACATGAGGTTAAAGGCGCCTCTAGCCCCTGCAAACAGATGCGTTCCGTATCGGCGATCTGAACAAATCCATCGAGTAAACGAGCCTCCAATTGGAACTCGACCGAAGTGTGATGCGGGTTGATGACAAACAAAATCTGCTTAGGACCGCACGAATGATCGGCATTGTACAACATCACCAGGGCAGAAGAATTTTGGGCGGTGAAATATTTAAAATAATTTTCTGACGGGCGTTGGATTTTTAACAAATTGCCGTAATCCGTTGCCCTCAAACGGATGAGGCCTCTCACGTAGCTGTGTGTGCCCGCATACATCTCCCAACGCGTGTAATCCAGCCGGTTGCAATCCGGACGATTGTAAGTGTTACAAACTCCGTGTTTCGACTTCAGGAAATCTTGACCTGCCGAGAGCATGGGCACCCCAAGAGACAAAAATAAAATTGCGAACATGCAGTGGGTTCGCCGGCGATCGACATCGGTCACGCAATCTCCTTGATGATTTGGATTTTCCGTAATGCGATCTATCCAACAATAATCATCGTGTGACTCGGTATAATTAATGGATTGCCAGGCATTTTTGCACAAAAACCGTGTCGATCCGCCCATGAAATACTTCAAGCCTTCCACATTACCATTACCAGAAACGTACTGCGGGATAAAGTCACGATACCCGTCATTCCAATAGGAAAACGACGTCGACTTCAAGTCCAATGCCGCATGCCCTCTAAAGCTCCACGGTTCAGCAATTAAGATAACATCTTGTTTTATGGCTTTTAAGCGCCGAGAAATTTCTTCCAATACCGGAACCCCCAACAATTCAGCCAAGTCAAAACGAAACCCATCGACCCCATAACACGTTAAAAAATGAATTAAGCTGTCAATAATAAGGCGCTTGGCCATGGGTGCTTCTGCCCGAAAATCATTTCCACAACCACTGGCATTTGAAAAACCAAACATATCTGTGCGGAAGTAATACGCTTTGTCAATTTTCAGCAAGCTATTAAATACTCCCGCATGATTGAAGACCACGTCCAGTATGACGGCCATGTCGTTCACGTGACAAGTTTCGACCAAATGCTGCAAGGCATCGACAGAATTAACGTCCGCCCCTCCGTAATTCGATGAAGGTGCAAAGTAGTGCGCGGGCATGTAGCCCCATTGATACTCCTCGACACCCGACGCATCGTATTCGGTAATGGGCAGCAATTCTAAAGCATTGCAATTTAAAGAGTGCAAATACGCATGGTTTTTTATAAAATGGCTAAAATCGTCAAAGCCCTTGGCCCCCGTTACATCGCGCATATGACACTCCAAAACAACCAAATCGCGCACATGAGCCGTCTTAAAATGTCCTTTGTAAGGGGAAGGCTCAAAAATTTTGCCAGGCCCATCAGGCCCCAATAAAATTTTTGCGTAAGGATCATTTACACGCGTGCGTTCCGGATTGTACACGTAGTACTCATAATTGTAAGCACTGTAATCACGTGCTACCTGCGTTGACCAAATGCCGTTTTGATCGACAGACAAGGGGTAAATACGGCTCTCCCCATCTTTAAAAACACGGACTTCCACCTTACGACTGCGGGGAGCAAATAAAGAAAACATACTCACACCATTCTCAACCCACGCTCCAAGCCGCTGATTCGAATATAAGCTCAAGGCCCACGGCAAAGTATCAATTGCAAGCCAGCTCTCAGCGAAGCGCATGCGGGGCTCGTAAGCCAAGTTTTGTGGCGTCTTACACGTAAAACGGACCCAATGGTACCCCGATTGCTTTAAATTCAATTGCAAATTCCAATTACCCGACGCGTCCTTAACGCGATTGGGGCTGTTTTCAGGCGGCGTCAACCACTTCCCAGTCGCATGCACAAACTTAAATGCGCTTGTATCATCAAAGTCCTTCAAACTCTGAGCGAACACCCACGCCTTTTTATCGGATGAAAGTGCAAGTGGCCGTGTGTGCTTCCAATCCCAGTGGTTAAAATCGCCAGCGACGTAAAACGGTTTTTTACTTTTTCGCAGTTGCGGACTCAATTGAGCTCGGGAAAGGTAAAAGTGAACGTACTCACCTTCAACGTAATAGCCCGATTCTCGCGCAAAGACGGTTTTATCCAAGCGGCTAAATGTCAGCTTCTCTGCGTTTATAACTCCATCCGGAAGCGTCTCAATTTGAACATCTTCTTCAAAGCACAAAATGCCCGTCGATGGCGTTTCCCAAAAAGCGCGTGTGGGGCTTGGATGCTTGCACATTGTCAATCAACAGAGCTCGGCCAAATCCTCGGGCACATTTCCTTGGTAAAGTTGAACCAAATTGTCTTTCCAAAGTTTGAGCTCATCAATAAAACGCTTAAAATGCGTCTCAAATGCCGACAAATCTAAATCCAAGGCAGGCACTTGATAGCCGAGCAACACTTTCAGCGCATCTGGCCATTTTGAAAGCGTCATGCCGTGTGTTAAATCCCAAATACAATTCGCCTTGAGCAAACACGCATAACACTTATCGATGTAATTCTCATTGATGTCGCCCACCTCGGTCAAAAATTCAACTTTTGACTGCTGTTCATTAAAATGAATGCGTACGTGCTGATCTTCATTAATGCACAATTCACAGGCATTATCATCGTCTAATTTAAGTTGCGGCAAATGCGTACTTTCGCCAAACGCGTTTAGGGTATCTACAAAATTTTCGAGTGCGCCCATACACTATTTATATAAAAATTGGCCCCGGAAGTCAAACTTGAATTTTTCTGTAAATCTCATCCCAACACCACGTACGCTCTCAACTCTTATGGAAGCCCCCTAGACCAATGCCTTAAGTTTATCCCCTTTAACACAGCTCAAATATCACTTTTAAGCCCAAGTCTCCTCTAATCACTTAGACGCTCAAGCAAAACAATACGCAAAACTTAGAAAAAACAAAAGCAACAAGTTAAAGCGAAGGGGACGCAGAAAACAATAAAAATTCGCTAAGATCAAAACTCTCATTAAATTGATAAACAACACAAGCCACCCCGGCAAATGGTCGGGTCAGGGAGATTCGAACTCCCGACCCCTTGCACCCCATGCAAGTGCGCTACCAGACTGCGCTATGACCCGATCAACATCGTTATACTCAAATCCATTGTGTTAAACGAGTCAAGTGTTTATCGTAGGTTTCATCATTAAAATGTACAGACACAAAAATAAACATGTAGAAGGCATTTGAATTTAGCGACCAGGTGCCCACACAGACACGTTTAAGTTATAAGCACGTTGGGCATTTTTCCATTGGCCACTTTTTTAGAAAAACTTATTCAAGAGGTCTCCGAGTACAATTAAGACGCCGAGGATAAGGCACACAACAGATTTCCACGCGAGTTTCTTACTTTCACAAGCCCGTTTTTGTAAATAAACAGGCACAAAAATAACGAAGATCGTCGCAATCATGCCTCCAAAAGATAAAACTTTCATAAAGGCATCTTCAACACACAAAAGGATCAGCAAGGGAACCAAGGCCAAGGTCAACCTTACCACAACATCACTTTTTAAAAGCTCTTTCAAGGCTAGCATCATTCCCACGCCCATTCCAATGGCAGACGTAATGATGGCTAATAAAGAAAATAATTTAAAAAATAAGTTAATGTACCTTGTCTCCGATAAATTACAGAGGAAGCTCACGAACTCCCCCGCATCCACTTGCCCGCACAGCAATTGCTTGTAAAAATTTGCATCCGTTTGATAGGCGGCGGTTAAAGTCAAAGAAATCCACAATACGTAGACAATGGCCGGAATCGATATGCCGATCAAAAAGGCCAATTTTATTTTTTTCACATCTCGATCCAAATAATCGTAAATGTAACCACATACATTTTGGACACCAAACGACGTAAATATGATGGGGAAAAATGCAAATAACGCCATTGCGTCACAAGTGACAGGCATTTCTCTAAAGACTCCTTTAAACATCCCGGGCATAGAACAGAAAATGGCAAGCATGGCGACGACAAATAATGAACCTATCAGAAAATTAACGTGTTCAAAATACGACCGTTTGAGTGAAAACAAAAAGAAGCCCAAGACACAAACAGCCAAACTTATGCATTTAAAGTTTAACCCTAAAAAAGAAGAAACGATCTCGGCAGCCCCAGCCGTGTACACCGAAAGCAAAGCAAACGAAAGAAGATAAAAACTGACAAGCGATATGTACTTGGCTCCACGACCAGAAAAAATTTGGCTCAATTCAACAATGCTCTTTCCACAATTAAACTCACGATTAAGGTCTATGACGATGCAGGATGTCTGATAAGCCAAACAAAGCGCTATGACATCGACAATGATGCTGACCAAGATCCCCACACGCGCCGCAGCGATGGGAAGGGCTACAATCCCAGCCCCAATGGCAGTTCCAGAAATCAAAAAAACGGCATTAACAAACTTTTTCATGAACAAAATTTCTCCAATGGAAATTAAAATAATAAATTAAAGAGAATAAAAAACAGGAGCGCTATTTACACCGCCCGCATACAAGATCCAGGCAAACAGCGTTGAACGTTTAATAAATTAATTTAGAGACGCCAGGATACAACATCACGATTTCCACATTTAATATCAATGTAGAAAGCACCGTGATTGACAACTGTTTCTAAGGCAATATTTCTCATTGTCTGTTATTGAGGAAATACAAATATAATGAAGAAGGCAAGCTTATAATTAACGATCATTCAATTACATGTGCAACTTATGTCAATTTACAGACCTCATGCTTGAATTTGACGACGCCTGTAAAAGTAATTAAATAAAAGTACTGCTCTGCCCAAAAGCTTCTGCGGAGCACTTTTCTTCCCTACAACTTGCACTTGCGTAATTCTGCGCTTATTCCGCACCTTTAAATTAATTTTCTCAAAAAATGTAGGACATCTTCTATTTGCCTTTTGGCCGCCGACCCTCCTACTTATACGGCCCTTAAGTAAGGTCTACCGAAGACAACTTCTCCCTTAGAAACTTCCCCGTAACACTCGCGGCATTCGCGGCAACCTCCTCGGGGCTCCCAAACGCTACAATCCGTCCCCCTTCTTCGCCGCCGCCGGGCCCCATATCAATAATGTAATCAGCGTTAGAAATAATGTCTAAGTCATGTTCAATAACGACCACCGTGGCCCCTTGCTTAATGAGACCCTCAAAAATAGACAATAATTTCTGCACATCCAGTGGGTGAAGCCCTATGCTGGGTTCATCAAATACAAATATCGCATCCGACTGCTGTCGTCCCATTTCGAATGCCAGCTTCAGACGCTGCGCCTCACCGCCGGAAAGCTTGGGGGTCGATTCACCTAAGGTCAGGTAAGCGAGCCCTAAATCAGACAAGGTTTGCAAACGATGTTTGACGGTCTTAAGGTCTTCACAGGCCAGTATCGCGCGGCGAATGTCCATTGACATGAGATCCGGTAAAGAATATTTTTTGCCCGTTTTATTCTCGCGAAGGATAGAGGACGCTTCTTTATTGTAACGAGAGCCGGAACATGAAGGACACGGAATTTCGACATCCGGAAGAAATTGCACATCTAAATTAACGCTTCCGGTCCCGTCACAAGTGGGGCAGCGCAATCGGCCCGTATTGTAAGAAAAATCACCCGCCTTATAGGCATGTGCCCTTGCGTCTGGCGTCTTAGCATAAGCTTGCCGTAATTCGTCATGAATGTTGGCATAAGTTGCCACGGTAGAACGTACATTAATACCAATAGGAGTCGCATCGATCAATTTTACCTGCCGGACCCCATTACACTCTATTTCTCTGACATGCGCTGGCAATGCTTTACCCGCAAGACTTGCTTCAAGCGCGGGGACCAAGCTCTCGAGAATCATCGTTGTCTTTCCGGAACCAGATACCCCCGTTACCACCGTCAACTTACCTTTTGGGATGTCCACAGACAACGGCTTCACCGTGTGTATAGCGGACGTGGCAAGATGAATTTTACCGAACTTAAAGATCGTATCGGCGGCCCCTCGAATTCGCACACGCGTCTGCACCTTATCGGATATGAATGGCGCTATACGTGACGCTGAATTATTTAAAATATCCTCCATGGTCCCTTGAGCAATCACTAATCCGCCCTCGGTACCCGCACCGGGTCCCATTTCAACAAACCAATCGGCCTCTTTTAAAATCTGCGTATCGTGATCCACCAAAACCACCGAATTTCCGTCCGCCACCAAGTCCCTCATAACACCGATGAGCCCAATTATATTGGAAGGATGCAAGCCGATAGAGGGTTCGTCCAAAACGTACAATACCCCTGTAGTACGATTACGCACGGCTCTTGCCAACTGCATTCGTTGACGCTCTCCGGTGGACAAGCTAGAAGACGTACGATCGAGCGTTAGGTAGCCCAATCCCAAATCGATTAAGCGCCGCGCTGAGGACAAAAAAGAGTCACAAATGGACACCGCCATGGGGCGCATTTCTTCCGCAAGGCTTCCCGGTACCGCCGCCACCCACTGCATCAATTCGGAAAGCGTTTTTTGACAGGCCTGATCCAAAGAAATTCCACATATTTTGGGCGATCGGGCCCTTTTGGAAAGCCTTGTTCCACCGCAATCCGGGCAAATCTCCTCCTTCAAGAACTTTTCTACCCGCGCCATACCCTTCTCATCTTTAACCCTCGCAAGGGCATTTTTTACGGTATAAACGGCATTAAAATAGGTAAAATCCAGCTCGCCGGCCTGATTACTATTCTTGGACTTGTAAAATATATGCCGCTTTTCCGCAGGGCCGTGGAAGACTATTTCGCGTTCTTTATCAGTTAATTGAGAAAAAGGCACATGGGTACGTACCCCCATGGCTCTGCAGACGTCCGTCATTAACGACCACATGAGCGTATTCCACGGAGCCACCGCCCCTTCGTCAATACTTAGAGATTCATCCGGAACCAGCGTCGATTCATCCACAGTGCGAATCAAACCCGTACCCCCACAACAACGGCACGCACCTTGACTGTTAAACGCCAGTTCTTCGGCGGAAGGCGCCCAAAAATGTTCCCCACATTCTGGGCAAACAAGCTCTTCACCGAGCGCTACCAACAGCGACGGAGCCACGTAATGTCCATTGGGACATTGATGAAAAGCTACGCGTGAGAACATGAGCCGCAAACTGTTTAAGAGCTCTGTGCCCGTGCCGAAAGTACTGCGAATTCCTGGCACAGCGGGACGCTGATGCAAGGCCAAGGCGGCGGGTATGTATAAAACTTTATCAACGGCCGCCGCGGAGGCGCCCGTCATGCGCCTCCGGGTATACGTAGAAAGTGATTCCAAATACCGTCTGGAGCCTTCAGCATAGAGGACACCGAGGGCAAGCGACGATTTCCCTGAGCCTGAAACACCTGCAATGCCAACAATTTGATTCAACGGAATATCCACGTCAATATTCCTCAAGTTATGTACACGCGCCCCACGGATTTCGATCATCTTTGGAGCTCCAGATGCTTCATTCTTCACAACATGCCCCCAGCTTAATTTAAACTTATCTTTAGACCCTTGCATCTTTTCTACGCGAAGTCCACTTAAATGACTTTCAATCCATTAACTGCGGCGCACAAATACCGCAAGTAACAAACGTTTTACCTCTTACGTAGGGGCTTCAATCAAATAACTAAGCTGCTAAGCTACAGGCGCGAAAACAAATTTTGCACATTCGATGGCAGCTCCAGATGATAATAATGGACCTCTGTAAATAAAACAACTTGGGCCACAATTAAATAGAAAGTCAAACATGGGGAAACCACCCTATCCTATCAGTCCACCTTTATTGCCCCTCGTTCGCTGTTTTTAGACACGGACGCTGCAATATCGAGCAATTCCCAATTAAATAACTTACTCACCGGGGCCAACGACAGGCTTTTATTACCTATGGAATAAACAAAAGATGATCGTGGAAAAAATTTCAAGGGCATTGCCCCATTTTTCACAAAAAAAATCCAAACGAAGCATTCCATACATGCCCCCTGAAAACATCTTGAGGGACCTGCACCCGGTTTTAGCCTTTGATTCCTCACCGGCGCCCTCCCCTCTAAAGAGCAAGCACAAAGGCCAAGCATGGCGGAGAGAGGGGGATTCGAACCCTCGGTGGAGTTACCCCCACACCTGATTTCGAGTCAGGCACAATCGTCCACTCTGCCATCTCTCCTCCACAAAATAAGAAAACGCCTAATGCAATCGACGACAAGCAAAAAGAAATGCTTTTCTTTACACACTTAAGCTCCTTACACGATAACATCTTCGCGTAAGCTCGCTCCACACGGGCAATTCAACGCTTAATGAGCATTCATTTCGACAAACGCACCTGTACCACTTATTTCTAAGACAACCCAATTCCTCTACAAAGAAGCCACGAAAACGCTCAAAATTTATTTGTTATTCAATAAAATAAAGTTATTTCATCTGCTCAGTATTTCGGCCAAGGCCCGCAAGCCGCGCATAATCCCCGTCGGCATCTCAGGATAAACACAAAAAAAAAGCTTGAGCTTAAGCCGTTTTAACATTGGATAGAATAGTTGATCTTATTTAGGTTTATTTAGGTGCGGGCTCTTAGCTCAGCGGTTAGAGCAGAGGACTCATAATCCTTTGGTCGTAGGTTCGAATCCTACAGGGCCCACCAATCTTGTTCAACAACACTCGGCAAGACTAAAAGGGTGCTGCTTTGAGGAGTGGGGCGACTTAGGGGGGGTTAAATTTGTTTTTGAGGTGCGCTTTAGTTTATCTCGTCGGTGTGATTGTAGTTTGTCTCGTCAGTGCGATTTTAATTTGTTCCGGCGTGCGCCTTTAATTTGTTTTTGGGTGCGCTTGTAGTTTGTTTCGGCGTGCGATTTTAGTTTGTCTCATGGACGCGCTTTTCTTGTGAATTGTCATGCGTGCTTTATCTTATAAGGTTGTTTTCTGTTGTTTTTGCATGGTTATTTCCCGTGATTTTTGCATTTGTCTTACAATCAAGTATGAAAATCACTCGTTCTATCCCCATTTTACCAAACTTTCCGATTAAAAAATGAAATCACCACATGTGCGATAAATCCAATTCAATGCCGACCGCTTCATTGCCAATGAAGTCAAAACACATTATTCACTAATAATCAAACAATTGCAACCTGTTCTTCACAAGCAACCCATGAATGGATTTAACCAATTTACAATGAACAAATGAATCAACATCTTAAAAAAAAGTAAACTTTGACATTGTACGATACCCTCTTGGGATATAGCTTTAGCGGAAGTTCAGTCGGGGCTTATGGAGATAGAATCAGATCAAACATGTAACTTGTTATACTTTGGAGATGTCGTCGGGCAGGCAGGTAGAAAATTTTTACAAGCACAACTGGCACAATTAACTCAACATTACGCGAGTACCTTTACGTTTGCCAACGCGGAAAATGCCGCCGGAGGGTTTGGCCTCACACGCGACATCGCCGAAGAGTTAAAACAAGCCGGCATTCACGCTTTATCGTTAGGGAATCACACCTGGAATCAACGCAAATTTTGGGAAGAAATTAACTCGCTCAATTACGTTTGCCGACCCGCCAATTTTCCGCCTGAATGCCCCGGCAAAACCTATCTCATCGTCGAAAGCAACGGAATTAAGATCGCTCTATTCGGACTTCTAGGACGTGCATTTATGAACATGTCTCTCGATTGCCCATTCAAGACAGCGCAATCAATTATCAACGAATTAAAAGACCAAGGCATTTGCAATATCGTTGTAGACATTCACGCCGAATCCACCGCAGAAAAGAAAGCACTTGCCTATTTCTTAGCCGAGCAATCGGTTACGGCGGTCGTTGGGACCCACACGCACGTTCAAACAGCGGATGAACAGTTGTTAAAAAACACCGCATTTATCACCGATCTTGGCATGTGCGGCCCATTCAATGGAATTCTTGGGTTCACAGCTGAGCCCATTATAACGAAATCAATCGCGGGCAAACCGTGCCGCTTCGAGGTAGCCAGCGGCCTCAGTATGCTTAACGGCGTTTCTATTCAATTCAATCCTCTCAATGGCCATGCCATACACATCGAACGCATCTTGCTCAAAGAGCATTAATTATCTCACACATAGTTTTCGAAATTTACAGGCAAGCCGATCAACTGTTGTCTTATTTGAAAATTTTAATCAACAGTTAACTCGTTTATAATTATCGAATTAAAGCCAACCGCTTTGTTCAATCTCCCTTGATTCGATCCACGCCCTCCTTACCAAACACGCCCTTGAGTGTCGTAAGCACGCGCTCCGTTAGGAACCGCCCGTTGGATGGAACTTGTGACTTGGTTCGTCTGATAATCCACCAATTGATTTTTAAGCGACGAGAAAAACTTAACGTGACCATCCAAAAATGCAACAAAGCCGCCAGTCGCACCATAAGTGCTATTTTCCTCCCACCTTCCCGTGCGCAAGTTCAAACCGCGCGAATAAGCAATGGGCGTACTTCTTAATTTTTCATTCGCAGGTATTCCCACAATAAATACCCAACTAATGGGGATTTGCCGAAAGTTTGCATCTTCACACCACTGACCGCCTTGTGATAGGTACCCCACTTGCAAGGGCATTACTTCCAGCTGCTTCGTTTCCTGTTGCGACAAATACACGCAAGGATCTTGGATGTAACCCCCTTCTGCCAAAACACTTGCGACATCGTACGCGCTTTTAACAGCATTCAACTTTTGCGCGTTTGAGGCATCATTTGATAAAAAATCCAAGTAAGCCAAGGCAATTTGACGTAGGTGATACGCATCCGCCATGCAGCGACTCTTTTTTACAAATTTTTCTCCCAACGGGAACAAAAGCCCCATAAATATACTGATGATCGACAATACCGTTAATACCTCTAACAGCGTAAATGCCCTGCACGTCTTATCCGTCAATCTCTTATAATTTCGTGCCATTTTAAATGCGATAATTTACGGACGTTCAAAAAAAATTGCCAAACGATGAAAAACAATCCCAAGGTCGCTGGAACCGCAATAATTACAAAGCTCCAGGCCGTCATTACCCCCAGTTCGTGATTAAATTCCCCACTCCCAGCCGGGTGCACGACCAGACATTTAGCCAACACAAAATTCAACAGCGAGCTTACAAAAAACAAACCCGCCAAAAGCCATTCATACAAGAGGACCTTGCGAATTAACTGCGTATAATTGTGATACTGTTTTAACGCAGCTTTCACTTCTGCCACCTTACAAAACTGATCATTCAATAAAAATTTTGTTAAAAATGCGGGACGATGGGTCAACCTCAAGTACAAAACCGCCGTACCGAGGATGCCTGGCAACAGAGCTTCATTGATGGCAAGCCAATAGTTAGAGCACTCAAATAATCCGATACTGCCCTTCACCGAAATACTTATTAGACCCAAAAAAGAAATCCAATTAAAATGGCCCTCTCTGATCCATTCGATGAGACCGTAGGTAAACGGACAGGACATGGCCAAGACAACCCCATACTTGGGCGATAAACCAAGCCAGACGTACCCCTTCATGAGGACTAAGGTGGGTAAGCACAAATTAAAAAACAGTTCTGACAAAAGACCTAAGCCATTTGCCTTTTCAACGTTTTCATCCCTGCCTGCTTTTTTTGAATTTTCAGCCATTGTTTTCTTGTACTGCCCATGGACCATATTTGATAATTGATTGCAATTAAATTTATAATCATTCTTATGGTCAAGGTGTTTTTATTTGAATCGGCACGCCTCGGTTTGGAATTTGCAAAAAACCAGTTAAACACTCGCAAGGCCCATAAAATTGCCTGGATATTCCCCACTCAACAAGACGTCGCAATATTCACCGAGCTCGTTGCCAAGGCTAAAGAATGTGTGTGCACCTTTACCCCAAGCCAATTTTTTAACAAAATTCTCAACACATCCGCCTTAGACGTAAAATGCCTGCCGCCCCCGTACGCCGCGTTCCTATCTGACGAACAATACCTTGACGACCCGCTCTGTCACATTGATAACTTCTTCCAACAACAGTCAACTGAGGTTCAAACGAAACTCAAAGCATGGTTGCGGCAATCCAATTGGACAATTCCTTCTTTGATGGGCCAAAGCACCCCTCATTTGACGCTGGATTTCGAAAAAATCATCTTGTACGGCCATTTTTACGGCAAATTACACAATTTCTTCTTAAGTCTCCTCGACACCTTGCCCATTCCTTGCGAATGGATTGGCTTTTCACTGAATCAGTCTTACATCTTGCAACAATTTAAGGACGTGCAGCTCATTCGATCGCCACAACTTGAATTGGCAAGCGCAAAGACGGTCTGCAAATTTGCCAACGTACACGAAGAAATTCGATGGGTACAAATGCAAACCGATGCCGTATGCATCCTGCCCTCCCAGCTTATGCCGCTCGTAAGCCCCCCTACGTCCGTCGCATCTGCACTCAATAAGGCCTGGATAGAATGGATAAATCAGGCCAGCGTCGAAGCATTCTTTGACTACGTAACGCTTCTACGCAATTACAATTACATTGAAAAAGAACTGTATACAACCATACATCGTGATTTAATCAACACCGCGCATAATTGCATTCATTATCGATACGAGATCTTACAAAAGTACCTGCGAGACCAACGTTGCTCGTGGATCGACAAATTCATCCTTCCAAAACTGGCAGAAGAAGGCTCATTCGACGATTTTTTAAGCCTCATTGACAAGGCCTTAAAAAACCACCTAAGTCTTATAAGGGATCCAATAACACTTCACAAAACGGGCTACCCCCTTCCCCTAACACGTGAACAATTCTTGAGCCGCCTAAAGGCATATTTAAATCACGATCAATGCATTTATCCGTCCCACTACGTAAAACTCGAAACGGCCGTCAGTTTCCCATTCAATCGCTACATCTTCTCTTGCGCCAATTATGAATCTTGGGGAAATCAAACAAATTTTTTAAGAGAAGTCGTCAAAAACCTAGAAGAGCACGGCGAAAAAATTTTTGTAACTTACAGCGAAACTTCATCGGAAGGCAATGCCGCTGCAGCCCCTTTGTGGGAAGCCAACGACACGGCCTCTGTTGAGGAAAGACAAACGTTAGAAAATATTACGGTCCATCCACACCTCTCTCGAGACCGCTTAGAATTAGATCCACAATGCATACAATTATCCTGCAAAGCCTGGGAGCGACTCAAACTGGCACCGTGGCAAACATGGCTCGAAAACATTCTCAACATTTTTCCACTCACCGACTTTCGTTCTATCTGCAACAAGAAAAAGATCCTCGGTGAATGGGTGCATCAATGTTTACAATTCGACAAAGTACCTTCCGACTGGCCCGCACTTATCCGTAAAAACCTGGGGCAACAAAGCCTTGCGCTCAAGAACCTTTACAAGGATGAAAACGTACAACAGCCCTGTTTCATTCATCAGTGGCTGGATCAAGCTACCTTCATGTGCACACACATCGCACAGCAATGCGAATATTTATTTAACCATACGCAATTACACACCGAATGGCCCTTACCGAAGGTCAGCGGAATTTTATCAGGTCGCATCGACTTACTCGTTCAAGCTGAACCACAAGCATCGCATTCCGTCACCATTGTAGATTACAAAACTGCCAACAATTACCTCTTCACCCCCAGTCAAATTAAGCAGGGGAAAGGCTTGCAATTATTCCTCTACGGCCAACAAATTCAAAAATTAGGGGCCGAAGACATCGCACTTACGGTTGTTACGCCCACTCGCATTCAAACACAGGACTACCATCAATTGCTGCAAAAGTTGGATGGTACTTTAGCGTGGATGGAGCAAGTAAAGACCAACGGCCGTAGCCTCGTTGAACTTAAAGAAGATTTATCACGATTGCCAATAAGTTTCTGCCCAATAATCACGTAAATAACAACACCGACCGTCGTTTCTCGAGCAAGAATCTCAAAATCACTTCCAACAACATCAACTTGCAATTGAAACGGCAAAGCACCACAAAAATTTATTTGCAGAGGGTCCACCTACTTTTCTCCAAGAGAGACCCACAATGCTTCTTAACCAGGATTGTTCACCCAACACGAACAACATCCAAGCTCAAATCCGTTCAAGCGTAATTCGATGGAGCTCATTAATGTTCAAACAACCCTATTGCCAAGACATCTCTACGTTGACTTGCATTAAAGGATCTTTTTCACAAACTCAAATATGTCTACCCAGTCATCTATTCGCTCAAAGCCCAAGCAATCTCGCGTACATTTGGAGTCTCTCTTCAATGACATTCATTACCACCCTCAACTTTAACGTCACCCTCTCCTCATCCGTCTGCCCTTAATGGTATCAAACGTCGACACGACAAATAGGCAAATAGGCAGGCAAAACTTGCGAACGAGCTAGTTGCTCGAGCCGTAATTATTCGGCCGACCAATGCGTCAACTCGGCCCAACGTTGAAAGATCTGCAACATATTTAAAGCGGCCCCCTTGAGCAATTGATCTCCAACCACCCACATGGCCAAGCCGTTATCCAGTGCGTCATCATAGCGTAAACGCCCCACACCACACTTTAAATTTCCAGAGTACTCTAGGGCCGTTGGGTAATCATTCTCACAAAAATGAATGCCAGGCGCATGCTTCAAAATTTCTTTAGCAACATTTAGATCGAGCTTTCGAGCAAATTCAGCACTTATGGCAATGGAATGACAACGTAACACGGGCACACGAACACAATTTGCAAAGATTTTGATTTTATCTTCCCTTAAAATCTTTCGAGATTCCATTACAAATTTTCTCTCCTCCTCCGAGTTGCCGTCGACATCGAACGGACCAATTTGCGGGATGGCGTTAAACGCCAAAGGCCGGTAGAAATGATGCACCTGCATGACATTGCCAGCATTATACGCGTCCAATTGCGCCTTCAATTCCTTAACACCACCGGCGCCCATTCCCGATGCCGCTTGGTAACTGTGGCCCCAAAATCGCTTGAGATGGAAAACCTTGTGCAACGGCCACAAGGGCATCAAGCCAATGCTCGTCGTACAATTGGGACTGGCGATTAAGCGCTCTTTCCCCGTCAATTCTTGCCCATTAATTTCAGGTATGATCAACGGAACATCATCATCCAAACGAAACGCGCAACTGCCATCGATGCAAACGGCGGAACTATTTTTTAAAATGATGGGGATCCAATGCTGTGAGACGATGGCTGGTGCCGCAAAGAACCAAACATCTACCTTTGGCAACCACTCTTCCGAAAGCTTTTCCAGGTTAAATACGCGTTCCCCACAACGCTGCTGGGTGTCCGTATTCTTGTTAGAAGCGAACAAAACAAAATAGTCCGGAGGCAACTTCATCCCATTGATCAATTGCTCCAACAAAACTTGCCCCACCAAACCACTCGCCCCTACGATAGCTATTTTTTTCATTGCTTGCCATCTTGAAAAGTTTTCCTACATTTTTCGATGCTTATTTGCCAAATATTTCAACTACTGGCACATCTTTGCTGACGTTTTGAGTCATGTGTGATAAAATTTCTCAACGGTATAATAAAAACAGCAAAATCAATCTTTATGCTTGCAGTATCTAGCCGCTTATGAAATGAAATATACAGCAATTCTGATTTTTATACATGAAGTTTTATTCCTATATCCCGCTCATGGTGATTTGCTTTCTGTCAGGATGTAATCCTTCTCAACAAATCATGGAAGAAACGGAAGAGCCTCTTTTCCGTCAGGGCCAACAATTTTTGAACGAAAACCGACCCGAAGAAGCCTTCAAGGCATTTCAACATCTCTTGGAAAAACGCAATTATGAAGGCCACAAAACTCATTTTGAACTGGGACAACTCTACCTAAGCGTAAGGCATGACCCAATTTTTGCCATCTATCACTTTCGTCAGCATTTAATCCAGGACCCCAACAGTAAAATTGCCCCCATGGTTTTACAAATGATCGAAACTGCAAAAAAGGAGTTTGCTCGCACGCTTCCATTCAATGACCACTATAGCGAATCGCCCGAGTACCTCAACCTTCAAGAGGTCATTAAACAACTGCGAAATGAGAATAACCAACTCAAAAAGAAACTCGCGCAACTTAAGCAACGCACTAAAAAAGCAAATCCAGCCGCAAGTAACACTTACGTAATTACTCCCACGAAGGAATCCAACACCAATGTCGAAAGAACCTATGTCGTGCAAAGCGAAGACACCCTGTCTAAAATTAGCTTAAAGATGTACGGAAGCGCCGTTAAATGGAAAATTATTTTTGACGCAAATCGAAACCTCCTACCCTCTCCCAATAGCTTAAAAATTGGTATGGAATTGCGAATTCCGGCATTGAAATAATGAGCACAAGCAGGCGCAATTTGTGGACCCGTAAGATTTTGGGCTGTCCGATCAATAAGGTTGTTTGTGCCCAGACATCTGCATTTCGCGGACACATCTTGGGCGTTGATCCCAGCTTACGTGGCTCTGGTTTTTCCGTCATCGAAGTCATCGGCAATCACAGCATTAAATTACACGAGACCTTAACCTTAAAACTAGGCCCCAAGTACAATTCGATCACGTGCTTGGGAGAAATCTTCAAAACCACCCAACGGTTTTTACAAAGCTACCCCATTAAGGTAGTTTCAATTGAACAACCCATTTACGTTCAAAACACAAGAATCGCTCAAATTTTAGGGTCAACACGCGGGGCCTGTCTCGCAGCGGTGGCTTTGGCCGGCATTGAAACCAAAGAGTACCCGCCCCTACGGATAAAAAAATCCATCGTGGGCATCGGAAGAGCCACCAAGGAACAGGTTTCCAAAATGGTCAGCCAATTGCTCCACATTGACAACCTCCTACCCTCCGATGAAGCCGACGCAACGGCCGCAGCCTTATGTCACTTTTTTTCACTTAAAAGCTTGCTGTCCCCCTAATTTCGCGTTCCTATTAAAATTGCGGGATGTAGCTCAGTCTGGTAGAGCGTTACGTTCGGGACGTAAGTGTCGCTGGTTCGAATCCAGTCATCCCGACCATGCAATTCCTCGAAAGCGCATGGCCGTTATTTTGATCAGCTGCGTTTGGTTAAGCTGTTCATTCTTGGGTGCGAGTCAAGAGGAGTGCATTTTAAGATCTAAGGCTGTGCGCCGGGTAGACATCTGGGTAGATTAAAGAAAGATTTCGTCAATTCCATCGAACCCTGGGGCGTTAATCATTAAAAAACATACTAATTATCAAGTAATTACAATACAAGCTGATTAGTCATTAGGCTAAGAAGGCTGGTCAGACACCTTCAGACATGTACTAATTTCAACTACTTATTTTAGGGCTCTGCGGGTTATGAATCACTCGCTTGTGACATTAATCAGCCGACCGTAGCCATTCCACTCACCCCACATACGATGCTGGTGGGTATAATCGATAAATAACCTTTGTTCAAGCATCAGGCCTTGTCGCCTTTTAATCTGAATTGTATCAACACGGACGTGTTGATAAAGGGGCTGAGAAAGCCCAAAAATTTCCCAAAACAACATTGTCCTCTTGCAGAGCGGACTTCACGCCTACATCGATAACAAACTCACAGGGCTTTTTATCGACAAAAACGGCACACCCAACCGGGCCATTTTACCCAACCGTTCCATTCTACGCCAACGTTCTTTGTTTAACTCCAACCAGGTTACGTTGTCTCGTGGAAAAGCGTTGAAGCGTAATCCCATCTACACGCATTAAGCTACAATCTATCCACCCAAAGCAGCTGGCTTCTTCAACAGCATCAAGGTAATAAAACTTCCTTACGTATCGGTCGCCCCGCTTTTATCTGGACATAACAGATGCTGAACAATGATGATCGATCAGCCAATGACGGAAGTGATCTTTCATCCTCAATACGTTGTTCAAACTTGCAGTGTTCATCGTTCAGGTTTACGATCTTTGTGCAACGTTCAATCCCTAACGCAAGCTGTCCTACATCGCTTGCCAGCCTTTCGTCTTGTTAGGAAGCCGCAGGTAATGTTGTTTCTTTTTGTAGATTCAGTAAGGTATACAGGTCTCCGCCAATCAAGGCATCCCAATGCATTTTGATAGTACTCAAACGATTAAAGTTCGCTTGAAAAGAAAATTCATCCACGGTACACGTTTGCCTGTACCAATTAAATTTATCTTCCAGTCTAACGTAGTTGTCTATGCCCGACAATTTATCGCACAATTGAATCAATTCTATGTAATCGTTCATCTGCACCCCACTCAAGAGGCCTTCAATCCTTCGAGCTTCAACTAGATCCCCGTGGCAATAAGTAAGCACATAGGATTTTAAATTAAAATCCGGGAAAGGGTGCGCGATACAAACATCGGCCACATCAGGATTTTGTTTGACCATCAATTCATAACCCATACGAGGATGCTTGTATTTTTCCTCCGGAGAGACAAAAAATTTGCCCACATCGTGCATGAGCCCGTACAGAAAAGCTTTTTCAGCATCGAGATTGCTGCGGGCAGCAATAAGCTCGGCCGCATTAGCCACGGTTACAGAATGTTGGTAAGCAATTAAATAATGCCTATTTTGCCTCCATTGTGGCGGGAGAAACTTTTCTAACAGCTTGCACATACAAAACTTAAATCACATGCGATACATATCAAACGCTAACAAGCCTTTGTACTTAACAGCCCCCTTGATTTTAACAAAAGCGATGCGCTCGTACAAGTTTTACTTGAATAGCGATGAATTTTTAATCCTCAAAGGTACCGTCGGGCTTAATGCCGAGCTGCCTCAATTGAGAAATAAACTCCATCTTTTCTTGCTTCCGATTCGGTTTTTGGAAGGTATCAAAGCCCGCTTCTTGCTGTTCGACCTCTCCCTCCAAGAATCCTTTAAATTGACGTAAGCGCGTGGGGTGACGCATTTTCCTCAATGCCTTGGCCTCAATTTGACGTATACGCTCACGTGTTACATTGAACGTCTTACCCACTTCTTCCAAGGTACGACTGTAGCCGTCGTGCAAACCAAAACGTAAGGATAAGACCCTCCGTTCACGATCTGTTAACGTATCCAAAACACCTATCAATTTTTCCTTTAACAGCGTGTAAGCCGTCATATCGTAGGGATTATCTGCCGACTTGTCTTCGATAAAGTCGCCGAAGCAGCTGTCTTCACTCTCACCCACGGGGCTTTGCAAGGAAATGGGCTGTTGGGCCATCTTCATGATGGATTCAATTCGATTGACGGGCACCTGCAATTCCTCTGCCACCTCTTCAGGCGTTGGATCGTAACCCAACTTTTGCACCAATTGCTTTTGCACTTGAATGACCTTATTTAAGGTTTCAATCATGTGCACGGGGATACGAATCGTACGCGCCTGATCTGCGATCGAGCGTGTAATTGCCTGACGAATCCACCAAGTCGCATAGGTAGAAAATTTATAACCGCGGCGGTATTCAAACTTTTCAACCGCCTTCATCAGGCCCATGTTTCCCTCTTGAATAAGATCCAAAAAAGACAAACCACGATTGGTGTACTTCTTCGCTATGCTGATAACCAAGCGCAAATTAGCTTCAACCATCTCCGTTTTGGCATAATGCGCTTCCTTCATGTACTTCCGCACGCTTTTAACTAAATCAACCAGTTCCAAGGGCGGCATGCGCAAGCCAAGTTCAATGTCCTTCAAACGCTTCGACATCTTATCGACATCGATTGTCTTAAAACGAACCAGCCCTTGATTACGTTGCACCGACTGCAGGCAATTGTTGATATCTTCAATCTCACGAACCAACGGCGAAAACCGGCTTAAAAATTCTTCAAATACCTTGAGCTTAAAGCAATACTTCTTAAATATGGGCTTCAGTTGCGCCTCATACTTTCTGTACCGTGCGAGCAATTTTTGCTTTTCTTCCTCATCCTCCGCTTTTAAATACTCCTGCCAGATGTTGTCCAATTGCTCCCCAATGGTATCGCACTGCTTAATTAGCCTTTCCAAACTGTGGTAATACTCTTCTCGGCTTTCAATTTTTTTATCCACCACCAACTTATCAAAACGCTCATTACGTTCCAACAGCTTGCGGGCCAAATCTTGTTGAAAATTTAAAGAAATCGCGAATGAAAACAACTTATCTTGAGCCGCATATTCAGCTTTTTCAATACGCTTGGAGATTTGAACCTCTTGATCTCGCGTCAACAAAGGCACCTGCCCCATCTGCTTTAAGTACATGCGAACAGGATCCTCTAAATTATCCTCTCCCTCGACCGGGGTTTCAGTCTCTGCGCTTTCAGCCTCCTGACGATAACGTTCAGCTTCGTCATTATCTAAGATATCAATCTCTAAATTTTCTAAGATATTAATGACATTTTCAATTTCCTCCGGCTTCTTAACACTTTCCGGTAAATTGCGATTAATATCTTGAATTGTCAAGAATCCCTGTTGTTTTGCAAGCGTGATTAATTGACGAATTTTTTCGTTCAAAATATCAACCGCCTTAATGACCCTAGCTTTTCTTTGAATAATCATTGAGGATATAATTTATTGCTCGTCGCAAGTAATGGTTAAGTGAACATTGGCCAAAGCCTGTTTCAATTGATAACGCTTCAGGTGAAGTTTGGACAATTCACTTGAATTGATGTTAGAACTTTTTGCCATTTCTTTGTCAACTGAAGAAATACATTTTTTTAAAAACTTTTTATACAATTGTTGCAAAATAGTCACTAATATTTCGCGATCATTTTCAAATTGCCCCGATTCGGCTTGAATTTGATAATATAATTCCTTTTCTGCCTCATTCAAATGTAAAAATTCTATTTCAATTGTACTCAAATCGTCCGCTCCATTTTCCAGGAGTTCGTTTACAATTTTAAATAAAACTTGGCCCTCCAACTCCGTTTGATCGATCCAATCCAAGGACAACGTTTGCAGGCAAGGCGCTACCCACTGAGGATTGTGAAACAGAAAACTCAAGAGCTGGCCTTCGGCGGATTCCCAGTACACATGCCGCTTTTGCTTCAATTCAACCGATTCACGGCCGCGCGGTAAAATTTCTTTAGACTTCAATTGACTGAAGTCGGCCTCCAACGCGTGGAGTGGCAAACCGAGCTCTCCCGATAATGACCTCAACAAATCATGCTGCAAGAGAGAAGATGAGCACTTGACGAGCACCGAAAAAACAAAATGAATGGCCCGACGTTCGGCCAATGCCTGTTCCGTTTCCATACGCCTAAAGGCATTCAAAATAAACGGAACCGGCGTTAAGGAATTATCCAATAATTGCTTAACATCCAATGTTTGCTTTTTAAATGTTGAGTCGGGATCTTCATCCTGCGACAGTAGCACGTAACGTAATTGTAAATCCAACGGCAAGCCCATGTCCATCAAGCGCAAACCCGCCTTTATGCCCGCCGGATCACCGTCAAACATGCCAATAATCGGGCTGCTATACCGCTGCAATAACTTCAATTGAGCCTCCGTCAATCCCGTTCCTTGAGGCGCAACGGCTGTTTTAAGTCCACACTCCCAACAACGGATCACGTCCAACGGGCCCTCAACGAGAAAAAAATGACGCGTACTGTCCAAGTTCTGACGCGCAAAATGGATGTTGAACAACTGGTTCCCTTTGATAAAAATGGGGGTCTCGGGAGAATTTACATATTTTGCCTCTCGTGTCGGATCGTTGGCATTTTCAATGAACGGCAACAAGCGGCCCGAAAATGCAATGGTACGACCCTGGATGTCTTTGATAGGAATCATCAGACGTCCCTGATAGCGACATACGAGGTCCATGGCTTGACTACTTTTAGGCGTATAAAACAATCCACTTTGTTCCAATGCGTCACGCTTGTATCCACAGCGGCTCAGCAGCTTATACACCGCAAAACGATCGATCGGAGCAAAACCAATCGAAAAATTGCGGGCCGTTTCGTCACAAAACCCTCGCTCCGTATTCCAATAAGCTCTAACACGTTCTCCCTCCGCCGCCCAAAAGCATTGCGTAAAAAATTGTTCGACCTTGGCGTACATTTCAAGCAATTGCTTCTTGATGGATTTCATTCCGCTCTCGTGAGCGCCATGCCCATTCACGTACTCCAACGTGATATTAAATTTCTCAGCAATCCACTCAATTGCCTCCACAAAGGACAGTTGCTCTTTTAACTCCAAAAATCGAAACATGTCCCCGGCATACCCGCTGCTAAAGCACTTGAAAATGTTTTTTTGCGGATCGACAAAAAAGGAAGCCGTCTTTTCATTGGAAAACGGGCTCAAACCTTTCAACATGTGCCCCGCCGGTTTTAATTGAACATAGGGGGATACAACGTCAACAATGGAAACCCTCTGACGCATTTGTTCAATGCAGGCTTGTGAGATTAAAGGCATAACTTATCTAGGCGCTAACTGACGATACAAGTAAATTCCGATGAACAACATTGAAAAATTCGGAAGCCAGGTGGCCATCAAGGGGCTTAAGAAGCCTTGAGCTCCCAACAAACGCCCGAGGCTACTCAGTATATAATAGCAAAAAAACAAGCCCACTGCCTTGGCAATACCCACCATGGTATTATTACGCACCCCCACCAATGAAAAAGGAATGGCCAATAGAACGACGATAAAGCAAATTAAGGGGCTCGATAAAATTGAATAATACTGCACTTGATGCTCCAAGAACCGTTCGTGGCCACGTGGGACAAAATCCAAAATTAGTTTCAACTCATTAATGGTCAAATTTTTAATGGGCTTGTGAATCACCTGCATTAAACGCGGCGCATCCTCACATTGTAAAACGTATTCCTTAAAATTTACGAATCCACTGGGAATCCCCCGTTCAAGATCAAAAGACCAATGTTTACCCTCGTTAAAGATCCATTCACGCCGGCTGTCATCAAATCGGACTTCCTTCGCCTCAATACGACTTACTTCTTGATTCGACGCATTAAAGCTACACACCGTCGCATAAGACCCCCTGTACGTATACCAACTAAAATTACGCATAAACCACAAACGGCGTGCTTTGGCGTTGTAAAAATTCAAATTATATTCCATGCCAATGGCATTCACATTTGCATGATTTTTCTTTTGCTCATTGTAATCAATCAAACGCATGATAGATTGCACGCGATCGGCCGAATACGGCAAGACAGATATATTAAATACCACCATCCCGAAGACCAATGCAACGGCAATGAACCAAAAGCTGCGTGTAATTCTAAAAACGGTCAAGCCTGCAGCGCGCAACGCAATCACCTCATGGTGGGTTTGCATTTCGTTTAAAACGTACAAGATAGAAATCAAAAATGCGATCGGCAACACGGTATGCAGACAACTCGGGATAACAAACGCGTAATACGTTAATAAGGTCGCGAGTGAGGCTCCTTTGTCGATAAACGTCTTCAAGTACTTGTACATATCTTCAAGGACAAGAATGCCTACAATTAACAACAATGCGACTCCCATCGCTTTTAGCCACTCTTTAATGATGTACCGATCAATTAATGGAATCATAATTCAATGCGTCTGCTTGATAAGTATTCTTAAGTTGCCCGCAAGGCAAGGGGATAATGCGTTTTGTAACGGTATCACACAACACTAATCGCTTGCTTGCGTTGCTCTTTTCCGTACAAATGACGTGTCGTCCATCGGCCAAACAAGCGGGCTCTACATAATCCTGAGGCCCTTGCGTAATAAATTGGGCCTGATGTGTACGAAAGTCCAGGCAAGCCAACTGCAATTTTTTCATAGAGGCCCCCGTAAAGAACAAACGTTCTCCATCCTTGCTCACGCAAGCTTCATCTGCGAATTGACTGATGGCAATGGGCAACTTGACCACGTCAGCACGTTCCACGTTTATTTGAAACAATTGAGGGGAAGGTCCATTATTGGCCCAGCTAAAAATGATGTTTTTTTCATCCAACCACACGGGAGCGGATTTGATGCCTGAGGCCTTTGTCAACGCTCGCACATTGCGGCCTTCCACATCACACAAACACAATTGCGGCACCTTATTCATGGTTAATATCATGACCAAGGCATCGCCAGAAGGACTAAAACAAGCCCCTCCATTGATTCCCTTATAACTTGCGAGACATTTTTCTTTTTTATCCTTTAATGACAGGCGGTAAACATCAGGGTAGCCCGAGCGGTAGCTGGTATACACAATATAAGAACCTTTTGGATGCCACCTCGGATGCAAAACTACAGATCGATCGCGCGTCCATTGCGTTACCCGTGTAAATAAAAAATCTGAGGTATAAATTTCTGGATGCCCAGATGCGTCGGAAATAAAAACCAGTTCAGAACAAAAGTACCCCCGCGTGCCAAATATTTTTTCTACGAAACGATCGCAAATTTTTAAATAACTCTCCGACGTATCCACACCTTCAAATAAGGGAAACTCTACTTTTCCCTTTATCAACTTGGCACTTACCCGCGAATTGTCACATTTTAACAACAACTTGCACTCATAATTTTCGCCTGTCTCGATAAGCCCACCGTGGTATTGCAAAACTTTTTTACAAAACGCACCGCAATCCGCCTTGTTAGCATCCATCGTCCATCGACACGCACGCGTTGTGAGCCCAAAACTCTCCGTCTGTATGAACCCAAGGAGCACCAACACTCTCAGCAACCATCTCATAAAAGCACCCCTACTATCGCGAGTATCCTTTCAAAACTCAAGTAAAATGCTGAAAAACATGCCATCCTTTTAACAATGTTCTATCGATGCCTGTAACAACACCCCAGCTCTTTGCTGCCTAACAACGACTGAGTCGAACATTGCATAAAACATATCAGATGACAAAGTAATCCAACGGTGAATAAACTCTTTCGTTTCCATCCTACAACGATCTTATCCGCTAATAAAATGACCTATTATAATTACTTCGCATAGAAGCTCACGTGTAAGATTGCAGGCGATTTGCTTTGGTTCTGAGAAGGCCTAGCCAAGCCATAAAAGAATGTCACAACTCTTCATTTTACGCATTGTCCATTCACCAGCACATAAATTTTGTCAGCGCATCGAGAATAAGTACAATTCAATCTTGTGTTTCCCTAAAAACTCTATTGAATATTTTAATTGTATTTTGAATGACATTTCGTTGCTCAAAATACAAAGTGGTGTAAATAACCCAACGAATAGAAAAGAATAAAATGAACACAGGTACAGTAAAGTGGTTTAATCACAAAAAGGGATTTGGTTTTATACAACCTGATTCCGGCGATAAAGATGTTTTCGTTCATATTACAGCCTTGAAACAAGCGAATATTAGCACGCTGAACGATGGTCAAAAGGTTGGTTATGAGTTGGTTACAGCACGCGGAAAAACATCTGCGGGCAATCTGCAACTTTTGTAATTAGGTCATTTTATAAAAGGGAGGCGATAAGCCTCCCTTTTTATGTGGTCCTTGTAACACCAAAGCCAAGTTTTCTTCACTCCATTCACAGCTCTGCAATGACAAAAAACCGTCAATAGAATCAATGTAATTGTTGAGGCACTAGGATGTGTTTTTGATCTTTATTTGAAAGAAGCTAAAAAAATCTTTTTGCAATCGTTTTAACGACACCCCGGTCTCTGTTTTATAGACAACCCAATTTTAAAAAACTTTTTCGCCATTTTTCTTTTGGCATATTTGTTTGTTTTTAAGCGCTAACGTTAGCTTCATTTTTCCCAAGGTACAAGGCGGCAAGCAATTATATTTCCATCGCAATAAATTTTTATGATTGGTTTGCAATAGTTGCTTTGATTTACAAGTACATTACGTTTTTTATTATTCTTTATTTAATGAATAACTCATGCCGCTGAGGATCTCTAATACCTTTTTCCCAATTTCCCCTTCCCAAATTTTCATTTCCTCGATTTCCCCTCGCAATTTATCAATAACTTCTTGCGCCTTAGCTGTATTAAGCGTTGTACTCAATTTTTCTTTCCAATCATCGATATTTTCGAAATCAAAAAGCCTTGTTACATACGATAAGAACACATAGATAATTTTGTACAATTCAGGATTACCTTCTGCCAATTCTGCAAATTCATTGTCCCACGGTTTGTAACACATATCGAAGTGCATGACGACCATGTTCTTAAACTCAGTATCGATGTCAGGTACGATTTGCGGATCTCTTTCACACACAGCTTTAAATAGATCGCCATATGATTTTATTGATGGGTACATTAGACTTATAACAAGAAACTCATCTTTAGGAGTTTTATCTAGCTGAGGAAAAATCCATTTTACAATAAAATTAAATCTATTCGTAATGTAATGGTGTGGAAGTCTGTCAAATATCTCCTCTTCTGTTGGGCTATTAACAAATGGCTTAATTGGCATTCCTCTCGCAAATTTCATACGGGAGGTCTTATTGCCTGATTCAGAGGATTCTTCTATTAAGTACTTAACACATTCCTCCATGGCTTCACGATTTGAAGCAACTGACGGGAAATATGTTCTTAACTCGTGAAAAGCGCGCATAAAATTAGTTTTATCTTCGCTCCATTCTGACGGCCATTCTTTAGGATCATTTTTCAAATTAATTAACTCTTCTGCGCTTATTTCATTACGTAAGCTCGTATTATTACACAATATCTTCCACATCATGAACATGATATCATTCCCATAGAAATTTGGGCAATAAACTTCCATCGAAGATTTAACTTCAGCGGCTTTTTGGTCCACATTTATTTCACGCTCATTCATTAATTGTAAAAGCCAAAGCACAACACCTCCACTTACACCAGAGATTTTTTCATTGGCATCCAAATTATAAGGTGAAATATAATGCAAATTGGTACCTGCTAAAACAGGAGGTTCATCAGAAAGATGAATTGCATTAAAAAGATCAAATATACTGAACAATATTTACTTCAGACAATCGGTTTTTGTCGGTGTTTGGATACAACACGAGTATAACTTTCTCTCCAGCCGTTGACTGTTCAATTGATAATATGCTCACGGCTGTTGGGATGGCATAACCATCGTCAGTTGCCATTACAATGACAGGCTTATGCTGGTTAAACAGGATCCCCCTGGATTTTCTCCCTCAGCAAAGAGCAAATGGTTGAATAAAATCGGCAAATTTATCAGGACAATTAGTAAATGCTTATTCATCACAAAAACTATATCTTTTACACTATCTTTTATGCACTATCAATATCTTTACACCAAAAAACAAGGCTAATTTAATTTTTCAGTTAGCCAACCCAGATAAGCTGTAAAGACCCGATAAACAAAATGGAGGTACATTTAAAAATTCAGGCAGGCACTCAAATTATTTTTCAAAATTTAACGGCGCCCTTGTGACCAATTTACCAGCTATTATACAGGATAGATAAACAGCTTATGCTTATACTACAAGAGAAAATAGATAAATCAGCTAAAATCTAGTTACATTTTAATCTTAGCGTTATAGCGATGATAAATTGTACTTTGGTTCGAGCAGAACGCGTAACAATCAACTTGTGAGGCATGGATTAGTAAATTGGTCTTCTACCCGTACACCCGCTTTAGTTCAACACACGGCCAAGTTCTAGACTCGCCATTAGATTCAAACTGATAAGAAACATCTCTTATAGATTAAGAACGCCGCCGGGCTCAACGCAAGCGCCTCAAAATTACAGGCCTAAGCACGTTAGAGTTCCCCTTTGGATAAAACGGCCACACATTCCACGTGTTTTGTCTGAGGGAACATATCGAAAGGTTGTACTTCAACAATTTTGTAGCTGCCATCCAGGTCCAACAAGCGCCTCAAATCTCTCGCTTGTGTATCCGGAGCGCACGAGATGTAGATAACTTTGTCGGGCGCAAATGAAACCAACTGCCGCAGAAACTCTTCCGAACAGCCTCCGCGCGGCGGGTCCATAATAACCAAAGTTTGATCCTTCGGAAATGTAATGTTTTCAAAAATCGCCTCCGAACTACCCAAGAGCACGGCACCGTTCGTCACCTGGTTGTTGCTTAAATTCTTTTGAGCCCACTCTGTCGCCAACTTATCGATCTCAATTCCCATGAATCTTTCAACATAATTGGATAGTGCGATGCCGAACACCCCTACGCCGCAATAAGTATCCACCAAGTAATGAACGGAGTTAAACTTTTTTAAACAGTCTCGGATGTAGCCTAAGATGGCATTCAAAATGAAAATATTATTTTGGAAAAAATTACCGGCTGGGAACTGAAATTGTTTGTCCCCCACTTTCACTTGCGCAATTTGATGGGGATCCGTGATGACATGCCGACCATCATCTCTCAACAAAAGTGTACCGGATTTCAAACTTAAGTTTTCCTTCACCCGTGCCCTCAACGCCGGCAAAACCTCGTTAATTGCGTCACTCGCTATGGCACAACGTTCAACATCCACCCACTGCCGTCTTTGACCACAGGCCAAGAAGCCAATGGGGAAATCTCCCGTGCGCGTCCTCTCGAAATGAGGTGTGATTTTAGACCGGTAAGCATAGGTCTTCTCGGAGGGATGGACTGCATTAACCGGCACAAAAATTTTGGCGATACGTTCCAAACAGTCCACAATCTGTTGTCGCTTCCACAACAATTGATCCTCATAACGCACATGTTGATATTGGCAACCACCACATTGGGCAAATAAGGGACAAGGAGCTTTGATACGTGCACTTGACGGTTTAATGACCTCTATTAAATCGGCTTCGGAATAATTTTTATTATTCTTAAAAATACGCACACGCACGCGCTCTCCCACAATGACAAACGGGACCATGACAATCCAACCATTGACCCGCGCTATGCCACGGCCTTCATTATTTATCGATTGAATATCAACAATCAACTCCTCATGATAGGCAAATGGCTTGTCCACAAACTTTTTAGGCACCTTGTGCATATTTTCACCATGATAGAAAATAAGATAAAAAAGAAAAGGAAATTTCGTATGAACTCACGTCATTCCGTTTAAACTGAGTAGCACTTACAAACGCACCCTCCATTCCATCCCCACACATCGCCTTATAAGTCAAATGATGGCCGTAAAATTAACTCTTCAATGAGCGATAAGCTCAAAACATGGCATTATCGTTGGAACAAGATTATGATTAACAAGCTTCTGACCAACAACTGCCTGTTGGCAGCATCTATTAACCTACAAAATCAAGGGCCTACAAACCACCATTTTATGTCTAGTATCGCCCAATACAAGCAACTCAATTCGAAGGAAATTCAAAAAGCAACCGTAAAACAGAATGGCGAAAATTTAACCCACCGTACAAAAAACCAGAGATAAAACACACATCAAATTAAAATGGGAAAAGGCTTATTTATTTCACCATTAGATCAATCGATTTTCACCAACATACGAATCGGGACTTTAGTTGGACAAAAAAAGAGGCAGGCCTCCGTATTGATAAAAATACAAAGGCAGTTCCCTTAAAATCTAAGTTTTAACGACGCAATGCACCAATGCAATACAAGCGATACTGCAATATCTACGTACGCGGTAAAATATGAAGACTTTAAATAAAGTTGTGGATTTACATTTAGGATAAGTACAACACAAGGCACACCAAAGGAATAAAACACAGCCCCCTCTCTAGCGCTGCGACCTCAATCTCAATTTAATCCTAATTATGCACTCCCCGCACAATACGGATCTCCAATGTTACGGTTTTTCAATGTAAGTAATTTAAAAACCCTTATAATATGAAAGCCCCCTGAGAGACGTGGCGCACCTTGAGGGAGTCGAACCCCCAACCTTCTGATCCGTAGTCAGATGCTCTATCCAATTGAGCTAAAGGTGCTAATTTGTTAGCCAACGAGATAGATTTGAATCTTCCACACACGTTAAGTCAATATAAAAATTGGAAAATGCTTGATAATTATTCGAAGGCCGAGAGAAAGCACACGCACATTTACACAAATAGCGTTTGACTGAATAATCAACAAAATGTCTAATAAGCGACATGATCATCTGGCTCTATAGGCTATTATTCTGGCCTATCTTTCTGTTGACATTACCTTATTATCTCCTGCGTATGATAAAACGTGGTGGGAACGGCGCTTATTGGTGGCATCGATTTGGTTTTGTCCCAGCTGTGATTAAAACACACGCCCCCGTCATTTGGATTCAAGCCGTGAGTGTTGGAGAAGTAGAAGCCCTAGCTCCTCTATTATCGGCGTTGAAACAACGGAATTTTTACGTTTATCTAACAACAACCACCTCCACGGGATTCAAGGTCGCCCACAAAAAATACAGCCAGCTGGCCGACCAAATTGCTTACTTTCCGTTAGATTTTTTCAATCGCATCGCGTGGCATCGTATTCATCCACAATTGGCACTCCTGATGGAATCAGAGTTGTGGCCCGAACATTTGCACTCAGCGCGAAAATACCACGTCAAGGCCCTCCTCATCAATGGGCGTTGCTCAGATCGATCCCTGTCACGTTATAAAAAATTCACCCGCCTGAGTAAGTACCTATTAGGGCATTTGTCGTACATCTTAGCCGCCAGTGAATTGGACAAAAAACGTTACTGTGAGATTGGAATGCCCGAAGATCGCGTTATCAATGTCGGCAATTTAAAAATAGATGCCGCCATCACAAAATTCACACAGCAAAAGACAATTACACGTAGTCAATTGCAGTGGGATCAGGCATTCATCCTCCTCGGAGCATCCACATGGCCGGGAGAAGAAGAACTCCTCATTCATGCCTACATAAGTGCAAAACGAGAATGCCCTCAATTAAAATTAATTTTAGTCCCCAGGCACGTGGAACGCACACAAGAAGTTGTTCGCTTGCTCAAAAAAGCTCAATTATCGTACACCTTGCGAACCGCGTTTAATCCCCATGTCGACGTCTGCTTAGTAAATACAACGGGAGAGCTAAGCCAATTTGTCGCTTTATCGGACATTATTTTTATAGGGAAAAGCTTGGCACCCAACAAGGGCGGTCAAACCCCCATCGAAGCCGCTGCTGCTGGCAAGCCCATTATCTACGGCCCCAACATGCAAAATTTCGAAGAAATCTGCCATAATTTGGAGCAAAACCGAGGCGCCTTACGATGCAATTCCAAAGACGACGTTTTCAATCAATTACTGCATTGGATAAAAAACCCTCAACTCGCTCAAACCTACGGGCAAGATGCTCAACATTGGGCCCATTTGTACACGGGGGTCACCCAACGCATATTGCCCTACATCGAACAAGCCATCCGCACGGAATCAGCAATTAATTCGCGCGATAGCTCAAAATTAGCACAAAGATAACAAGAAAGACTCCAGGGCACTCGTTGGATTAAAATTGACTTCCACCCGTCGCCAAGCTTTTTCCAAGCCCTCGATCCAACGTTGGTATAAAAATGCTTTCTCTTGCGATTGCCTAAAGAGTTCTCCCATAGTCTCTTCAATGGCCACAAAAAATTGTTTAACGCACAACTTCTCAAGGCCCGCCTTTTGCGCCGCAAGCTCCTCCGCATCTAGTTCATCGTCCGATTCGTTCTTAATCTCTTGCAAGCTGCTTGTAAGATACGCTTGGAAACGGTACAACAAAGCGTACATCTCCATAACGTCCATCGCCTGCCCTTTTAAAAAGGCTTCCATGTGCGTACGTAAAGTCTCCGTCCAAGCTTTCACGGTATCGTTAAGTAAAGATTGCCCTTGAGAAGATACGGCGATCCACCAGCAACGACTCCTCAAGGTCGGCAATAAATCGAAGGGCCTCGTGGTCACCAAAAATAGAGATGTGTCTGCAGGCGGCTCCTCCAAAATCTTTAGGAACGCATTGGCCGCCGGACGCTGCAAACAATCGGCCTCATAGACAACAAACACCTTTCGATCGGCTCGGTTGGGCGATTGCAAGACGTTTTTCCCCAACTCACGCATCGTATCCACCCCGATCTGACGCATTTTATTGCTGGGACGTACGCAAAAAAAATCGGGGTGTTGTTCCACTTTATCTTCCGAACAATTTAATAAACGCGACGCCCATCGCCGTGCAAAATTGTACACGGCGCTCAAATCAATTCCCGTCAGAATCACCCCTTGAGGAATTTTATTTAAAAAAGTTTCTACCTCGTTCATATGACTAAAAAGCGCTCTTTCACCTTCTGCCAAATGACCTCCGACAGCGCTTTTGCTTCCAACAAGCCATCCACAAGAATAAAACGATTGGGATACTGCTTGGCAAGCCACAAATAGCCCTCGCGAACCGCACTGTAAAAATCGATACTTTCACGCTCCATACGATCCGGGAAACTGGTTGCACGCCGTTGAACACGTACCAAACTTTCATCGGCGGGAATATCAATGACGATCGTTAAATCGGGCATCAGATTTCCGACTGCAAATTTATTGATCGTGCGGACCGGTTCGTCGGCCAATTGCCGAGCCATCCCCTGATAAACGGTGGTAGAATCCAAGAATCGATCGCAGAGAATAAATTTTCCAGCCCTTAAGGACGGTACAATCACTTCGCGAACCAATTGCGCCCGACTTGCCGTAAATAACAATAACTCCGTTTCCGGGCACATTTGTTCAGAATCAGAACATTCAATTAACAGATGCCTAATCTTTTCACCGATCTGCGTGCCCCCGGGTTCACGCGTTACGACAATCTCCTTCTGCGCCTTTTGCAAATTTTCAGATAAAAAACTAATTTGCGTTGTTTTACCACAGCCCTCGCACCCCTCAAACGTAATCAATACACCTCTATTTTTCATATAATTCCTCCATTAGACGATTAAAATAATTCTGAACCAATTCGCACGACGGCGTTGTTCCTTCTTCGATGTACAGCAAGGCACTCACGTGCCCCAGCAACAAGCTCCGTTGAAGGTCAAAATTCATCAAACAGCCGCACAAAAATCCCCCGTTAAAGTGATCACCACTCCCCGACAAACATCGCAAGCGCTTGGCCTTTAAAGCGGGGACACACACGACTTCTTTATTTTGAACAGCCGCGGCCCCCTCACAACAATGAAACACGACCTTATCAATCGACAAGCGCTCTGTCAGTTTACACAACCACTCCTTGAAGTGAACGCTGCCCAAGTCAAACGGAGGGCACGGGTTACCCACGATGTCTCCCAAAATTTTGGCCTCACTCCGATTCAAGGCGAGGTACACCTTCCCACGCTGACTCAATGGAGGCAACAAAGTTAAAAAATCGCCCAAATCAGATGGGCTGCGCTTCGACGGATCGGCCAGATCGAAGAACCAAATCCTTTGCTCACGCAAGGCTATATCGGCCAAGCATTCACTGACAATAAAGCGCAGAATATCCGTCATTCCGTACAACATCGTCCAATTCTGAAATGCAATCACATCCGCCGTCGAAAACTCCTCCACCCAAGCTTGAACGGGCTTTTTCTGTAAAAAACTTTCACGCGTCACACAGTCCAAAGATTGCATCTCACCTAACAACAACTTGCCATCTTGGCATTCTATCGCGTGTGTAATACCAGGCTCCCCTAAGGAAATTGCGTGCGTTTTCTTTGCAAACTCAGCAAACAATGGGTGCACGGGACAGCCCAAGGTTCCCGTATAATGGACTTGCACGCCTAAATTCAAAAGAAGGTTCGACAAAAGAGGCCCGTTGCCTCCCATCTTTTCAAATTTTTTAAAAAGCTCTACATTTAAATTGCAAGTCGACGCCTCGGCAATGCGACGCCCCAACTCTGCCAACGAATGATAGGCTTCAAAATGTTCTCCACGGCCCTGACGGATTTTAACCGCCTGTACAATCCTATCGATAAAACCATCCAAGCCAACCCACGCTCTTTTTTCTTTTAACACCGATGTCCACGAAGGTATTGCGGGAGTCCCTTTCATAATAATGAGCTTACAACATTTAATAGACAAAGGCAACCATTTTTACCGCCTCTTGATCATCACACAGGGCCCACATGCCCCCTCAAGCAACCTGAGCGACTCCTTCTGACGGTATTCCCAAAATTGCATTAGGAATGCGAGGACACTTTCGGGCTTTTCTCAGCTTGCATGTCCTTCAAGTGCTTCATCCAGTATTCGAAAGTATCAATAAAGCACTCTAAAGATTTTTCAAAAACCTCGTAATTGCAATTCAGTAAGGGTGTATGTTGAACGAGCAAAACCCGATCGCTGAACTGTTGCACGCCCAGGGTTGAACCGGACGTTTCTCTCCATTGTAAATTCGCTTCTAATAGACGCGGATAAACGTTCTTGATTTGCCATTCATTGACATCCCCCAAACTGGCGGTAAAAGAAAAATCATTTTCCTCGGTATTCAGTTCAATTTGGACCAACAAGCTATCGTCGAACATTAAAAAGCATTGCTGCTTTTCATCCAACGTCAAAGGATCCGTCAATTTTATTTCCACCGCCAACTGGTCAAGCCACTCTTGAAATCTTTGCATACAAAATATAAAGTAACAAACTTTAGCACAAAAAGCAATTGAAAGTTAAAAACTTAGTTTTAAATCTGTCGCTGGTCCCCTTATTTTATTTAAAAATTACACAGGTGACGATACTTAATTAAATAATTTGTACCCGAGTAGGCCGTCAGTATTGTCACAATGATAAAATTAATGTAATTCAGGTAGGTTAAGCCACACAGCCAATTGGAGGGAAACCCACAATCCACCTTCAGCATCTCTATCAGCAGAAACGATCCGATGACAACAATTTGCAAAACAGTCTTCACCTTACCAAGATTCTCAGCCGCCATAATCCGACCCGATTTTGCCGCCATAATCCGCAAGCCCGTTACCAAGAACTCCCGACACATAATCAGCAAAACGCAAAAGACACCCCACAAGGGAATTAAGTTCTTACCAATAAGCAAAATAAAAACACCAACGGTAAAGATTTTATCGTTGAGCGCATCCAACAATTTGCCCAAATCCGAAATTTGATGGTACTTACGCGCCAAATATCCATCCAGCCAATCCGTAATGCCCGCAAAGACATACAAGACAAAGGCTAACGAAAGGGCGCCTTTAAATGACGCATAAAACAAGCCTCCAATGACAAATAAGAGAGGCACCCGTGCAAGCGTGATCCAATTTGGTAAGTTCACGCTAATGATTATTGATCGCCCAATTTAATTGGCAAGATTTTTTTACAACACACACTAAATATTTTCTTAGCATCATTCACAACACATAACGGCGCATCCCTAAGGCTGACGCCGCATTTTAAATTATAATCACAAAAAGGTACCGCGAAGTGCATGGAGCGTCATTGGCCCTCTAAAGACACTTAATAGCTGAATGTATTTGTAATAGATGATTTCCAATATGCATGCACCCTTTATCAACTTTTGCATGTATTTTAACAACTATTTTATTTACTTTACTCCATCTTCACATTACACTTTTAAGACACTGTTATGTCCGTATTAACACCCGAGCAAGGCAAGTTTTTATACCTATTGGCTTACATGTACATGCAACAAAACAAGTACTTACAAGCCTTGCAGTTATTTCGTATTTTACGGCTATACATCCCCGACAACATGCAAATTGCCTTGGCCCTTTCATTCTGCTTGCACAAAGTACAACGTTCGGAGGAGGCTTTAAAGGTGTTGAATTCCATCGATCCAAAGCAACTGTCCGTGGAACAACTCACCGCTTACTATTTCATCAACAGTAAGGTTTTGTGGGACTTAAAGAAGACCGATGAATCGCGAGAAATGTTACACAATTACCTCAAATATAGAAAGTTAGACGCATGAACTTCGTAGGTTCTATCGAAAAAACCGTCTCCAAGTGCTCTCGCTTTAACGACGTCTTGCTTGCCGTTTTGGTCGTTATGATCATCTCACTGATGATCGTACCCGTCCCCAGTTACGTGTTGGATGCCCTACTTGCGCTCAATCTAACCATTTCCATCATCCTGCTCATGATGGCCCTCTACATCCCGAATGTACTGGCCCTGTCAACATTTCCCAGCCTTTTGCTCTTCACCACCCTTTTCCGACTTGCCCTCAACATTACAACGACAAGAATGATTCTGCTCTACGCCAGCGCGGGAGACATTATTTACACTTTCGGAAAATTCGTGGTAGGCGGCAACTTTGTTGTCGGCGCCGTTATTTTCTTAATTTTGCTGATTGTACAATTCTTGGTCATCACGAAAGGTGCCGAACGTGTTGCGGAAGTCGCCGCACGTTTCACTTTGGATGCCATGCCAGGAAAGCAGATGAGTATCGACGCAGATATGCGGGCCGGCACCATCGACATGGAGGAAGCGAAACGACGTCGTAGCGACCTGGAAAGAGAAAATCAACTCTACGGAGCCATGGATGGAGCCATGAAATTCGTAAAAGGGGATGCCATTGCCGGCTTAATTATCACGGCCATTAACATTGTCGCGGGCTTAATCATCGGCGTCACACAAAAAGGGATGGAAGTCAGCAAGGCATTAACAACTTACTCCATCTTAACCATCGGCGACGGTCTTGTTTCTCAGATCCCCGCCCTCCTCATCTCCATTACGGCAGGTATCATCGTTACCAAAGTAGGTGCCGCAGATGGAAGCATTTTAGGACGTGATATTGGCAAACAAGTATTGAGTCAACCGAAGGCCTTGCTCGTAGGTGGCTGCATGGTCGTGTGCATGATGCTTATGCCGGGATTTCCAAAGGCCCCATTCCTCATCTTAGCCAGTGTCATTTTAACCGTCGGATACACCCTAAATGCCACAAAAAACACCAACACCCGTTCCAAAAAATCAGGCTCTCCATTAGCACCTGCAGGGGCTAAAGCACCTCCCGTTACACGCGATAACAACGACAGTTTCGACGACTTTCACTTAACCGTTCCCCTCGCCCTACAAATTAACCACGAGATTGAAAACATCCTCGATGCCGACATGCTCAACGAACAGCTCATACACGTTCGACGGGCATTGTATCAAGACCTCGGTGTACCTTTCCCCGGCATCAACTTGCAGTTCGTGCCGGATTTAAAGGAAAACAGCTATCAGATTATGCTGCAAGAGGTTCCCATCTCCCAAGGAACACTGATGCCCAACCACGTTTTGGTCCGAGAGGTCAAAGAGACACTTGACATGCTGGGCGTTAAAATCATCGAAGGAGCACCTTGCTTACCTGAAATTCCTTCGCTGTGGGCCCCCAACTCCGAAAGGGAAATGCTGGATTCCGCCCACATCGTTTACATGGACCCAACCACAATTATGACCCACCATTTATCTCTGATTCTTCGAAAATACGCATCAGAATTTTTAGGTATTCAAGAGTGTAAGGTCTTGCTGGATAATTTAGAGAGAGAAGCCCCAGAAATCGTACGTGAAGTGCAACGTGTCCTCTCTCTTCAAAAAATTACGGACATTTTCCAACGTCTCGTACAGGAAGAAATTTCCATCCGCAACTTAAAAGTTATACTGCAATGCTTAATCGAATGGGGACAAAAAGAAAAAGAACCCGTGCTATTGGCCGACTACGTGCGCAACAACTTACGACGTTACATCAGTTACAAGTTCAGCCAAGGCCGTAACATGATCGCAACCTACATTCTCGATCCCAACATCGAAGACATTGTACGCAAGGCGATTCGGCAAACGTCCGCAGGCAGCTATCTTGCCCTTGACCCACCGACAGCCAAAAAGATTGTCAATGCCGTTAAAAAAGAAGTTGGAAATATTACGCTCAACAACAAGCGTCCCGTCTTACTAACCTCTATGGACATTCGACGCTACGTGCGCAAACTGCTCGAGAAAGACTTGTACAATCTACCCGTCTTATCTCACCAGGAGCTCACGAGCGAAATCACCATCCAAGCACTCGGCAGCATTCACTTGTAAGGTCAGTTCAACTACCATACGCTTTTGTGGTCATTAAAAACAAACGCGTTAAATCGCGTTCCAACTTTAACGTTCGACATTGGCGATACTCAAGCATGAAAACTTGAAGAACATACCTAATGACTTTCAACTGGATTGTACCCACGGTCACAATAAAGCCCAAAAATTTGTGTACGCCAAAAATAAAATTGACTGATTATTAAAACAATAAAATCTGCTTCTGTTATAATACACAGCAGCCCAAAGCGCATTCATTTTGCAGAGGGCAGCACAAACAACCTACCCTACCCCTAAAACGCCTCCCCACAAAAACGCACTTCAGAAGGCAGGCCCACTATTTCAAGCGGCTCGACTGACTCTTCATTCTTTGCAGGCTTTTCTGCTTAGCTAGGACAAATTGCTCATAGCTCGACACATAACTCCTCGCAAAGTATTTGTATATGCAACAAGAAATGAATCCCAAAATGCTTCCCAAGCACACCGCCCCAATACAAATTGCCACCGTTATTTTCAAGATCAGTATGCTCTTCGAGCTCCATAGGCCTTGGGTACTAAATGCAATGTGATTGAGCCCCCACTGATTACTCTTGTCCAAAAAACCGATAAAAAGTTTGCCGACTTTATATTCAATGGGCCACAATATGCCGATGGTAAATGGGTTAGAAATCATTTGCAGTGCGACCAACACCATTATATTTGCCCTAAAAACCAACGCGCACAAGCTTGCCAACGCAATTTGAAGCCCCATAACGGGCAACAAGGTTAAAATCCACCCGACATACAAGGCTGGCTTCATGGAGTCATAAGCAAAGGACCACAAGAACCTCCGTTTCAACAGCCCTTCGCTAAAATTTTTCAGCAGGCGGCTGTGCATCAACGTTGAACGTCTCGGCAAAAAGCGCAAGAATTTCTTCATGGTGCGAAAACGATTACGTTGAATTTCTTGCCACTCTTGCTTGTACATATCCATAAAATTGGAGGCACGGGTCGGAATTGAACCGACGCATAAGAGTTTTGCAGACTCCTGCCTTACCGCTTGGCTACCGTGCCCTATAGCTTCCTCAATAATAATATAAGAACTTATTTTTAAGAAAACGCAAGCTTTGTCTTCCTAAAAATTGTCCTTATGATCCTCCACACCTTCGTTGTTGGACATGTTGTCGTCATCAGAATCCCAACGCATGGTTTCATCTTGCTCAAGAATTTCTTCTTTGCCATCTTCTTCTACATCATCACCCACCAAATCGTCGTACATATTTTCTTCTGAAGGACGTTCCTCTTCGTGCTCATCATGATCCAACTCAAAGCCTTCGGGTACGTACTCCAAAATATCCGACAATTCACGGTAACAATGCGTCGCCACACCTTCAAAAAATTCTTGCTGATAGCGTTCATTGAGATCGTCCGTGATTTCATCGAAAGAGATTCCCTCTTTCAACTCAATACTATCATTCAACAACTTAGCCCTCAAACGCGTAATATGATCAATCAAATCCGCATACGGCCCTTTTTCTTCGTCGATGGAATCTGGCAGAGCAAACAAGGGCTCATCCATATCCATTAAGCTCGTCTCCGTACGGACCAATCGAACTAAATTGTCACCCAATCGCTTATCAATTTTAAACTTGAAAAATGCCCTGTCTACGATGTCCGTATCCAGTCCGTATTCTTTCAATGCATCCATCAAATCGAGGATATAAGTCAACTGCTTTGGATCTAAAATACTCAGACCATCCAAATCCCAATGAATGGGATCGCTAATTTCTTGCACCCACCAATTATAATCGTTGCCAAGACGAACGATACACCAAGCTAATTTTGGAGCATTTACAGACATGACAATGTTTTTTAAATAAAAAACAGGACGTGTAAATAACAAAGTACGTTTTATTTCAACAAAAAGCAGTTTTATATAGCCCAGAGAAATAACAAAGATTGAGCTTGCTCCATTGGAACACCTGCTATAACTTGAGTTGCGTGAAGCGTACGTTGATCATTACAGGCTTATGCCTCATCATTGGGATGTGCATTTATGGATGCATGCGATGGGTACGCTACGTCCCTACCATTCGGCTTGGATTCAACGCCTCGTCGGGCTTTGAATACTTCGTTTTTGCAAAGAAAATGAAATTATTTCGGCAATGTGGACTGCGGGTTCAATTAATCGAATTTGGGTCCTTCAGTGACGTTCAACAGGCCTTTGAATGGGGACAAATTCACGGCATGGTTTGCAATCTTGTCGACGTAATGGTCACCATTAAGAAGAACAAGAAACATGCTCCCAAAATTATATTGATCCCCTCCTACCCGACGCCCAAAGCGGCTTGCCACTTACTTGTAGATTCAAGTATTAAAAACTTAAACGATATTAAGGGTAAGATTGTCGGCGTTGAAATCCATTCTTTTGGCGGATTTGTGTTATTGAAAGCCCTAAAATCCGTTGCGTTATCCCTCAATGACGTGCACGTCAGATTTGTCGACCCCACCGCTTTTTTAACTTTTCTTAACAAGCAAAAGGTGCAGGGAGTCGTCTCGTATCCTCCTTACAGCGCAAACTTAATAAAATCCTACGAAGGCTTACATTCCATCTATTCAACAGAAAATTGGCCCAAGGAAATGCAGCTCAACGTACTTGTTATAGACCAAAACACCCTGCAAAAGCACACTCACGGGCTAAAAAAATTTGTCAGTCAATGGGATAATCTTCTCAACCTTTATAACAAAGATCCAAGCATTGCGCACAATATTTTAAGTCACCACCTTTCCGTATCTCCACAACGTGCCAACAAAATTTTCAACACTGTGATTCCTCTAAAACTAGAAGAGCAAATGCTTCTGTTCTCGGCGAACAAATATCTTTCAAATATCATTGAAACGATTAATACGGAGCTCCTCGTTAATAACAACTTAACGAATGAAAAAATTAATTTCGACGCCATTTTTGATTCAACATTTCTGCACGAAGCCCTGCGCAGCAAACAATGAAAAAATTTTTCAAATATTTTTCGCCTAAGACGCTCAAGGTTAAGTTCTTGTTGCCTTTGTCACTGGGACTGATCATTTGCTCTACCTGCATTGTCTTATTTTCGAGGCAAGCTTATGAGCAACATCTGTACGGACACGCACTTGTGCGTTCTCAGCAGATTGGGCACTTTATGGGTATGTGCGCGCAACTTGTCCACTATCCATTTGAGCTTCAACGATTTATTTACGCCCTGGGAAGCGAACCTCACGTAAAATTTTTGGCAGTGATTACGGAAAACCCCTTGCGGATTCTGGCCTGCAATCGAAAGACATTTATTGGGAAGAAATGGCAGCATTACCCGTATCCCTATGGTATTCGACTCCCTCAATTTCCGAACACACTCGAGTGTTACAAATTTTTCCCAGACAAACACATTTTTAATTACACTCTGGGCATTTATTTGGCACAATACGACAACCCAACCAAATACATACCCGCCTACGTGGTTGTTCAACTCAAAACGCATTATTGGCAAAAAGAATTTTTAAAGCAAAGTGTAAAAAGCGTTGGGATTTGCTTGTTGCTCATACTCATCATTATTCTCTGCTGCATATCTCAAATTAACAAGCTAATCCTCAGGCCGTTAAAGGCCATAACTCGGCAAATGGACCGGCGGAGGTTGGGCGATCAAAAGGCGATGGCCCCGAAGTTATCTGACGATGAGATTGGGCTTTTATCCCAAAAGCTCAACGACATGATTCGCGCGCAAGAGAAAAGTGAAAATTTGTTCCAACAGCTCACCAACATGGCGCCATTACTTTTGTGGACCAGTAACGCCGACAACTCGCATTTTTACTTCAGTCAAAAGTGGGCAGAATTCACGGGCCAAACACGGCTCAAATACACCGATTGGTCCTGGTTAAATTATTTCCATCAAGACGTCGCGCAAGCCTACAAAAAGGCATTTTTAGAGGCGCAAATGCAACACAAGTCCTTCTCGATGGAATGTCGCATTCTCAATCACGATGGGCAATACCGTTGGATATGGAGTCTCTGCACACCGCGTATCTTATCGGACGGGCATTTTGAAGGTTACATCTGCTGCCTTATTGACATTTCCGAACGTAAGGAAACTGAAAAGCAATTAAAATTGTACGCGGAAGAATTGGCAAAAGCGCGCGATGACGCCCTGTTGTCCACGCAGGCGAAATCGACGTTTTTGGCCACCATGAGCCACGAGATAAGGACACCCATCAACGGCATTTTAGGCTACGCTTATCTGCTCAATGAAACCTCGCTGACACAAGAGCAAAAGGACTATGTAAAGAGCATCCACTCCAGTACAAAATTACTCTTAGAGCTGATTAATCAAATTCTCGATTTATCAAAAATTGAGGCCAATAAATTAACACTGGAGCCTCATATTTTTGACCTTTACCAAAGTCTACAGGAAGTCATCGGTCTCTTTCAACCCACATTGGTTAAAAAGAATCTAGCCATCCACCTTTGGAAGCACCCGCAATTACCACAATTCCTCATAGGAGACGACAAACGTCTCCGACAAATTCTGATGAATTTACTCAGTAACGCGGTTAAGTTTACGTCAAGTGGCGCCATTCATCTGCGTGTCACAGGCAAAAAGATCAAAGCCAACACGTATAAATTATTTATTTCGGTCAAAGACAGTGGCATTGGCATTGATCCTCAGCATCAGGTAAAAATATTCCAAGCCTTTGAGCAGGTCCCCTTCCAAAATCAAGGGGGAACGGGGCTCGGCTTATCCATCACAAAGTCCTTGGTCGAATTAATGAGCGGTCAAATTCACGTGCACAGCAAGCTCAATCAAGGAGCCACGTTCTATTGTACACTTCAATTAAACTTACCCAAGCGGACCTATCAAGCTCCTGTAGAAGATAAGCTTGTAACGCCGCAAGTCACACAAGGGGCAAAGATTTTGATCGTAGATGACAATCCTGACAATCAGAAGGTTGCAAAGACAATTTTAGAAAAAAATGGCTATCACGTCTACTTAGCCGACAACGGTTGTCATTGCTTGGAGTGGCTACAAAAAAATGAAGTCCAACTCATTATTATGGACATCAACATGCCGCAGATGGATGGATACGAAACCACACAACGCATTCGCGCGGGCGACTGCGGCCTAGAAAAAAGCGGAATTCCCATCATTGGACTCAGTGCCTACGCACTCAAAGAAAATTACGATCAATGCATGGCGATTGGCATGCACGCATTACTCACAAAGCCCTTACAGCCGGATCAATTGCTTAAACAAATTCAAAAATTTATCCACTAATTCCCATTTCCCCACCAAGACAACCGTGAAATTTGTTGCACCAAAGGTCCTTATAACGCTGCGCTTGTTAACTGATTGAATTTTATCCTTATGCTTGAAACACCTCCCAATCGACGTATTATAATCATCAGCGATTACAAAATAATCAAAGTAGGACTTCTTAATACTGAAAAGTAACTTAGGACACAGACCAAGTTTCCAAAAGCAATCAACACAGTTCTAATGTGAAGCTGTCATGCACAACGAGAGAAACTGAGAATTTAATAAGTTTCCCGAAAACTTAACCAAGCGCTCTGCATGCTTTATTAACAAATATGATTGCTTTGTTATCTTCTTACTCGAGTCAATATGTCGTTTTTTTAATCAGCAAATGCCAAAACTACTTTAATTAAAAAATCTTATTCAATAATTCTCAATAATAACGATTTTCGCAAGAAATATTTTTACTAGTCAAAATACTCGCCTCATTTGACACTGGGCATTCTGGCATCATAATATTCAACACTCCGTAAGGAGATGGATCATATTGTACATATATTTCCCCTAAACACGCCTTCAATTTCTCTGCCAATTGACTCTCTTGCCCCTTATTCGAAGAATTATTCCTTTTGACCATAGACAAAGATAAAGTGTGTGGAATGGTTCCTGCACTACCTAAAAACAGATTGACATCATAATAATAATTAGAATTGTTAAGAGGGCAACACGTGGGATTGATTTGCGTTCCATGCCCCACACGATCTGTTATAAAGCAACTGGGCAAAAAAGGACGCATTTTGCTGTCTAAATACTCATACTTTCCGTCAGGACAAAATTCGTTAAAAATGAGGTAATACGAACGCATTGATTTAATCAAAGCCAAAGTATCATTGACCGTCTGATTAATTTTCATGTCATCGGATATTTTCTTAAAACCGGGAATTGCAAAGGCGGACAAAATGGCCACTACGCACAACGCCACCATGATTTCGAACAAGGTAAATCCCACCGCTCCACGTGAGCCGCAGAATTTGTTGGGAATCGTTAAATTCATCTGGGTCGAGGGTCGAGGGTCGAGAGTCATAAGCATATGAATAGGATACCCCTATCTCACTCATCCCACAAGCTTTTTTATTGCAAAAGTTTTTGATGGGCGGGCAATTATGCTAAGTCGGACGAATCGGAACTCCACTTGCAGACAGGTAATACCGTCTTCACAATAACATTTGCGGTATCAAGTTCAGACTTAGGTCATAAGCCTATGCATGCTAAGTCATCAATGCCACATCTGGTCGTCGTACTTTCAGCAGAAGCTTTTACATCTACTTCTCATTTAATTATACTTTGTCCTAGTCATCTGGGTAAAACCACGTGTCAAGAATTCACAAAAAACCAGGCAAACAGTTAAATAGGCGCTTAATAGCTTGCTTGTGTACTTTATTAGACACCCATGACGTCATTGGCATTGATACACATTACTTTAGGGACATGGAACTGTAAAAAGTGTCCCGTAACGCCAAACCGCAGGCACTTTTCTTCACATACGAATAAGCCCAGCACAAAGCAAAAGCACCGAGCTTACCTGGTTTCGGCTAAAAATTTGGGATCGCGCGCAATAACTCTTGGGTGTACGGGTGCTGAGGGTGTTCGTACAAAGCCTCAGCCGGCCCCTGCTCTACAATCTCACCACGACGCATGACGGCCACGTCGTCGCTGATATGTTCAACCACCGCCAAATCGTGGGCGATGAACAAATAAGTTAACTTAAATGCCTTCTGCAGATCCATCAATAAGTTGACCACCTGCGCTTGAATGGAAACGTCCAAGGCACTGACCGGCTCGTCGCAAATGAGTAATTCAGGCTCGACCGCCAGTGCACGTGCAATGCCAATGCGTTGGCGCTGACCGCCACTGAACTCGTGCGGATAACGATTCAGGCTGTTCGACGGCAAGCCCACTTGATCCAGCAAATCCAGCACCCTTTGATGCCTTTGCTTGCGGCTTAAATGCTTAAAATGAATATCTAAAGGTTCCAGCAGCATTGATTCAATCGTCATTCGAGGGTCCAAGGAGTTAAACGAATCCTGAAAAACCATTTGAATCTTTTTTCGATAAGGGAAAAATGCTCGGTTGGTTTTATTTGAGATGCATTCTCCTTCAAAATCGATTTCACCCGATGTAATCGGGGCCAGCCGAATAATGGCCTTGCCGAGCGTCGACTTACCGCTGCCACTCTCACCTACCAGACCGAGCGTACGGCCCTTTTGAATACGTAAGGAGACGTTGTTGACCGCAGCTACAATCGAACAAGATTTTTTAAAAAAACCACCGCAGCTCTTGTATTGGACCGACAAATTTTTTACTTCTAGCAAACAGCCTTGCATTTTCTCTTAAGCTACAAAGAATCAAAATTTTGTCAATACGAACCCGCCATACCTTGCCCATGAAAAAAATGCATTTTTATCTTCAAAAAATAAAAAATTAAATTAGTTTAATAGTTTTTAAGAATCCAATTTATTATGAAACTGTCAGAACGTATCGTGATTACAGGTGTTGGTCTTACGGCTCCTAATGGCAATTCACTCGCTGAGTTTAGGAAACATTTATTGGAAGGCTACGCCCGCATACAAAAAATTGATATGCGTTACATGGGAATTGTTCTGGCAGGCGTTTGTACATTCAATTCACTTGAATACCAATCTAAAAAGGAAGTCCGCGTGGGCACACGCGCCGGTAGCATCGGCATCTATTGCACGCACAAGGCCCTAGAATCAAGCGGCATCGATTGGGAACATTTAGATAAAAATCGGGTCGGCGTTTACGTGGGCATCACGGAACACGGTAACGTGGAAACGGAAAATGAAATTTATCAAATTTCCAAATTCAACTACGATACCCATTATTGGACGCACCACCACAACCCGAGAACCGTCGCCAATAACCCCGCAGGTGAAATTACTATCAACTTGGGCATTACAGGCCCACACTACACTTTGGGAGCCGCTTGCGCCGGTGGAAATATCGGTATCATTCAAGGCGTTCAAATGTTACGCCTGCACGAAGTGGATGTGGCACTTGTCGGCGGCGTCAGCGAAAGTATTCACACGTTCGGTATCTTCGCCGGATTTAAGGCTCAGGGCGCCCTCGCCTCTCACGAAGATCCCAATAAGGCAAGTCGTCCATTTGACAAAAAGCGCAACGGCATCGTCATCAGCGAAGGAGGCTGCATGTTTACACTGGAGCGGCTGGACGCGGCATTGGCACGCGGCGCAAAAATTTATGGCGAAATTGTCGGCTACGGCATTAATTCCGACGCCAAGGGCACCGTACTTCCTTGCAGCGAAAGACAAGCAGAATGCATTCAACTCGCCCTCAACCAGGCGCATTTGCAAGCACGCGACATCGATCTCGTTAACACACACGCCACCTCAACCATTTTAGGAGATATCCGTGAATGCGACGCCTTACGTGCCGCTTTCGCCGACGCTCCCAACACTTATTTTAACAACACAAAAAGCTTTATCGGCCACGCAATGGGGGCCGCAGGCGCATTAGAACTCGCCGGCAATTTGCCCTCGTTCGAAGATAATTACATCCATCCGACCATCAACATCGATGAACTGGATGAGGCTTGTAATCTCAATAATCTGGTCATCGGTCAAGCTAAACATTTACCTCAGGTTCGCACCATATTGAATAATTCATTTGGAATGTTGGGCATTAATTCGGTGGTAATTGTTCAGAAATACGAAGCTTAGTATTTTTTACGACAATGGAAAAACAAGATATACGACAAATAGTTATCAATATTATTGCAGAAATCGCTCCTGATGAAGATCTCAGCAATTTAAAAGACGATGTCCGCCTGCGCGATCAATTGGACCTGGACTCCATGGATTTCTTAGACATCGTCATGGAATTGAGAAAAACTTACGGCATTGAAGTTCCCGAATCCGATTACGTGCAATTGGAATCGCTCAAAAGCTGCGTGGATTACCTATTGCCCAAGTTTAACGCTAAAGGGAAATAGCCTTCCTATTTAATAACAACTGTAAACGCCTGCACATGCTTGGCGTTTACGGCTTTTAAAAGAGAAAACACAGCTAGGCTTTAGCCATAAAAATGTTCTGTCGGCTTTATTTTTATAGCTGGTGGAATTGCTCAAATAAGCCAATACTTACATATGAGGGAAGTAATTATATTCTTATACTCCCAATATCGTTGGCGTATTATTACAGCTGTTATTTTAACGTCGTTGCCGACGGGCTTCGTATAAGCACAATGCCGCAGATACACCGGCATTTAAGGAATCTGCCGACCCTCCAAACATAGGTATGGCCAGCGGGATCGCTTGCTCCAACCACAACGAACTGAGCCCTTTAGCCTCATTGCCGATGCAAATCACGCAAGTTTCTCGCATGTCAAAATCCCAAAATAAACGCTTTGCGCCGGGCGTTGTGGCAATAATGTTAATTTTCTGAGCATTCAACAAATTGAAAATTTCACTCGATGATCCCCAAAAAACAGGTAAACCGAATACGGCCCCCTGAGAAGCGCGGATGACATTAGGGTTAAAAATATCAACATGCGGGTCGGCTATAAACATTGCATCCACATGGGTTGCTTCTGCGGAACGCATAATGGCCCCCAAATTTCCCGGCTTTTCAAGTGATTCAACAAGCACGTACAAGCCCTTATCACGCAGAGCAAATTCGCTCAACTTGGAATCCCACACATTTGCTATCCCCATAATTCCGTCGGGATTTTCACGTAAGCTGAGCTGCTTAAACAAGGCGTCTGCCAAGACAAAACAGTTATGTTCAGTTAAATAGCCCGCAAAATGACGCTGAACGAACGACTGTTGGGACTCGAACACACTCTGTTGAAAAATAAAAGACTTAATCTCAATCTGGGCCTGCAATGCGCGACTGAGTTCACGAAAACCTTCAATTAAGAATTGATTCGCCTGCTTGCGCCCACGCGAGTCTTTCAATTTAAGCCATTGCTTATACTTAACATTTGCTTTACTAACAATGAACATACTTAAAATATCGACTTATCCCAAAAAAATTGATGACTGCAATAAGATGGAAGCGCGTAATGCGCTTTTACGTGCAAGAAGTACAGCCAATCCAACATCATTTGCACCACTTCGTCTTCGTAAATGTCAAAGTTTTCATGCTTATCGTGTGCAGTCGCATCGGGCAAATAAATCTTTTTGCAATGCTTTTGCCATTTTTTCAACATATCTGCCTGTTGATTTAACGCATTTCGACTGGCGCGATCTTCGTTAAGTTGATGAATCCTCTCTTGCAAATTCAACGTAAAGCAGCTTTGTTCGTACCTACTTTTAAAATCCTCAATTTGTTGACGATACACCGCATAGGCAGGTTGTACTTTTTGTCTTTCATGCTGACATTGCCACAAATATTGTAATAAGCCTTGTTTAACGAATCGACAAACGGGATCTTGAATTTGCGCTCCCATCGCTTGGATGCAATCCCACTCCAAGGCATTGGGCGCATCTGATTCACCGACGGGCAAAATGTCGTACAAAGAGGGCAATGACACATCGGCGAACACCCCTCTTTTCTGCGTCGACTTTCCATTAGGTAGATACCACTTCTGCAGTGTAATTTTAGCGGCCCCCAGGGTCGACTTCGCACAGGGAAATAAAGAAACCTTATCCATCTCAATCACCGCCTGCACAGTTCCCTTTCCATGCGTCGTCCGATCGCCAAAAATCAGGGCTCTATGGTAAGCTTGCAGGGCGCCCGCCACAATTTCTGACGCAGATGCCGTCAAACGAGATGTCAAAATAAGCAAAGGTCCCTTCCACAGGCACGAGTGAGGAGCAGCAAACTGTTGCGTGACCTTTCCCGTTGTGTCTTTTATTTGAACCACGGGGCAATGATCTAAAAACAAACCTGCCAATTTAACGGCTTCCGTCAAGAGCCCTCCCCCATTACGCCGCAAGTCCAAAATTAATCCATCCAAATGATAATACTCAAGCCTACGTATCAACACCTTCACGTCTTCCGAAATACGATGTCCATACTCATTCTCAGCGCCATCAGAACCGTAAAAAGCCGGCAAATCAATCAAGCCGATCACGCGATAACGTCCACCGGCATCGGGTAAACAAAATACACGTGCCGAAGCCAAATTATTGGTCAGTTTGATTTCATCCCTGACAAGCTCAATTTCTTTACGTTCCGACGGCTCCCCATCAAACGGTTGAACCATTAAGCGCACTTTTGTTCCGCGAGGGCCCCGCATCAGTTTAACGGACTGACGCAACTTCATGCCTTGAATGTTAACGTAAGCTTTTTTATCCTGGGCTACGGCTAAAATTTTGTCGCCGGGATGCAAATTTCCATTTCGCTCCGCAGGGCCTCCTGGCAACAATTCCTTAATGACGCACATGCCATTTTCTTCACCCAAGTAAGCTCCAATACCCACCAGTGAATTGTGCAAACTAATCGAAAAATCTTCCATCGAGTCATTGGACAAAAAGCTCGTGTGGGGGTCGTAAAAATGAGTCAGCGTGTTCAAGAAAAGCTCTTGGATGTCCACGGCATCGATTTTATCGACGAAAGCCCCTAAATTTGTGTATTGTTCCGCCAATTTTACCTTCGCATTTTCTAAGTTATGTAAGCATTGCTCGGCATCTATGCGATTTTCCTTAGGCGCCTTAAGCCCCTCGAGCCCATCTTCAATGACTTTCATGGAGTCCATTTCGCTCGATTGCGTTGCCAGCGCCTCATTTAACAATTCATGCTGAAGCCGTTGCTCCCACAAAATATCCAAGTCGATACTCGTGTGCCCCCAGGGCGCATCCTTACGATTGGACTCGTAAAATTGATGCTTCGTGAAATTGAACTTACCCTGCAATCGTCGTTGGATCCAATCAATCCGTCTGGCCGCCAGCATACGGTATTTATTAAAAATCGTAAACGCGGGGGTCAAACTTCCCCCTCGCAACAACAATTCCAACGACATCGCAAATTGATGAACGAACTGGTTCACGTCATTTTGTGTGAAAAACATGCGTTGCGGGTCCAAGGTAATCAAAAATTCCTCTATCAGTTTCTTGCTATCAACCTCAGACAGGGGCTTTTTTAAAAAATGTAATTCTTCCAAAAATTGAACAAAAAAAATCGTTTCCGTACGCATCGTCGCCGTCTGTACAAAAACCTTATCTTGCCCATCCTCCTTCCTCAAATGTGACGCTCTCTTGGCTTGTACCCAGGACCTACCGTTAAAATAGTACAACAAGACAGCCAATAAAAATACGCTTTTACAAAACAAAACACTCCAAGAAACAATTCTCTTTCGCATATAAATTAAAATTTTCGATATCTTTCAAGCCACCGCCTCTCTTCGTCAGAGAGAGAACCAATGCCCTGATTTTTCAATTTTTTTAAAACGATTGACGCAATATGTTGATCATCCTCTTCACAATTATTTTCGATGTGCACTTTGTAATTCGACCTCACCGGTGCCTTGGGCAAAGTGTCTCGACGGCCCTCGAAGTACTTTTGGCCCAGAAACCACAAATACCCGAACAACATTCCCCCAAGGTGCGCGGAATTGGCGACGTACGAAGTGTCCTGCATCTCGTAAAGCATACAGCTGGCCAATTCATACCACCAAGTGCAATAAATGAGCCAACGGGCTTTAATTTGCAGAGGGAAGACAAAAAATATCAGCACACTCATGGTTTTTTCAGGGAAGCTGTGGCACATGTAAGCCAACAAGCCCATCACGCCTGCGGACGCGCCCAACAAGTAATTATGTTTGCCGTGCACGCACAACCACACGACGGCGCCCGAAAGGATTGCACCCGTGAAGATGATTAATAATTTCTTGGGAGTTAGCTCATACAACAAGAGGAAACGTCCCAAAAAGTAGAGGACCAAGCTATTAAACAAAAAATGCAAAAATGTAGCGTGCAAAAAAGAATACGTCAGCAACGTCCATAATTTTCCTCGACACAAACTTGAAAAAGAAAGTGCCAACTGTTCTTCGATCCAGTAGCTGCCGAACCATACGTTCATAATTTTCATGCAAACAAATAGGATGCCATAAGCCCCTATCAAGCGTTTCAAAATTGTATCATCCGCTTGATAATTAACGGCATGAAAATACGTATACTGCATTATTCTATTTTCAAAGTATCTTTATAAAACGGCAAGCATTAAGCGCGTATTTTTTATAAAAATATGCTGGCGCATCAAATTGTTTCACCGTTTGTGTAAAAAATTCTCGCACTTTTCTATTGAAAAAGTTTTGATGAATTTTAAGTTTAAACCCATTAACACATATAAAGCTTATGCCAAGAGAACATGTTATCATTGAATGCACAGAGGCACGCAAAGAGGGAAAGCCAGTTTCTCGTTACATGACGACGCGTAACAAAAAACTTCAAACCGAAAAGGTTGAAAAGATGAAGTACAACAAATTTCTGAAGCGTCACACCTTGCACAGAGAAATTAAAGACAAGTAATCTTTGGAGGAGTGCACCACAGATTAAGGTATCTGTGAGTGTGTTGTATTCCAAAATGAAGAAGCCAATGTAGCCATTCAAAGACAAATGGAATGGTAATTTTTGTTTTTGCAAGCCGCTTCGGTCAAGTTACTTAATACAAGAGTAAGCCATGGATGGTGTAAAAATTCAACTTGACCATGTAAGTAAGTTCCGTGTGAGGGACGGTACGCGTGTTAAGGTTATAAATGACATTTCGTTCAAAGTAACGAAAGGTGAATTTGTGTCCATATTGGGGCCAAGTGGTTGTGGAAAGACCACCCTGCTCAACATGATTGCAGGCTTTATCCCCTGCGAAGAGGGTAAAATTATCGTCAATGAAGACAACGTTGAACAGCCTGAGCGGCATCGCATGATGTTGTTCCAAGAGGCGGCTCTATTTCCGTGGTACGATGTCCTTGGCAATGTCCGCTATGGATTAAAATTTAAAAAAAATCTGGCAAAATCCGATCACGAAGCGGTGGCGCTCAGTTACCTGCACATGGTGGGGTTGTCGCATCTTGCGCACGCACACATTCACGAACTTTCTGGAGGAATGAAGCAAAGGGTTGCACTGGCCCGCGCGCTTGCACCGAATCCGCAGATTCTACTTATGGATGAACCTTTTAGTGCACTCGATTCACTCAGTTGTGAACAACTGTACAAAGATGTCCAAAAAATTTGGAACATGCAGCATAAAACGATCTTACTGGTCACCCACAACGTACGTGAAGCGGTTGTTCTTTCCCAGCGTGTCATTGTTCTATCCCAACAACCCAGCACGGTATTAAAAGATGTACGCATTGACCTAGCCTATCCACGTTACCTGTACGACACGTCTGTCTCTAAGCTGGCCGACGAATTAACGTCCGTATTCCGCAATAACAACACAACTATTTTTTAAAAACAAGCACACGACTCTCCAATGAACTTTCCAATGAACAACAAACAGATTCGATTGAGCGCTTGGGTGAAAAACAGCGCTTATTTCCTCTTATGTCTTATTCTTTGGCAAGCGGCCTACGACTGTGGTTTGTATTCCGACCTCATCTTTCCAACCCCGCTGCAAGTCATCAAATTTTTGTGGAATGCGGTTGCCGATGGTACGCTTTTACACGCAACGTTCATCACCCTAAAACGTCTCTTTTTGGGGTATACGATCAGCTTTATTGGCATTCCTATAGGGATGCTGTGTTATCGCTTTGACTTTATTAAGATGACGATTGGGAATCTCGCCTTAGGATTTCAAACCTTACCCAGCATTTGTTGGGTACCCCTCACCCTACTCTGGTTTGGGCAAACGGACAAAGCGATTTTATTTGTCGTTGTTATGGGATCCTTGTGGTCGCTCATTATATCGACGGAACTCAGCGTACGTCAAGTCCCCAGTTTGTACATCAAAGCGGCCCAAACGATGGGGGCGCGTGGCTTCAGCTTATGGTGGACAGTGATGTTACCCGCGACCTTACCGTCCATCGTCACCGGAATGAAACAAAGTTGGGCGTTTGCCTGGCGATCGCTCATGTCGGCTGAAATTTACGTCAGTGCCATCAGCGGAATCGGCATCGGCCAGCTGCTTCATTACGGTCGCGAGATGCAGGCGATGGACCAAGTGATTGGTGTGATTGCCGTCATTATTGCCATTGGGTTTTCGGCAGAAAAACTCATCTTTGCCCCCTTGGAGAGGACCCTCCATCACCGATGGGGCATCAAAACTTGTAAGTGCTAAGCGCCGATGGGTGCTCATAAGCTTCTGTACGATTGAAGATGGTGCAATTGTTTCATTACTACCATCAATGCACTTGGTGCACAAACTTTGTACACGCCCATCGACATTTAGCGTGGATCGCATTGCTTTAATCAAAATGCTCCCAGCCGCAAAAACATCACTTGTTAGATCAAAGTTTTGCTATTGGCTGGCACTCTTCATATGCTGGCGTCGATAACATCTTGGGCATTGACGTACATCATCCTAAAGCAAAGATCAGAGCTTTTCCACACGAGCCACAAGTGGCCATCCTTGATATCCATAAAGACGAGTCTGTCACAATTCGTCAATGTTCCAAAGCTGTTGCCATCCTTGTCTCGAAATTCTGTCTTTGTCAGCAAATGGAACTGATGTTGACTATCGATATAATACCTTGCAGCCCCCAGAATAAGTTGCTTGGATTTACCGGGATAACAGTACGCGTAGATAATGTAATCTTTGTACACTACAAACTTGTGCGTATTTTTGTACAAGGTCGCTTCTGAACACGTATCGGAGGTAGAGGCATTACAACAAGATATATTCGTCGTATAAATCACATTTTCAGGACCTCCCGTCCAATTACCTCCACTGGTTGATGATTCTATATGTAATACAACATTATTCATTCCACAAGGGGCTTTATTAGTGGACCAAGTTGACGTACCTTTATTTTCACTCTGCATTGAAGAACATCTATTACCGTAAGACAGCATCATTAATAAAAATATCTTTGTCCCATCCTTGGCTGTAACCAAGCCCAAATCTGAGTGATAGTTGCAAACATCCGTATTCCAAGAACTTGAATGCAAATTGTTTCCCCATACACTGTGTCCAACATATCCTACAATCCCATCATTATCTATCGAATATACATACTGATAATAGCCATTTCTCATTATCAACATATACGTACTGCCTTCATGCGTTAATATCCTCTCAAATGTCATTAAGTTATTTGATTCACTGGAATAATTTTTAACTCCATTAAAGGAAGAAAGATCTGCCAAATACACCTCACCTTTTAATGAAAGAGTACCTCTGGTATATCCAGAATATTTATTAAAATAATAAACAGATGCAATGTTAGAATTACAATAGCTAATATATCCAAGTCGATTAGTCTCCTTGCCCAAAGTTGGGAAACCGTCAAACCCAAGATTTGGGTCATAATCTTTCAACTTATTTGAAACAACACTCAGGTCTGATTTCTTAATTTTTATAAATAGAAAACCTTCAATACTTCCACCGCTCTGCCAAAATCGAATCGGCATAACATAAAAAACAACATAAACATAATCTGAAGCAACTGATTCATACGCGATTGATGGTGTCGCTGCCATCCAAAGGAACTGTTTATAATAATCTGAAAGTGAAGAAGTCGGTTCATCTGCCCAAGAATCTTTATCTAAAAGTTCAGCCGGACGAAGAAATTTTCTGTTTGCGTACGAAGTTCCGTCCTTAGTATATTTATAACAATCCAAACAACAACGATAATCAGAAATATCCATATCAGGATCCAATGCGACAAAAAACAAATCGCCGTTATGATCCACCATACAACCTGGACAAGCAATATCACTCGTCCTATTTCCAAAAGCACTGTAATAAGCATTATGCCAAGCACAGGTATTTTCATAAAAACAAAACCTATAATTAGATATGAAAAACTTACATTTGTTATAAAACGGAGGCGTATAAGCGTAGCTGGAAATCCATCCAACCAAATAAAATAAAAGGGCGGTTATGAAGGCATTAAGCCTTATTTGCCGTTGAGCCGTTGAGCCGTTGAGCCGTTGAGCCGTTGAGCCGTTGAGCCGTTGAGCCGTTGAGCCGTTGAGCCGTTGAGC